>WQTH01000031.1 GCA_009786415.1 Chitinispirillia bacterium | reverse complement strand
CTATATCTGTTACGCGGCAGGTTGTTTACTGCTTCGCGGCGGATCTCATCGGTTATCACCCGCACCTCGGCCTTGCTCATTTCTTTGGCCGCGCCGGACTGCTCGTCTATCTGCGTCTCTACTACAGCAACGTTTCTTATCGGCACCTTGGGGCCTTGGGCGAAGGCCGTGGAGAATAGGAGCATTAATAGCAATAGGGTCAATCTCTTCATTTAACAAGGGTTCCTGTCTTTGGGGAAATGGGGTAGTTATATTATTGTTCTATAATATAGTATATCGGGGGNCCTGTGTGCAAGGCTTTTTTGGGATTTTTTGGGGCGAAACAGGGCCATGGGGCGCCGGATTTTCGGCAATCTCGGCAAAAACGCTCAAAATTCGGTCATAGACCGTCCTATCCCAGCCAAAATTTCCTGTATTTCTTCAATACTTGTTGCCATTTTTTATCTCCAATGGCATAAATTTACCATTTCCCGACTGTTTCAGGTGAAACTACGCCGATTCTATCCGTATCTTCCTCTATGTCTATTAAGTACATCCCGTTTTCAACTGCATACTCACGCGCGCCCTCCTTAAAACGTATACACGCAATCGCAGCATACATAACCTTACCGGACATTCCTGTTATATTTTCATTCTTTCGCAGAATCTCCAATCGCCTCAAATGATGATTTACATCTTCCAAAGTAAGTGTTGTTTTAACTTCTATTACCATAACATCCTTACAGTTTTCAAGTAATAAATCTGCTTCTGTAAGGCTCTTCCCATCTGCCTTATAGTAATCCTTTTCGACAGTTGCCATCGTAAAATTATATCCGAGAATATTCATTTTTTCTTTTACCCCCGGAATAACGACCATTTGAACGAGCTGGCCAACGCTATTATTCAAGCCGCCAAACTTATCTGTCATTTTATCTACTTTTCTTGACATCCGATCAATAGATTGTTCTGTCGCTTTCTGTGTCTCTGCCAATTCCTTCATAATGCGTTCCGTCTCAGCCCGGCTTTCGGCCAATACGCGCTCCATATCCTCGCGACGCTTATCGCTTTCGACCATAGAACGCCCTAAGCCGGCCAAAATTTCCTGTATTTCTTCAATGCTTGTTGCCATTTTTTATCTCCGATGGTATAAAATTACCATTTCCCAACTGTTTCAGGTGAAACTACGTCGATTTTTTCATCATCCTCGTCTATGTCTATTAAATACATCCCACATTCACGCGCAAACTGGCGGGCATCGTCCGTAAAACGCAACCCTCCAATTGCAGCGTACATCGTTTTACCGGCCATCCCCGTATTTTTTTCATTTTTCCGCAACAGCTTTAATCGACCCAAATGATGTTCTATCTTATTCACAGTTACAGATGTCTTAACTTCGATCGCCATTACCTCCTGACAATTTTCAAGCAACAAATCCACTTCCAAAAGATTCCTGCCTTCTACCTTGTAATACTCCTTTTCAATGGAAGCCATAGTAAAGTCATGGCCGAGGGCGTTCATCTTACTTATAATGCCGGGAATTACGATTATTTGGACGATCTCACCGATACTCCTGTTCAATCCTCCAACATTTCCCGTTACTCTATCTACTTTTTCTGACATACGGGTAATAGAGTGTTCTGTTATCTGTTGCGCTTCTGCCAATTCTTTCATAGCGCGCTCCGTCTCAGTACGGCTTTCAGCCAATACGCGCTCCGTCTCAGCACGGCTTTCGGCCAATACGCGCTCCATATCAGCACGGCGCTTATCGCTTTCCTCCATCGAAAGCCCTATACGGTCTAATATTTTTTCTATTTCCGATATACTCTTTGCCATTTTTTATCTCCAATTGACTATTTAGCAAAATAATTATAATAAAATATATAAATTACGCCAAAATACCGACCTTACTCTTCTTCCTCATTTACCCCCGCCATATCCGTCCACGACAGCCAATCATCTACCATTAGCGGGAAAAACCGGGCCACCGTCTTCTGAGGCCGAAAAAAGATAAAAAAGAAAAATCCCGATACGACCAATATATATAAATATACATTAATTATACCGGGAATGGGTAGAAAAAATAAAAAAGTTCTCAGACGAGGCCGGCGTCTGCCCGGCGACCAAAAANCCCGGCCCCGCCGGTATTGGCGGGGGGAATTTTGGTTGTGTTTGTTTTGTTTAGAATTCCATCAGTTCGTCTTCGTTCAGCGGGATGATTTCTTCCGGTTTTGCAGCGCGTATGATTTGGGTTCTTTTATCGCTTATCGCCGGCATTTTTATTGTTTTTTGTTTTGAGGCGGGCAGGGTTGCCATTCTGAATTGGGTTTTTTGGGTGTTGACGTGTGCGCTCAGGCGGAAGTTTTGCACCATATTGGCCAGTTCGGCGGCCTGGCTGCTCAGCTCTTCCGCGGCGCTTGCCGATTCCTGGGAGTTGGCGGCATTTTCCTGGGTTATCTGGTTCATAGAGGCCACGGCGCTGTTGACCTGTTCTATGCCCAGGGCCTGTTCGTTTGACGCCGCAGCGATGTCTGATATGAGGTCGGCCACTTTGTTTGACCTTTCTACCGTTTTGTTGAGGGCGCTTGCTACGTCTTCAGTGATTTTCACGCCGCCGTCGGCGTTTTTTACCGACTCTTCGATCATGTCGGCGGTGTTTCGGGCGGCTTCGGCGGAGCGCATGGCGAGGTTGCGGACCTCTTCGGCCACAACCGCGAAGCCCTTGCCGGCTTCGCCCGCGCGGGCGGCCTCTACGGCGGCATTGAGCGCAAGCAGGTTTGTCTGGAAGGCGATATCGTCGATGGTTTTGAGGATTTTCGCGGTGTTGTCGGACGATGTCTTGATTTGCCGTATCGCGTCGGCCATGCGTTCCATTGCCTCGTTGGCCTCGTTGACGGACGCGCCGGCTTCAGATACCAGAATCTTTGCCTGCGAGGAGTTGCCGGCGTTCTGTTTTGTCATGGAAGACATTTGTTCGAGGCTTGATGAGACCTCTTCGATTGCGCTTGCCTGATTGTTCGCGCCCTCGGCGAGCGACTGCGACCCGCTTGATATCTGTCCGCTTGCGCTTGACACCTGCGAGACAGCCTCGGCCACCTGCGTCATGGCATCGTCGAGGTTTTGGACTACGGTATTTATGTTCTCTTTCATGCGCGCGTACTCGCCTTTGTACTCTCTCTGCAGGCGCTGCGTGAGGTCTTTGTCGGCTGCCGCGTCGAGTACCTTGCCGCCGTCTTCTATTATGAGCCCGCGCAGCGCCTCTATTGTGTCGCGCAGCGCCGGGCCTATTTCGTCATGCGAGTCCTGCGGTATAATTCTGGCGCTCAGGTCGCCGTTGGCTATCTGCTTCATAGTGCCCACCACGGTATTTTGCAGGGAATCGGCGAAGGCGTCCATCGTCTCGGCCATCTCCCCTATCTCGTCGCCGCGGTTCATGTTGAGCCTCATGCCGAGGTGGCCGGTTTTCATCTCGTTAAGCATCTTTACGCTTGCGTTGAGCGGTTTGCTTATGCTGCGGGAGATAATATATCCGAGAGCTATGCCAATTACAACACCTGTTATAAGCAGGGCAACGAGTGTGTTGCGGATATTTATAAAGGTTTTGTTGCTGTTTATCCACGCCTCCTTAGCGAGGTTTTCGCTCATAACCACCAATTCCCGCGCCAATTCGGCGGAGGCTGCGGCGGTGCTTTTGGTATTATCAAGCGCAGCCTGGAATTTGGGGTTCACGGTTACCCTGCCGGTTTCGGCCTCTTTTATCGCGTTTACCACAGCACCAAGGTAGTTGTCGTACTCCGCCCTTATTCTTTTCCTTAAATCCCGCCCCGCGTCGTTTGTGAGGGCGCTGTCGAGCTGCTCGAATCTGGAATGGATAAACGCCTTCGCCACCTCTATCTCCGTGACCTGGGCCCTGTACCCCTCGTCATCGCTCGTCGTCATTGTGCTGACGGCCAAACGGATATCCGTGATGCCGAGGGAGATGTCGTCTATGGCGCTAAGGCCAATCAGACGCTTGGCGTAAAGTTCGTCTACAAGGGCGTCTAACTGGGCGGCGCTCCTTATACCCATAACGCCGATAAAAGCGGCTATCGCGGCTACAACGAGAAAGCCGGCAACCAATTTTGTGCCTACCTTAATGCGGTTTAGCATAAACTGCTCCTTTTCTGTACCCAGCCGCGACAGCTCCGCCGCACGGCTGCGTTAATGGTTTTTTATGATAATGCAATAAAATTCCGTAATTTACGGTTAAGGCAGAGAGTGTGAGATAAGCGAATTCCGGCGCAGTTCCAAACGTGTATCTAAAGGTATTTCCAGTAAAGGCATCTATAGAGCGTTTTTAAGGGGGCACACAAATCCCCAATATTCTGCCATGAATTAGCTGGGGGGAGGGCAGAATGAAATTACATTATAATAGTACGGGAGCCGTGAAATATTATTTTTATATTATCAATATAATATACGGCGGAGCGCAACGGCAAAAATTATATTTATATTTATGCGGTACCGGTTCGCATCATACGTACACTAAAAAAGCGGGCGGGCTTTTGGGTTCGCCCCTACGGCAGATAATATGGCAAAGACGAAAAAAGGCTATTTCGGGCGGTTTGGCGGCATGTTCGCGCCGGAGACGCTTATGCCGGCGCTCGCGGAGGTTGAGGCGGCCTACGAGCTGTTCGGGGGCGACGCGCACTGGCAGTCTGAGTACCGGCGCCTGCTTGAGACCTACAACGGGCGGCCCACGCCGCTTTACGAGGCGGTGAACCTCGCGGCGCGGCTGACCGGGGGGCGGGCGCGGATATTTCTGAAGCGCGAAGACCTGAACCACACCGGGGCGCACAAGATAACCAACGCCCTGGGGCAGGCGCTTCTGGCGCGGTTCATGGGCAAAAACCGGCTTATAGCCGAGACCGGGGCGGGCCAGCACGGGGTAGCGACCGCAACGGCGGCGGCGCTTTTGGGCATGAGCTGCGACATCTATATGGGAACGATAGATATGGAGCGGCAGAAGCCCAACGTCTTCCGCATGGGCTTGCTCGGCGCGCGCGTGGTGCCGGTAGAGAGCGGGGGAAAGACGCTGAAAGACGCGGTGAACGAGGCGATGCGGGACTGGACAAAGTCGGTTAAGGATACCCACTACGCTTTCGGGTCGGCATTGGGGCCGCACCCCTTCCCCACTATCGTCAGGGACTTTCAGTCGATCATCGGTACGGAATGCCGGGCGCAGATTCTGAAGGCCGCGGGGAGGCTGCCAAGCGAGATTGTGGCGTGCGTCGGCGGCGGGTCAAACGCCATCGGGATATTCAGCGCGTTCATTAAGGACAACGGGGTGAAGCTGATCGGTGTCGAGGCCGGCGGGAAGGGGCTGCGCGGGAATCAGCACGCGGTCAGGCTGACGCCGTCGCCTCATGCCAAACCAGGGATTTTGCACGGTGCTTATTCATACGTATTGCAGGACCGCGACGGGCAGATTGCGGATACGCATTCGGTATCGGCGGGGCTTGATTACAGCGGCATCGGGCCGGAGCACGCACACCTGTTTGATACCGGGCGGGCAACCTATACTTTCGCAACGGACAAGGAGGCTGTCGGCGCGTTTAAGATGCTGTGCGAGACGGAGGGGATCATCCCTGCGCTTGAGTCGTCCCACGCCGCGGCCTATGTCATCAAGCAAGCGGCAAAGATAAAGAAAGACTCCGTTATCGTAATCAATTTATCCGGGCGCGGTGACAAGGATATTGAATCTGTGGCTAAATTTTTGGGGACTGATATATGATGAACAGATATGAAGAGGCTTTTGAGAAGGTGAGTAAGCGCAAGGAGGCGGCGTTTATTCCGTTTGCCGTCGCGGGCGATCCCGATCCTGATATGTTTATCAACGTCATCAAGGCGTATGTTAAGGGCGGGGCGGATATTCTGGAGATCGGGTACCCGTTCTCCGACCCTGTCGCCGACGGGCCCGTTAACCAGCGGGCGGCGCAGCGGGCTATTAAGGCGGGGCTTAACCACCGGAATTTTTTTGAGCTGATAAGCGCGATACGCACATTCACAAACATTCCCATAGGGCTGTTGACATACGCGAATTCCATCACCCATATCGGATATGACGTTTTTTGCAAAAAGGCGGCGAAGGCCGGCATCGACAGCATACTCGTGGCCGATATGCCGCCGGAGGAGTCGCAGGAGCTTGGGGCGTGTATGCGCAAGTACGGCATAGGCCGCGTTTTCATTGTCAGCGAGTTCACACCGGACCAGCGGATGCGCTATATCTGCAAATCGGTTGATTCGTTCGTTTACGTTGTCAGCCGTCCGGGTATTACCGGCGTCGACGCCACGTTAAGCGCATCGGTAAAAACAACGTTATCGCGGCTTAAAAAGGTTACGGACAAGCCTTTGGCGGTCGGGTTCGGAATATCCACGCCTGAGCATGTGCGCGATGTGCGCAGGGCCGGGGCGCAGGGCGTAATTGTAGGCAGCGCGCTTGTCAGCGAGATCGAAACATCCGTTATCAGGGGCATCACGCCGTCATCCGCGCTGCTTAAAAAAGTCAAATCATTAAAGGCGGCTACAGCGGCATCATGGCAGAATTAAATTTAGACCACATAGCCTCGCGCCTTGAGGGGCTTGAGGAGACGATCATCCACCGGCTGATAGACCGCGCGCAGTGGTGCGTTAACGAGGTGGCCTACGCACACGGGCAAAGCGGTTTCGCCAACGAGGACCTGCGCTCGCTCTTTGAGCTGCGCCTCTGGCACCACGAGGAGATGGACGCGAAGTTCGGGCGTTTCTGCATACCGGAAGAACGCCCGTTCAGCGGCGGGCTTCCTGCGCCGAGGCGGGCGGTCAACATCCCGGAGACGGGGCTGCACATAAAGGATTTTGACGAGGTCAACTTCACCGGCGCGGTATTGGCGAGCTACCGGCTGCTGCTGCACAAAATTTGCCGGCCGGGGGATGACGGGCAGTACGGGTCGAGCGTCGAGCACGACGTCTACGCTGTACAGGCGATAGCGCGGCGGCTGCACTACGGCGCGCTGTATGTAGCAGAGAGCAAGTATCAAGGCGATGTTGGCGGGTATCGTAAACTGATAGAGAAAAAAGACAGGGAGGCGCTCCTTGAGAAGCTGACGCGCAAGGAGGTGGAAGACAAGATCATCGCGCGCGTAAAGGAAAAGGTCAGGCAGGTGCAGGCGAAGATCAACAAAGAGGTGCGGGTAGAGGTCAAATCGGAATCTATCATCGTATACTATAAGGATTTTTTGATTCCGATGACCAAACAGGGGCAGGTTATATATCTGTTGAACCGAGAACCGGATTGAGAAAAAAATAAGGAAATTATTGGGTGTGGCGATTGGGGTCAGGATGGAGTTGATATGAACGTTGATAGCGTTATGCCATATAATCCGAAAACGGTGACGGTATACAGCGTGGGGCTTTTGGGCGGGTCTATAGGGGCCGGGCTTAAGAAAGCCGGGTTTGGCGGCAAGGTTATCGGGCTGTCGTCGGAAAAGGCGGTAAAGGCGTCTTTGGACAGGGGGCTGATTGACGAGGGGCATCCGTATTCCGATTTGCCGGAGGTTATCGCGCAAACGGATTTGCTGATACTGTGTTCCCCTATCCTTGCCATCGTTGATACCATAAAAAAATTGGGGGCGATGGAACTGCCGGCGGGGCTTGTAGTTACGGATATCGGCAGTACGAAAAAGGTCATTGCCGACGCAGCGAGAGAGTATTTGCCGCCGCGTGTACGCTTTATAGGCGGGCACCCTATGGCGGGGTCGGAGAAGAGCGGCGTTGAGGCGAGCGATTCTGATTTGTTTAAAGACGCTGCCTATGTGCTGACGCCGACGGGTGACGGGGATCACCAAACGGCCGCCGGGCTTGCCGGTTTTTTACAAAAGTTTTTGGGGTGCAGGGTAACAATGCTCGACCCGTCTGTACACGATTCGATGGCCGCCGCGGTGAGCCACCTCCCGCACGTTCTCGCGAGCGCGCTTGTGCTGTGCGCAAACGAGCAGGAGAAACATTTTCCTGGAACGCTTGCGCTTGCGGCGGGCGGTTTTCGGGACACTACGCGTATCGCGTCGGCGAGCTATGACATATGGCACGATATCTTCGCGACAAACAAGGGCGCCATCATCCCGCTTATCGACGCGTATATCGATACGCTGAGCGGCATGAAGGCAAAACTCGCGGATGACGCCCTGAGGGAAAGCTTCGAGGCGGCGCGGGAGATACGGGACTCTATGAAAGGAATGGAAAGATGATAGATTTACGCCCGGCAAAGAGTGTTCAGGGTAAGGCGGAGCTGCCGGTATCGCCGGACCTGCTGTTTATGGCGGCGCTTGGCGCTTGCGCGGCGGCGAGGAAGATAAAAGTGTCCGGCGTTGCTGAAAGCGATGTCGTAAACGGCATCGTCCGCACCATACAGAGCCACGCGGTTGTACAGTTGGACGGTACCGAATTGCTGATCGATCCGCAGGGGCATAATGATCCCGGACTTCTGCTGGCGCTCCCGGAATCGCTTCTCCCCTACCGTGTGATATATCTGTTTATGGGGCTTGGCATGGGCAAGACGGTAACGGCGCGGTCGATATCTGAAAAGCAGCGAGAGGATTTCATCGCGCGCGCAAAGCGGCTCGGCATTACGGTAGAACAGGTTCAGGCAGACGACATGTTCGGGCTGCGCTCTACGTATTTTGACAGCGGCATCGCCGAGAGCGCCAACATCAACGAAGAGGATTGCGCTGCGCTGCTGGCGTTCCTGTTCGGCAAGGGCGAGAAGCTGACGTTCACGATTGCCGATTACCATCTGTCAACACCGCTGCGCCAGCTGGCCAACGCGTTTGGTTTTACGCTCAACAGCAAATCAAATACAGCGGAAGACGGGGGCGACACCATTGCCAGACGCATGAGGTTTTTGCAGAGCAAGCAGCGCGGCACATCCGACCAGAGCCGCATATTTATTGTCGAGACGGATTTTTCGAAACGGGATTCGGCTGATGGCAACGCCGGCGCCCCTCCCATTGATATTGTTATTCCGGGTGATGAAGTATTAGCGGCGGCGCTTATCACACTGAAATGCCTTGTCCCCAAGGGTGAGCTGGAGATATCCAACGTGCCTACGGAGACGTGGGCGTCTCAGGCTGTATCGTTCATGCGCAAGATGGATTGCAAGATCGCAGTGCAGGACGAAAGCAAGACATCGTTCGGATCGCGCGGTACCGTTTCTGTCAAAAAAACCGATTGCGCCGGACGAAAGATTCGCTGCGTCCCGCTGTATCAGTACGTCGGGCAGCTGCCCTGCATGGCGGTGGCCGCCTCTTTCGCGCAGGGCAAATCGGTATTCAGGGACCTCGGCGCGCTGCGCCTTGCCGATCCCGACGGGCTTGAGCAGCTCGAAAAGTGTTTGCGCCCGCTTGGCGTGCGCCACGGCGAAATGCCGGACGGCATAGTCGTTGAAGGGGCGAAAGAGTTTGACGGCTTTGATATCATAGAGCCGCTTCCCGCGCATATGGCCATAGCGTTTTGTGTTGCGGGGCTTAAGTGCATGGGTAAAACCGCCATCGCCGGCGAAGCTGTTTTTGAGCGGTGGCCAAAGTTTGAGCAGATGATTAACGAAATATGCGAATTCAGAAACAAATAAGAGATTGAAAACACGATGAATACGGATATGACGATGAAAACTATAACGTCTTTTGGCATAGTATCATTCAAAAAATGCGACAATATCTGCGATGTGCTGCGGCGCATTCATGTTTGGGCGCAAAACAACGGAGCTGCGGTCTATTACCNCCCCATACTCGCCGGGCGGCTGCCTGACAATATGCGCGCGGAGGAATCGGAAGAGGTATTTCTGGAGAAGAGCGGCGCTATCGTTTCCGCAGGGGGAGACGGAACGCTTCTCTCCGTCGCGCACATGACCGGATTTTCGGAGAAGCCCATAGTGGGCGTTAATCTTGGCGGTCTGGGATTTCTTACTGATATCGGCCCGGAAGAGCTTGAGGAGTGCCTCGGCAAGGTGAAATCGGGCGAGTACGACATTATAAGCCGTATGGTTTTGGAGGCTTGCGTAAACCGCGGCGGCAATGCCGTCTGTCAATTCAAAGCGCTGAACGATATCTATATAAACCGCGTAAACAGGCCAAAGCTGACGTCCATATCGGCGTGGTGCGGCAACGAGTTCATTACGGATTTCTTCGCGGACGGGCTGATAGTGGCCACGCCCAGCGGATCGACCGCGTACTCGCTCTCCGCCGGCGGGCCTATTGTGGAACCCTCCGTGCAGGCGTTTCTGCTTACGCCGATATGCCCGCACTCGCTTACGGAGAGGCCGCTGATACTGCCGTCGGACCGCGCCGTAAAATTAGTCGTAAACGAGAAAAACCCGGACCTGCTGCTCACCGCCGACGGGTTAGACTCCTTTCAGCTGCAATACGGCGATGAAGTCATCGTATCCTACGGCGGCATTCGCAAAAATCTTATCCAGCTTGCCGAAAAGTCCTACTTCTCGCTGCTGCGGGAAAAGTTGAGCTGGGGGCGGGGGTACAAGAGGTTATGATACGCGAACTGCGCATAAAAAACCTCGCGCTGATCGAAAACCTGTCGCTCGAATTCAGCGGCGGCTTTACCGTGTTTACCGGCGAGACCGGCGCGGGAAAATCCATACTTATAGGCGCAATCGGGCTGCTGCTCGGCGAACGCGCGTCGTCGGAGATGATACGCAGCGGGTGCGAAGACGCGGAGGTCAACGGGTGTTTGGAAATTGAGAATTTCAAGCCCAAATTGCGGGATTTTTTGAAAGAGGCGGGGATAGACGCGGAAGACGGCAGCCTGATCATACGCAGGAGCATATCAAAGGCGGGCAAGAACAGGATACACGTAAATCAGGTCCCGCTGCCGCTCTCGTCCCTTAAAACGCTCGGCGATCTGCTGATTGATTTGCACGGGCAGCACCAGCATCAATCACTGCTTAACGACAATACGCACGTTGATATTGTGGACGCGCTGCCTGAAACATCACCGTCTTTAGAAAATTACACATCATCATACAGCACATACATAACCGCGCAGCAGGAATTTATTGAAGCGCAAAGGGCGGCAAAAGAGCTGGCCGACAAGAAAGATGTACTCGAATTCCAATACAAAGAGCTCTCCGCGCTTGACCCTCAAAGGGACGAGGAGGCGGCGCTTGAACAGGAGCTCTCCCTCCTGTCAACATCGGCCCAGAGGATAGAGTGCGCCAAAGAGACGCTGGAGCTGATGGGCGCGTCGTCCGGCGGCGATTCAATACAGAAAAAGCTGACGCAGGCCAAGCGCAAGTTAGAGACGCTGGGCAAATATGACCCTTCCGTCCTCACATACGCAAACGACATGGAGGCGGTGATATCGACCTGCTCCGAGGTGGACATGTTCTGCAGCGCGTATTTGGAAAAGATCGGCGGCGGCGACAACAGCCAGGAGAGGATGGAGGCGATAAACTCCCGCCTATCGAAAATCCAGCGGCTGAAAAAGAAGTATTCGTGCAGCCTTAATGAATTGATCGACAAAAAGCAGCAGCTCGCTAAAAATCTCTCATTATTGGAAAACTCAAGCGCTGATATCGACGCGCTGCAAAAGAAATCAGACAAGGCGCGTCAACTCTGTATCGATTCAGCGTCAATCCTTACAAAATCCCGAAAAAAAGCGTTATCGAAATTCGATAAAGAGGTAACGCACGGGATGGAGCGGCTGGGATTCACCGGCGGCGAGTGGCGCACCGAGATGGAGCCGCTTGACGAGCCGTCGCCGCGCGGGCTTGAAGAGATACGGTTCATGGTGAGGACGAATCCCGGCGAGCCGTTCCTCCCCTTAGCAAAGACCGCGTCCGGCGGAGAGATATCGCGCCTTATGCTCGCGGTCAAATCCATACTCGCAGAGCAGGACGAGATCCCGGTGCTGATATTTGACGAGATCGACACGGGTATCGGCGGGGNGTTGGCCGGCGAGGTCTCCAAGGCGCTCTATTCCCTCTCGTCAACGCACCAGGTCTTATGCATATCCCACCTGCACCAAATAGCCTCGGCGGCGGATCATCACTACCTCGTAGCCAAAAAGACGGTTGACGGCAGGACGGTCACCGAGGTCAGCCAATTGGATGATAAACAGCGGACAGCGGAGATTGCGCGGATGCTTGGCGGCGAGACGCAAATCAGCCTCAGGCACGCGGAGCAGCTGCTGCGGGATAACCGGCGGTGTTAATACCCTATTGCTCGTCAACCATCTCGTCAAACGCCATTTTGTAAAACAGGTGTTTTGGGTCACTCAGCCTGTAGTTGTTTTTTGCGAATGAGATATCGTGGCGCGACATGCTTTTTATGCCGTAACTGATGTGCACGTGCGGGCCGCTTGTTCTCCCTGTAAGGCCCACGGTGCCTATCGGCTGGCCTTTTTTTACCGTGTCGCCCTCCCTGACATACCTTTTTCCGAGGTGCGAGAACGATATCATCGCGTCGTCGAACATCACCGCTACCGTGCGGCCGCCGAGGGGGTCTGTTTTCAGGGCGGCTATTCCGTCTACCGGGCTTATTACGTCGCTGTCGTAGGCTGCGGCTACGTCTATAGCGTAGTGCGGCTGGCCGCCGCCGATGCCGCGTTCGCACCAGTCGCCGGTTACGTACGGGTAGGCGTCGTCTACCATGTCCATGAAGAAGCGGTAGGCCGGGGCCATCCTCTTTTCGAGTTTGTTGGTTATGGACATGGGCGGATAAAAACTGACGGTTACGCCTACGGGCACGCGGTATGGGTCGGATATCTGCGGCTCGCCGGGGCGCCTTGTCATGTTGTGGACGTCTATCGTTTCGATGACATAGTTGTGTATGTCGCGCATGGACGGGACCATCCCCCTGAAGACGCTTATGGCGTATTTGGCGAGACGGCCTACGTTGTCGCCCTTGGCGAATGTGTGGGTTATTGCCGCCATTGACGCGCTCTCGACCACCTGCTGCGGCGCGATGGGGCGCGGCGGAATGATTTCCGGGATCGGGCGGTTGAGCGCTATTATACATAACACTATAAGCGCGGCAGCGGCTTTGCATATCGTCAAAACTTTGTTTTCGAGCGCGGCAACGGCCATGTCTTGCCTGTTTATGCCGTTTAGTACAGACTGGACGCTTTTGGCGAGCTGATCAAACGCCTTCATCACGTCCTTGTCGCCGCCGTGGTCGTGCACGCTCTTTCCGGCGTCCTGCGCCTCGCGTATCGCCACCGACTCCGGGATCTCGAGGTCGAGCATTATAGACTGCGGCAGGAACGAGATGCCGTTGCCGCCGTGGATAGCGGCCTGCTCGCAAAGCGAGTCTAAGAAACGGCGGTTGTGGTTTATGGTGCGCGTCTTACTGTCGGCCTTTTCGCCGGGGCGGCACACCTCGTTCTTCACTATGCGCAGGCGGATTTGGGAGTTATGCGCTATCAGGCGCTTGATGTGCACCAAATACTCTTTAAAGCTCTTTGTTGAGAGCGCGTCTAACGTAACCGGGATCAGGTTCAGGTCGCAATTTACGTATAGGAAACGCGTAAGGCGGTTCCAGGNCGACGGGGTATCTACAACAATATATTTGTAGCGCGCATATACTATTTTCAGGTTGTGCAGAAAGTTGCCGTACTGCTGCCCCGTAGGCGCGTTTAAAAGCCCCGCTCCGGCGGGCGCCACGTGCAGCGTTCCGCTTACAGCTACAATGCTGTCGTCTACCAGGCCGCCGCCGACCACGCCGCCTATCGCCATCTCTTCAAGTTTTGAGAAGAGGCCGCCTACGTCAAGCATTTCGGCGTATTTGGCTACCGGCACCCCAGACGAAAACCTGCGTTTGAAAAAATCCCACGAGGAGTACCGCGCGGCGGCCTCGTTTACGCCGAGGGCCACGCCGGCGCTGCCCTGTACGTCAAGGTCTATAAGGAGCGTCGGGCCGCGCTTGCTGAGTGACGCGGCGAGGTTAGTCGCGAGGGTCGACTTGCCCACGCCGCCCTTGATGTTGGCTACGTGGATTATTCCGCCCCTGTCGGCTTCGGAGAAAACAAACGGTTCTCTCTGTTCTTCAGCCATCAGCGCCGACGCCTCCCGTTAAGCCTATTCCAGCGCCGTCTCAAAATTGGAGGGCTGGCGGAGAAGACGGTCCTGCCCTGTGGGCGTCCTGCTGTTTATGGGCGGAAACTTCTCGCCGGCGTTGTAAATAACGACCGGCTTGCCATCAAGCTTTTGGCCGGCGCCGAAGTAGTCGTATATGCTCCTGCCCTTGGACCAGGTCTCGGCGTTTATGTAGACCGCCTCGAATCTGGGGGCGCAGAGAGCGTCCATGAACTCGTTGGACGAAACGCAGACGTCCGCCTCCATCCTCTTACGGGCAAAGGCCTCCTTTATGTTGTCCATTTGCTTTTTTTCGTCGTCTAAAACCAGGACTTTCATGCAGTGATCTCCTTATTTATTGACTTATATGTTTAATTTGCGATGGCGGGCGGCAAAATGCCGCCCCTGCAATACCGAAAAATGGCACCATACCAAACCGAAACGCCGTTCGCCGGTACGACGCCGTTTATCCGTATACTGTAAAAATTCACCGCCGTACCATCAATACCTGATTTATTACTTAACAGCACCTACGGCAGCCAGCAGGTTTTCCGCCTTATTGTGATAGGCGGTTGCCAGCGTATCGGCGATGAGTTCGCGGCAATAGTTGCCCGCAACGCTCGCGTTGTCCTTATTGAGCAGCGCCAGCTTCCAGCGGACCTCGTTGCGCCTGTGCGCCGCGCTCCTGTCCCGCAACGCCCTCTCCAAGTGCCTGATGGCATTGGAAACGTCGCCCTTCTCCTCGTAGGCGGTGGCGAGCCCCTCAAGCGCCTGGCCCCGCACAAACCCGGCCTCCCCGCCGCTTACCGCAGCTTCGAACCAGGTAATAGCCTGATCGGGATCCTTCTGCTGGAGGTAGATGCTGCCCATCATGAACGCGCTCATGGCGCCCAGCGGCGTGCTCCGGTGGTCGTTCGCAACCGTCGTGAACGACTTTAGCGCCTGGTCAATCTCGCCGGCGTTATAGTCCATAATGGCGATGCCGAAGTACTCCTGGGCCTTTCGTATGTTGGTCTCCTTCATATTGTTATAGAAGAGGACCCCGCCCCCGATTATCACGGCCGCCGCAACACACGCAACGATGGTCGAGCCGTTTTTCCTGAAATACTCCCGCCCCCCTATGATACCGTCGATTAGCGGATCCGACCCGTCCGGCCCGCTGCTTTTTTTCTGCTTAATGTCCAACTTACCGCTCCTCCTCAAACTCTGACTTGTACGTTATGGAAAATATCCGCAAAAGGGATTGCGCAACCCCATGCAGATAGAATATATTAAAATAGTTAATGCCAAAAATAAAATCAAGGAAAACTATGGACAATTTCAATGACAGGCACACGGCGCAACCGGGACAGATGGACCTGCACTCCCAAAACGAGATGCTGAAGACGCAGCTCATCAACGCCTCGCTCATCAACGAGCTGGTAAAAGTGCTCCATTCCTGCACCGACTTGGAGAGCATCGTAAAGACGGTATTGCTCTCTTTTCAGGATTTGGTGCGTTTCGACCGGGCGATCCTGTTTACGGTCAACACCGACCGGTTCTGTTTAGAACCCAGCAGTTGGGTAGGAATTGACAGCGACGTGGCCAGGCGCGTGACCGCCCCGCTGGGATTCGACGGCGGGGATATCACCGACGCCATCTTCCTCAACCGGCACATCTACGTGGAGGAGCCGGACCCGGAGCTTGACGTATTCGCCGCGGAACTGCAGTCCCACTCCTACATCGTGATCCCGCTCCTCAAGAAGCCGACGCGCAAATGCTGGGAGATACGGGGGTGCACCAATAAATCCTGCCGGTGCCACGGCAGCGTGAATCCCTACTGCTGGAGTATAAGCGCCGGCGGCGGCGCCCCAAACCTCTCCGAAGACGAGCGGCGCAAGCGTTGCCTCATGTGCGCCGCTTTCAAGGTGGAGGGGGTGTTCTGGCTCGACCGCAGCCGGAGTGCACAACCCATCACAAGCGACGACATTACGAACCTGACAAACATCATCACGCTATCGGGGCTCGTGTTTGAAAACTTCCGCATGATGAACGCGCTCGACATGGTCAACCGGGAGCTCATGAACACCAACGACACCCTGCGCAAGGTCAACGACGAGCTCGAAATCGCGCAGGCGAAGATCCGCCTCGACCTTGAACAGGCGCGCTCGATACAGCAGAGGCTGCTGCCGCACAACATCAAGAGCACCAGGGACGCCTACCGCATCAGCTCGCAGTACATCGCGGCAAATCAGGTGGGCGGGGACTACTACGATATGTTCAAGATCTCCGACAGCGCGTACGGCCTCATCGTCGCGGACGTATCGGGGCACGGCATAGCATCGGCGCTCATCATGTCTATGGTAAAGGTACTGCTCAGAACGTTTTCGAGGGACGAGATGTCGCCGCAAAAGACGTTAGAGAGTATAAACAAGGCGTTTATAAGCGAGGTCGCGACGGAGCACTTCGTCACCGTGTTCTACGCGGTGTTCGACATAGAGACGAAGAAGATACGGTATACGTCGTCGGGGCACTGCCCGGTTCCGTTTTTGAACAAAAAAACCGGCGAATACGAACTTTTGAAGGCGGACGGGCTGTTTATGGGCGTATTCCCGGATATGATGCTCTCCGAGAAGGAGATGGACTACGTACCGGGAGAGCACCGGCTCGTGCTCTATACCGACGGCCTGACGGAAACGGTGAACCAAAAATCAGAGATGTACGGTACTGAGCGCTTGGTCGCAACCGTCAGAGAGTCGCTGGGGCTGGAGCCGGGGGACGCGATGGAGGCGATCCTCGAAAGCCACAGGGTATTTTGCGACGGGTCGCAGCCGGAGGACGATATGACACTATTGGTTATTGATTTTTGATTGCAGATTGACGGGGAGGCATCCCTCAGAATGCAAAATATAAGGGCGGACCTCCGCCGGTCCCGCCCTTATTTGTTATCAACACACCGCCCAACCCATCATAAACAATCAAAATCCCACCATAAGCGACACATTAACAACCGTGAAGTGGTACAGCGTATTGTATTCGTATGCGAAATCCAGCGATGTATCCTTGCCCCAGCGCGACGCCGTATCGAACCTGAAACCCGCGCCGCCGGTGATCTTCCACCAGGCGGACTCGTCGTCGAGAATCTCCCGCTGCAGACCTATCCTAAGCGCGAGCATCCTGAAGAACTCGTACTCTATGCCGCCAGCCATCACCCACGGCTGATCGGCGTAAAGCGGTATCTGCCCGTCGGCGGTGAGGAAGGCGGAGTATCCGGCCCGGTAGCTTCCGCCCATATGCAGGGTGGGCGGCTGGTATTCGGTGTAGCGCTCGCCAGTCGTCCTGTTCTTCCACTTGTTTACCGCAGGGAAGTCTCTTACGAGAACGCCGTAGCGTATATCCCTTGAGAGTTCCCACATCGCGCCTATGTCCAAGCCCACGCCGTAAGACTGCCCAAACGGCGAGTCCAGCGACAGCGCGCGGACGGTATTGCCCATGAACTTGAGGGACGCACCCACCGAAACCGGGCCGAAGAGGTAGTTTTGATTGATCTTGTAGCCTGCGGCCGTAACGTAGTACATCTCGGTCATGGCGCCGTCGCGGTCGGTGGCCAACATGACCGCCTGGCCGAAACCGAGGTCACGAAGCGCCCTGTTGGCGTAGGAGACGGCGAGCAAATCCATGCCGAAACGGTATTGATACGCAACAACTGCCTCCCGGCGCGTAACCCATGCCATGCCGGCCGGGTTATAGAGCACGCCGTAAGCATCGTCGGAGACCGCCGTGTAGGCGTTGGCCAGCGCCGCCGGGCGGGCAAAAAGCGGTACCTGATTAGATGACGCCGATATGCCGGAGAGTGTCTCATTCTTATTATAACCGGAGTATTCCACATCGTTAGCCCTCTCACTGCCGCCCACGCCGTAGTTTACGAGCGCGTAGAAGATTCCGGCGCCCTGCACGGCAACGGTGGTCCACAGGAACTCGGTGATATTGTTTACCGGCGGGCCGTAGTAATCGGTAATATGTTCACCCGTTACAGACTTGCCGTGGATGCGGTCAACGGCGGAAAACAGCACATCTGCGGCTGGAACGCCGGGGGCGCCCTCAATGCTTGCCGTTTCGGTAACCCTGCCGGTGGCAACGTTAAACATATTCAAACTTACGGCATAACGCGAGCCGGTCATGTCGACCGAACCGTAAACCATCCTGCGCATACCGAGCGCCTTGCCGATATCGTGGACGCACTGCGGGTCGCTGCAGTTAGCCGGCACACGCACCCTTGCGTCCTTAAGCGCCTTCTCAATATCTTCGGGATAGTACATCTCGTACAGTCCAAGCGAATCGAGGCGGTCGATCAGCGTGCGTGTCAGGTCAGAGGCCAGTTTGTCGTGGCCTGTGGCGGAACGAAGCCAAAGAACGCCGAGCCTGGTCCTGGTACGCTGTCCGGGCGCGGCGGCTGTCGGTCCATCGGCGGCGGCAACGGTTTCATCCTGAACTGCGGCGGATTCATCAGCGACGGCCTCGCTCACCGGCGCTGCCACTTTCTCGGCGTCTGCCCCCTCAAAAGCCCCGGCTTTGGCAGCGTCCGCCGTATCGACCGGTTCGATTTGCAGCGACGGGGCCGGATGATCGTCGGACTGGGCCGGAGCCGGATGTACCATAAGCGGTTCGGCGCCAGGCTGAACCGGATGCTGCGCCTGGGGCTGTGCCGATTGCGCCGCAGGCTGAACAGTCTGCGNCTGGGCTTGCGGTCGCGCCTGCCCGAACGTCAACGATGCGATGCATACGCACCCCAACAATGCCATCTTTATATATCTCACTTGCACCTCCAATAAACAGAACGCCCCTGCGGGACGCCCCTGCGATTATTTCATTAACACTACCGGCTTCATCAGCCTCTTCTGCTCACCATTAACATCAGTAACTATAACCGTCACAAAGTACCGGCCGTTTCTCAGCATCGGCCTGTTGCTGTTGTCAAAACCCTCCGACCACACCTCTTCGCTGACGGCAGTCCGGCCGTTACCGCGGCCGCTTGTCCGTCCGTTCCACCAGAACCGGTTCCGGTTCTCCCCCGTAGGGGCGTTCAGCTTTTCAACAGCCCACACCCTCGTGCCGGTCGAGTTGTAGATATGCACCTTTACACTCTTCACCGATCCCGACGGCGCCTCCACCTTCACATTGATACAGGTCCCAAACTGCGCGCCGGCCCCGTGCTCCTTAACCGGGCGGATGTACGGAGAGAACGGATGCGGAGAAACGGACATACTGACATCAAGCTTGCCGGTCTTAGTAACAAGCGCGTACCGCCCGTAAGCGCCCAAAAGCGCCGCCCTGTCCGCAGCAGCCGTAACAGCCCGCTTGCCCCGCGCCGCACGCCGCCTGTTCTGCGCCGACTGAGCCTCCTCCCCGTTTGACAGCCTCACGATTATCGCAGTACCATTATTTACAAACTCGCTGCCGGCTATCGGAATCCACTTCAAACTGTCAGAATACCACTTCGCG
This sequence comes from Chitinispirillia bacterium, assembly GCA_009786415.1. GTDB lineage: Bacteria > Fibrobacterota > Chitinivibrionia > Chitinivibrionales > Chitinispirillaceae > GUT77. Next base: position 9,090 of record WQTH01000031.1, on the reverse strand, counting down.
ATCCTGAAATCATGATTTTTGTTCCTAACCTCGCTCCTCAAATGCTCCGGTATGTCGAACATCATGATAACCGCGCCGTTTATTATCTGATACTTGTCGGAACTCAGGTCAAACGCGATGGAGTCAGCCATACGGAATTCATCGGAACCCCTCTGCACGTAGTTTTTCAACTCGGGGACGGAGGCCTCAAACTGCACGTCGCTGCCCGCCGGCACGCTGCCTGCGGCGAAAATCAGGCTTAACCCCATCTTCGTGGAGGCCGTATCGGAGCCGCTCTCCCTGTGCCGCAGCGTATAGTAGACGCTCTGCCCCGGCGCCGCCGCGCCATCTTCCATGTACTCCGCGCTTCTGCCGCCGGCCGTCACGGCGACCCTCGCGGTACCAAAGAACCCTGATGCGGGCCTGAACGTACCGTCGGCGCTGATGGTCCCGGCGCCAGCGGGCGTTACGCTCCACCGTGACGAAACGGTTACGGGCCTGCCGTCGCTGTCAACCGCCTCTATGCGGAAACCGACCTCTTCGCTGCTCGCTATCGGCCCGGCTACGCCCCTGCGCTGCACAGACATCCGTTCAAGAGACGCGCCGGTAACCTTTATCGGGATCTCCACCACATTAGCACTTACATTGTAATACTCAGCTGCGGTAAGCTGCGCGCGCAGCAACATCTCCCGCGCGCCGGCCGGAGTGGTGTACGAGAACGTAGCGCCATCGCCAGAGGCTACGACAGCGCCGTCAGCAACATCTATAAGCTGCCACCCTATCGTACCGATATTGACTGCGTTGCCGCCGGTAATATTGATGGGTATAAACCGGTCGCTGTAAAATGCCCCAAACGTAAACTGCGCGGCGTAAGACGACGGCATAAACAAAGTATCCTCGCCGGTCGCGCCCGGCTCAACCGTTATGCGGGNAATAAACCTGTCGTCCGGCTTGACATACGATCTGAACAGCTGCTTAGGCGAGCCGTATATATCGCCGTTGGAAAGATATACGCGGATGTAGTAGTAGAGATTCACACCGTCCCTCTCAGGCTTAAACCTGATAGACATAGGAACGCCAACCTGCATTTGCAAAGAATCGGAAAGGAATCTGGCGCTCCCCTCGCTCCTGTGGTAAAGCACAATGCTTTCTATGCTCGCCGGCAGCTGCGGCGCGGGCGAGGNGACGTTGAGCCTGTACCAGCCGTCATCAAGTTTCAGCGTCTCCGGGCTTACGTGCTCAAACGGGAAGTAAACAGCGTCTACGACAGGCACTCCCGGTACAGCGGACACGGGTACAATAAACCTGTGGTTTGAAAGCTCCAGCAGATTGGGGTTCGACTCGGCGACAGCCTCAATCAGATATTCGCCGGGACCAACTTCGGGCAGGCCGGCAGGCGTTATCGGGATACCGGGTGCGGAGTATTCAAACGGTATCGCCCTGCTGAACGGCGCCATCACCTTGACCACACCCCTGCCGGCGTAGCCAACCACATCCCACACAACGGCCTTGTCGCCTACTGCCATAGTGAAATCATACGATACACTGTTCACCCGCGGCCGCCCGCCGTCAACTTCAATAATATGCGGGGCGTTCACCATATAGTATCTGTTCAACCCCACCCCAACAATAAACCTGCCGCTGGTGGGAATGTTCCTAAGCTCATAAGCTCCGGCGGCGGAACTTCTCGCCGCCGCAATAACACGGCTCGACATATCGTAAAGCATCACGTCCGCGTTCTCAAGAAACGCCCCACCCGCGTCGGCCCTTACTACACCCTTTATCATCATAAACGCAGTTAGCGTATCCGTAAATTCCAGCGTACCGCCGCCATCGCCAAACCCCTCGGTAGATAACCCGCCTGCCGCGCCCGACAGGGCAAAACCGGAGGCTTCCGCCCTTACGCTATAGCGCTTGCCGGGCGGCAAACCTATCGTAAACCGGCCGAATGTGGCGTCGCTTATAACCACAAGCGTATCCCTTACGTTTTCGCCCTCTTCCCAAAACTTCACCACCGCCGATGGTATGGGGGCAACTACAAAACCACCATTGCTCCCGTTCCTCTCCGCATCCCAGCTTTTGCCAGTAACAACGCCGTTTACCTGCACCGCACCCTCCCGTAGCGCGATATCCATCTCGCGGGTTGTTGTTATGCCCACGCTCCTGCTGAACATCGCGAAACCCGGCTTCTCGGCCGTAAGCGTATAGTTGCCCGAAGTAAGATAAAAGACGTACGCGCCGTTCTGCGGGGTAGATACCAGCTCCTCGACCAAAACGCCGTTGCGGAGCACGCGCACCTTCGAGCCCATGATCGGCCCTCCGGCCGCGTTCCTGACTACACCCGAAAGCGCAAACGGGTTCCTCTCCATAACGATCGAGCCGAAATCCCTGTTGTCGCCAACGCTCAAAGTAACCCTTCTGGGAGAGGTTGTGCGATAACCCGCCCTGTCAATCGTAATTGTCCAGCGTGCCGCCCTGCCGCTCATAGTAAAACCGCCGCTGCCGCTCGTAAACGCGGTCAGCGTATCGCCCCACTCCGATACGGCGGTAACCCTCGCCTGGCTTATCGCAGAGCCGTCCGCCAACACAACCCTGCCGAACAAAACCGCCTCGGCCCTCGTCATATAAATCTGCGCGGAGGCGGTCCTGGCCGCCTCTACATTAACGGTTACAACCTGCGTGTTGTAACCGTCCTTGACTGCGGTAATACGGTAGCGGCCGGCGGGGAAAGGCCTCGCGGCAACGCCGGAGGCATTTGTAACAAACGCCAGCGGCGCCTGCATGGGGCCAGACAGAACCTCCGTCCTCAACTCTGCAAAACCGACCGGCGACTCTATGCCGCCAAGCACCTCTATAGCTTTCAGGCTGACATTCCCCGCATCGGCATAATACCGGAAATTGGTCACGGACTGCGCGGCGGTCGAACCCGCGCCCCGGCTGTCGATCGCGTATACGCGCAACGTGTAAACGCCGCCGGTAAGCGTTCCGGCAGCATCTATAACCGCGCTCAAAGTATCGTATCTGCCGGAATTCCCGCGGACAACGGTTTTTTCCCAAACCAGCACGTTGGCACTAAGCTCGCCCAACCCGCCCACGCCGAGGTCATGCGGATCGGCGTCGGAAAACAGGTTGACAAGATACGAGTTGGCCCGGGTATCCAGATCGGTCCACTTGAACTCAATGGACGGACTCAGGATATGGGAGAATACAGAGTTACGCGCCGGGCTAATCACCCGCGGCGCGTCTATCGGCGTACCCTCTATCCTGAACTGGCCGGTCACCAAATCCATCGCGTCGTATACGTTCGAAGAGAAGGCCATGTGGTTGCCATAGTTGTTAAGCACCATCCACGAATATGTCTTGCCCGGCGAGAGAGGCGGCGGACGGGCGGTAACGGTCCCCGACGGGTCAGGCGCACCGTAGGCAATGCTGCTCGACGGTGTAATCGCCTGCCATATAACATTTATGTTGTTGTTCAGCGAGGGCGAGGAGCCGGCCATATTAACGATAGGCTCGTCCGACAATATAATATGGTAATAGGGCACGCCGCTTACGGCCCTCCACCTGAACGTAGGCGTGAGCTGGCTTATCACCGCTTCGCGCTCGCCGGACATAATGTTTGCCTTGGGGCTTATGAGCGCGGGGGCTGTAGCGCTCTCCACCATAAGGGTGAAATAATCGGAATAGAGCGTATCGGCGCCATTTACCGACGCAACAATACAATAGAAAGTACCGGGCCCCATGCCGCTTTGGCGGCCGGGGATAAAGCTCATGTGCCTCTTCTGCACATTCGCAAACGGCGCCAAACTGTCGCTCACCAGCAGAGAACCGACCTTAGTGTACTTTGACAGATCACCCGCAGCCGGAGTGCGGGCATAGTAGATGTCACCCGCAGGCGGAACCGCGGCCGGAATCGGAGAGCCGGCGGAGGTCAGCCGCACCCACTCAATCCGGACGATATCGCCGGCGGCTATAATGCCGTTCGCGCTCTGAGACGGCACAATCTTCAACTCCTGGAGCTGCGCCGCCATAAGGGACGCGCATAAAACCAGAACCGACAAGGCAGCAATGTTGATCTTCCTTAACATCTATTATAATCCTTTCAACCGGCGCGCCCGCAAAAAAAACGCGCCAACTGTCACGTATTTTCAAAAGAAATAGTTCACGCCGGTCTTGAACGCCGGCAAGGGCAAAACATTGNCCTCAAGCTGCAGTTGCAGCCGCGTGCCCAAAATCAGGCCGCCCGAAAGCACCGGCATCGCCATGGTCACACCGCCCAAACGTATCAGGTTCATATCCTCGAAAACGTAATTCTCCCCGCTGCGGGCCTCTATGCCGCAAAGCCCCGCATTCAGGAAAAACGACGGCGTGGTGTACTGAAGCATGACTATGTGGTCTATCCTCACACCGAGATCGACCTCCAAAATGTCGTTCTCGCCGTCTAACCACGAACCGGGCTCGCTGGACTCCGGCCTCGTAGTGCGGAGGATATCTGTGATCTTCAAATTCACCTCGCCAAACGTTTTTGTGTACGAAACGGCGAGCTTGTTGCGCAAAATATCAAACGTGAACGTGTGCCCCTGCGGCATCGTCCAGCGCATCGTCTCGTTGATCTCGTACTCTACGCGGTCTACCTCGCGCGGGATTATACCGCTCTCCTCATTCAGCATATCGAACACGTACAGCGGATTGGAGGCCAAACTGTCTCCGAAGGCATCAAATTTTTCGACCAGAGTGACCTTGCCCGTTTCCAGATTGACCNCCCGCGGCACCACGAACCCGCCGCGCGCCGACCCCTTGGCCTTAACATCCAGCCCGAAACGCGAGTCTAACCTAAGCCGCCCCCACCTGACGCCAAGCGACGGCGTCCAAGCCTCGGCGCGGTAGCGGCCCTGCGCGGAACCGTTGCACTTCTCGGAGTAGAAGTTTATCAGATCATCATTTATTACCATATTCATGGGCGGTGCGTCGTTGCCCATGTCTACGTTAGCGTTCATGCTTACATGCCCCAAAAGGTCAATGTCGGCCCGCAGCTTCATATCCATGGCGAAGAGGTGACGGTGCAGGTTAAGCGCAAAAATCAGCTCGTCCCTGTTAGGAACGCGGTAGGCGTACCCGAATGTCATGGTCTCCCAGTTCATGGTAACGGAAAGCGGCAGCCTGAGAGCGCCCCTGAGAGAGAGAAAACCCGATATATCGTCGCTCGAACCCTCTTTTCTGGCGTGCTCCCCTATGTCCACAATGCCGTTAAGGACCGATGTGCCGCCCAGCGACGTGTTGAAATTGAAGAAAAAGTTTTGAGTATAGGCGAAAGAACCCACTCCGTTGAGCATGGGCACATCTACCCTGATGGTAGTGTTCGCGTTCTGGCTGGCTGCGGTGGTGGGCTTGAAGTTATCCCCCGCCCTGAAGAGGTCCGAATTCTCGAAAATATCGTCTATCATGTCCTTGCTGACGAAATTGCCGCCAATCCCAATCGGCAGATTTAGCCCAAAATAGCCTGCCGGATAGCTGAACGACACATCGGTCAGCGACCGCAGCAGGTCGTAGTTGAAACCCATTGAGAGGCGCGCGTCAAACGACGGCAACGCTATGCCGACCCCCGCGTCGCTCCCCCCCGACTCCCCGTCACTGAACTGCGCGGCGGCCGGCGCGGCAGCCGTAAGCGCAACTGCGGCAACCGCAGCCAAAAAACCAATTCGTCTCATCATAATCCCTTTATTTTTGTGTCAACCTGACGACAACACGGCTGGGAGATAACACCTCCGCCCAAATAAATATAATATTATGGACACAATACCAGCAATTTTTTTTCATTTTTTACTAACCGCGGCCCTGCCCGCAGCCCTGCCAACGCGAACGCCGCCGTCAACCCGCTTGCGCAGCTCAGACGAGAACTTGAAGAGCGGCACCATCCGCCGCTTAAGCGGAACTACCTCCCCGGTCTTGGGATTGCGCGCCGGGCGGGCCTTGCGCTCCCGCACGTAAAACGTCCCGAACCCGCGAAGCTCTATGGTCCGGCCCTTCTCCAACTCCTCGGCAAACACCTCAAGCAGCTCCTCCACGGCAATACGGATCTCGGCCTGCGTCAACCCGGTAGCGCGCGCTACCGACGCAATCAGGCCATGCTTTGTGGTATTCTCCATAAATAACCCTCCAGGGCTTTTTTAATTTTTGAGATATCCATCTGGATAATATACTATATTTTCTACATGCGTGTCACAATAACTTTTTTTATTGCCGTAATAATTTGCGCCGGCGCCGCCTGCACCAACCGGACAATGACCGCAGGCGACGAACCCGCCGCACAGGCCGCAGCCCCCATCGCCCCCATCCCGTCTACCATAAACATCCCCGCCAGGATAAATCTGGCGTTCATAGAAAATATCGTAAACAGGGAGATAAACGGCACTATATACAGTAATAACGCCTTCCCGGTCGAAAACCTCGGCACCGCCCGGCTCTCAGTAAGCAAAAACGGACGCATAAACATACGCGCCACAGGCAACGAACTGGTTTACAAAATCCCACTCAAAATATCTATGCGCTTCTCCTTCTCCATATTGGGACACACCGAATACCAGGACGTCGACGCCGGCATCGCAATCAACCTGCGCACCAAATACNCCCTCCAAAACAACTGGCGCCTCGCCACAACTACCTCCGTAGACGGCTACGAATGGACAACGCCGCCCACGGTCAAAATACGCTTCATCACCATCCCCATCAAACCAATAGCCGACTTTCTGGCCTCAAGACAAAGCGGCATCCTGAACGAAATCGGCAAAATGGTAGACAACGCCGTCTCAAACGGGGTAAACATCAAAACCCAGATAACCCCCCTCTGGGAACAGCTCCAAACCCCCACCGAAATCGCAGCCCCCAATATGCCGGAACGCCTCTGGCTGAGGTTCAACCCAACAGACATCTACATATCCCAAATAACCGGCCTGGGCGGCTCTATCAACGCAACCATCGGCATCCGCGCCTTCGCCGAGACTTTCACAGGCGACAAACCCGCCCAGCGACCGCCAAAACCCCTCCCCGACTTCGCCGCGCCGAAAAACCAGGACACCACCCTCACCATAAACCTGTACGCCGAACTCCCCTTCGAACAGGCCACGGCAATATGCCGCGAACAGTTCGTCGGCAAAACTTTAACCTCCGGCCGCCAGAAAGTGCTGGTCAACGATATCGAAATCTCCGGCATAAACGGCCTGGCCAAGGTGAAAATGAACCTCTCAGGCTCAATAAAAGGCAATGTCACCGTCCTCGGACGCGCCGTGTACAACGAATCAACACAAACACTCTCCATAGACGACTTTGACTTCGACATAGAAACCAAAAGCCGATACCAGCGCACCAGAAACTGGCTNCTGCGAGGCATAATAATCTCCAAAATGAAACCGATGATGAAATTCCCGGTGGGCGAAATGCTGGAAGACTCGAAAATATTAGTGCAGCAAATGCTCAAAAACTACGAAATCCACAAAGGCATCACGCTGAACGGCCATATCCAAACACTCACCGTCCTCGGGGCCGAATTGACAGATAACGCAATACGCGCAGTCGTAATAGCCAAAGGATCAGCGAAAATACTGGTCAGGGATTGATTTGCATTTTGCCGCCCCCAATATAAAATTCTGCCGTACCACGATTATCTTTCATCCGTGATACGGCAGAATAATCACCTGTTACCCCTCGCACCCCAACTCAACCACATTATTGCCTGCGAGCCTGCACCAGTCTTCATCCGAAATAAAACCCTTGACCTCGTCAAGCCCCTGCGCCTTCCAATGCGCCATAACCATCTTGCTGTCATCCAGCGCGTCAATAGTACCGGGGAACAGCGTCGCCAGAGGGTCTACACCCACAGTTCCGTATTTGAGATAATATATCTTCCTTGGACCCAACTGCGGAAAATAAAGATATCTCTCGTGACCGAACGTAAAATATACCGGACTTATACCCCTCGATTCGGGATAAAACTCAGACAACAAGTCCCACATATTATCGCCGGTTACCGGAGGCGTGCTCAATGAAGAAATCTCCCACTTACCATCGTCCGATTTATGCAGACCCAACTCATACTGCGGCTTGCCGTTAACCAATACAGGCGCATACCACTCATCGGCAGGCTCAATAATCTCATAGAAAGGAACAGTATCGGGACGCGCATTTAGAAAAAAGTGCTGTATCATATACTTGGGAACCGGCGTCCCAACCACCAAATCGCTAACCGGCACCGACTTATCCAGTGCGCCAAACATTCTGGCATCCAAAGGCCCGTTCCTCGCAGCCGAATCCCGTACATAATTATCCAATATTAACGCTACCTCCACCGGAACATCCACCGGCGCCCACATCAACGCGTCTTTACCGGAAACGACAGAACCCCATATGCCCCCTACAAACGATTTGCTTGTTACCGTAAACGCCAGCAAACCAACCACGCTTAACAGCAAAAGCACTTTCTTCATGGTAATACCTCCTGTATAAGTTTAAAATGTCTTAATGGCATTGTAACTTTTTCAAGGTAATACCCTTTTCAACTACCAGATAACTTGCAGGCCCGTCACCGTTCGCTCGCTAGTATATAAATATAGCACAATTTACCCAAAAAATCAAGCTTTTTTTATCTTTTTTTTCTTTATTTTATTAACCGCGTGAAAGGCTTCCGATGGATGTAATATTTGAACTTAAATATACGAAAAAATGTAATAGCCAGCGAGAATTCTTACAACTAAATGATTGTTTTGCATCATGCAAAAAAATATTCGCCGCCACAAATTCCCCATCTCCGTGATACAGACAAAAATGCTAATGCCGGAATTATAACCAAAATCCATTGATTTCTCATTACTGCCTACTTTTAAACAACAAATAATTCTTTCTATTGTTGTAATACAACTTTAGTTCTACATCTTTTAATTCAAATTCAAATGTTCGAGTACCACTGTGTAAAATCGTGTAGTACCACTTACCATCTTCATAGAGTTCTTCCATCCCAGTACGAGATAGTGTATCAACAAACTCAATCGTCGAGTTACTGTAATCTGCGCGATAAGAACCAGTACCTGTGTTAGCAGTCGTTTTTATCCTACATTGTGG
>WQTH01000030.1 GCA_009786415.1 Chitinispirillia bacterium | reverse complement strand
ATCTCGCAGGGCGTTACCGCCGGCAAGGGGCTCCACAAGGAGCAGGGCGCGGGGGACCAGGGCATCATGTTCGGGTACGCCTGCAACGAGACCAAGACCTATATGCCGCTGGCCATCTACTACGCGCACAGGCTGATCGAGGAACTCACGACCCTGCGCGAGAAGGGCAAGATCCCATATCTGCGCCCCGACGCCAAGTCGCAGGTGACGGTCGAGTACAACGGCCTCAAGCCCAAGCGCATCGACACGGTCGTCCTCTCCACCCAGCACGACCCCATCGGCCGCAGCGTCTCCACCGAGCACGCGACCATTACGAGGGATCTGATAAACAAGGTCATCAAAAAGGTAATACCGGCCAGGCTGCTCGACGCCAAGACGATCTACCACATCAACCCGACCGGCCGTTTCGTTACCGGCGGCCCGCACGGCGACACCGGCGTGACCGGGCGCAAGATCATCGTAGACACCTACGGCGGCTACGGCGCGCACGGCGGCGGCGCGTTCTCCGGCAAGGACCCCTCCAAGGTAGACCGCAGCGCGGCCTACGCGGCGCGGTGGGTGGCCAAGAACCTGGTCGCGGCGGGCGNGGCAACGCACTGCCTCATCCAGCTGTCTTATGCCATCGGCGTCGCCAAGCCCATATCCATAAACGTAAACACCTACGGGACCGGGATCATCCCCGAAGACAAGATCGAGCAGCTCATCAATAACCTGTTCGACCTGACCCCCGCCGGCATCATCAAGAAGCTTGACCTCAAGCGCCCCATCTACCGCGAAACCGCGCGTAACGGGCACTTCGGGCGGGAGCTGCCGGAGTTTACGTGGGAGCAGCTTGATATGGTCAGCAAGATCAAGCGGGAACTGAAGCTGGTGTAACGGGGTTGATGGTATAGAAAGAGAAGCGTCCGGCCTTCCCCGTGTAAAGGTGACCGCCGGGCGTTTTTGTTGATAACAGGGGCGCATCTCGTCAGGATGCGAAAATCATTCTGCGGGATGCATACGGCGCATCCTTTCGGAATGCGTCCTTTGCGATGGATTAAAGGCATTGATATGGCAAAAATATTAAAAAAAGAACAACTGTCCGACAGTGTATGGCGTTTCCGGCTCAACGCGCCGCGCATCGCCAGAAAGCGCAAGGCTGGCCAGTTCATCATACTGCGCCCTGTCTCGGATTCCGAGCGCATACCCCTCACCATCGCTAATGTTGATGCCGGCGAGGGGTGGATAGAGCTTATTTTTCAGGTCATTGGCAGGACGACTATGCAAATGCGCGGTCTGAATGTGGGGGATTCCGTGGCCGATCTGGCCGGGCCGCTGGGCAATCCCACCCACATCGAAAATTTCGGCAGAGCGCTGTGCATCGGCGGCGGGGTCGGGGCGGCGCCATTATATCCTATAATAAAGGCGATGTTCGAGGCGGGGAATGACGTTACGGCGATTATAGGGGCGCGGAATAAAGAGCTTATTTTGCTTGAGGACGAGATCAGGGCGTCAAGCCGGCGGCTGTTGATAGCTACGGATGACGGGTCGTACGGGGCTAAGGGATTTGTGTCTGATGTCTTTAACGGATTAATCGGCTCCGGGGAGAAGTTCGACGCCGCCGTCGTAATAGGGCCGGCCATGATGATGCGCGCCACGTGCAGGCTGACGGTCGCCGCAGGGATCAAAACGTACGCGTCACTTAACCCCATAATGATTGACGGCACGGGGATGTGCGGATGCTGCCGCGTTACCGTAGGCGGGGAGACACGGTTCGCCTGTGTGGACGGGCCGGAGTTCGACGCGTCGCTGATAGAGTGGGACGAGCTGATAGCGCGGATGGGCAGCTACAAAGATTTTGAGAAGAAAGCGATAGAGGATTATCATACCTGCAGATTAGAGGGGGCGGCATAATGGGCATCAACGCAGCCAGAGTCCCCATGAAAGAGCAGGACCCTGCCGTCCGCGGGAAAAATTTTGAGGAAGTGCCTTACGGGTATAGCGATGACGAGGCCAAAGCCGAAGCGTCACGCTGTCTCAAATGTAAGAAACCGCTATGTGTTGACGGCTGTCCGGTCAACGTAAAAATCCCTGAATTTATCGGTTTGATTGCTGACGGGGATTTCGCCGCAGCGGCGAGGAAGATCAAGGAAACCAACGCTTTGCCGGCGATATGCGGGCGCGTCTGCCCGCAGGAAGAACAGTGCGAATGCCGCTGCATCCTCGGCAAAAAGGGTGATCCCGTAGCCATAGGCAGCCTCGAACGGTTCGCGGCGGACTGGGAGCGCAGGAAGGGNACTGTCGAGCTGCCGGCAAAGAAATCATCCGCCAATAAAAAGGCCGCGATAGTAGGGTCAGGCCCCGCGGGATTGACCTGCGCGGGCGAGCTCGTCAAAAACGGGTTCGACGTAACGATATTCGAGGCGCTGCACGAAGCCGGCGGCGTGCTCGTATACGGCATCCCGGAGTTCCGCCTTCCCAAGGCGATAGTCAGGGAAGAGATAAGGTACCTCGAATCCCTCGGCGTAAAGATCGTCAAGGATTTTGTCGTCGGCAGGACGGCTACTGTGGATGATCTTTTTAACGAAGAAAAATTCGACGCCGTATTTGTAGGCTCCGGCGCGGGCCTGCCGTCCTTTATGAAAATCAGGGGCGAGAACAGCATAGGCGTCTATTCCGCAAACGAATATCTGACGCGCAGCAATCTTATGAAAGCGTTTGTTGATAACCCCACAACGCCGATAATGAAGGGCAAGCGGGTCATCACCGTAGGCGGCGGCAACGTGGCTATGGACTCTGCGCGGACGGCTTTGCGCCTCGGCGCGGAATCGTCGATGATCGTTTACCGCAGAAGCAAGACCGAGATGCCGGCGCGCACCGCCGAAATCCATCACGCGGAGGAAGAGGGGATCGAGTTCCACCTGCTCTGCAATCCCATAGAAATCGTTGCCGGAGATAACGGCGCGGTAACGGGCGTAAAGTGCGTCCGCATGGAGCTCGGCGAGCCTGACGAGAAGGGACGCCGCCGTCCCGTTGTCATACAGGGCAGCGAGTTTGTCATTGGCTGCGAGGTTGTGATAATTGCCATCGGCAACAGCCCTAATCCGTTGATCCCGGAAACGACGCCCGATCTTAAGGTATCGGAAAAACATGGTACCATTGTGGCGGACGAATCCGACGGCCGGACGTCTAAAAAATTTGTTTACGCCGGCGGCGATATAGTTACCGGCGCGGCAACGGTAATCCTCGCGATGGGCGCGGGGAAGACTGCGGCAAACAGCATAATGGCGGATTTGTCCGCCGAAACATAATATGGCAATGCGGTGTTCATACATAGAGATGAGAATTGTCCTCTCTATTAATATACGCATGATAACGCAGGGAATGTCGATATGAAAAACAGAAATCGCAAATCATCAACAAAAATGCCTCAACCGGTCATAGCGGTACTGGCGCTTGCCGCGTTATTGCTGTTGCCGCAGGCCGCGCGCGCCGAGGGCGTTGTTACCCCGCAGGTATTCAGCCGCGGCAGTTTCGTGTTTGTAGTCGAGCAGCAGCGCATAGTTTTCCTTTCTATGGACACGCGCAGTTCCTACGCCGTCTACAGCGCCGACGACGAAATGTTCAACATCGTAAGCGCGGTGCGTTCCGGCGACATGATCTGGGCGTCCAACGCCATCGGCGCTGTAATCGCCGTAAATATGCAGACGGGTACCGTTGAAGAGTTCAGCCGTGGGCGTGTAAGCAATGGCGGGTATATTGATGTCGACCGCCGTTTCGTCTGGCTCGCTGCGGCCGACACGCTTTACCGTATGGACATCATTACGCGGGAGTGGGTGCCCATGCCCATACCGAACAGCGGCGGCGATGTTCGCGGGCTTATGAGCTTCAACGACCAGATACATATCGTATCCGAGGGGGCCGTTCATGTATTATCTATGGCCAGCGAGGACTGGGTCATTATCCCGCACAAAAATTTTGCGCTTACGCGCGGTGATTTCCGCACCATAGACGGCATCGCCTATATCACGCAGGCCAGGGCGATATACCGTTACGATCCCTCCAAGAGGATGTGGGACAAGGGGAGCGTGAGGGCGGAGATACGCGCCGTCCATCTCTCCCCCGATTTTCTGATGGTGGCAGCGGGGAACCGCCTCTACAATTTCAACACCAGAAACTTTGTTTTGGAGGCCTACCCGGCGCTTCCCGTACAGCGGGACATCCGGGCGGTCACCTCCTCCAATTACGGCGCCGTGGGCGTTACCGGAGGGGGGCTTGTTTTAAACCCTACATCGCTTTTCAACTTCGACATCGCCGCCTGTCCAAGCAACATACGCATTGGCGATGATGTTTTCGCGTTCGGGCTTGATGGCTACGTCATCCTGTATACCGGCGGCAATTTTGTTTTTTACAACCACTACCGCAAGATGTGGAGCACCGTTCGCGTAGTGACCCGCGTCGGCAACATTGAGCGCAAGGCGCTGCACGGGTGGAGCGAGGAGGGCGCGCACATGAATCTTTCGGAGGACCTCCACTCAAGCGTGCACGGCGGCGTTACGATAAGGCAGCATCCGAGCCTGGATTATAATGAAGAGACCGGCACGGAGGTCAACCCCATGTCGCCGCTCGCTAATGCCCTGATTAACATCCACACCGAAGATGCCGACGGCCGCGTGCTTGACCTCACCGTTGACAACGCGGAGACCACCCTGCCGCCGCAAAAGGGGTTCTACTACAAGGGTCTTGACGGCGATATTCTCGACCGCGCGTCGTTTGGCGTACAGCAAAATCTCGGGATATCTGCGAACCGCACGATGCCGGAAGCGGTCACCGAGGGGGGATCGGCGGTATTTACGAGCGTTTCGCGGGCAAGAGGCAGCAACCGCCCCACCGCGTCCGCGACGGCCGGCGGCGGGCACATCCTGTCCAAAACCATATGGCGTACATACGGCTACAACCCGACGGGCACGTTCCCGCTGTACGCGTTGGACCAGAACCGTGAGATCGCCGTTTCTACCATCAGGCTTTATATAGACGGCATACCGCTGCCGGGATCCGATTACGCGTACGACGCCCGCACCAACAACATACGCCTTTTACGCCTTGAGCGCACGAACCCGACCTCCGTAATACAGGTGAGTTTCTCAGAGAAGGTGCTCCCAAAAGAAGCAGCCGCCTTTGAGCCGCTCCCGGAGGCCCACTTCGGCAGCTACGGTTTCGCGGAGGGCGCAATCTCGCCGCGTTCGTGGCTGAGCGCCCGCGCCGGGGTCATGGCGCGCGGCAAGGCGACCACCGATTCACTGGTTGAATTCGGGACTGCTACGGTATTCGCGAGCCTGCCGGTTGAGTGGCGCGGCGGCGCGAACAGCGCGCTCCTCATAAATCCCGAAATAGCCTACGACCCCACTATGGGAGCCCACGCAGCGGGCATATCGGCAGGCGCACGGGAAGGCCGGGCGTTCGGTTCATACAGAGGTTTCTGGACAAGCCGCGAATACAACGGCTACGATCGTGTAGCGCAATCGTTTGACGATCGGCGCATAAACGACGAACACGAGGTCAACCTTGGCTACGACCTGCGCGACGATTTGCGGACGAGCTGGTATCAGATTCACCGGCGAACCGAGGGCGCCAACATCTCGCATTTCGAGCTGCGGTCATCCTATTCCGGCAACGGCTACATACTGCCGGGTGTAGATCTGTCGCTGTCGAGCCGCTTCATGGATTACGCATCCGACAATGAGCGCAGGGACCGCAAGGAGACTGTCACGCTGCGCCTCTCCGACCCTTCGTCGCGCTTTCTCTCAGAGGTCAACCGCCTGCACAATGTGGGCTACGACTTCTCGTGGACAGAGTACCACACCACCTCCGGCCAGGACGGGCGGGTGCTCTATGGGCTGGCAAACATCTCACCCACAAGCCCGCTCACAATCACGGGTTCGTGGCTCTACCGCCTCAACCCGTCTGACTACGACCCGCGTGAGGAGTACAACCCCTCTGTCTCAATCTCCGCGCGAGGACTCCCGCGCGGGTTCGATCTCGGCGCGTCCTACTCGTTATACGTAGCCGACCGCAACTCCGGCGGAAACCACATCGCTATGGGAAGGGGTGCAAACCTCATATTCTATCCCGGCGAATACGTCAGGGCGCTCGATAAATTCATTCTCTATCTGGGATACGGCAATGAAACGGTGTCGCACGCCCCGGCAATAATTTCTCCGATGAGGTACGTTTTCTTTACAGATGAAAATACCTATCTCAGGGCGACAACGGAAGAGGCTGGATTTCTCTACCTGCCCACGGAGAACCTGCTTTTCAGTACCATCAACACAAGAACCACAGATCAAAATTCGGACGCCGTATACACCTCGCGCGACCGTGTGAAGTGGTGGATGGGCAACGGCGGCAGCTTAGAGGGCATCCTGCAGATAAACAAAGTCCCCGACCTGTTCAACCTGCGCGCCGACGGTATGTACGAACGCCGCTTTGAGAGCGGCATCACAGCCGGGGCGGGCATAGCCGGCGGACGCGACTCGGTTGATACTTACGCGGGCCCGCAGTTCATCATGTCGCAGGTGAAGGATCTCAATACAGACTTCTTCAAAAACATCGAACACAGCCACCACCTGCGCATCCTGCTCCACACATCAGATATGTCAACGCCGGACGCGGACTACTCGCTCTACCTCAGGCTCAAAATGCCGCCCAACATATCCATAGTAGCGGAGATTGGGCTGGCGATAAAAAGATTGGAAAAAATTAACGGAGTGGGCGGGATATACCTGCACGCCGGATTTTGATATTGCGGGAAAGGAACGGTACCCATGATATGGGACGCTAAACACGAAAGCATGCCGCGCGAAGAGCTGCGGCGGTTGCAGGGCGAACGTCTGAAGGCCATCGCGCGGAAGGTGTACGACAGGGTGCCCTTCTACAAATCGAAATTTAACGCGCTGGGCGTTAAGCCCGAAGATATCAACGGGATAGACGATATCGCCAAACTGCCGTTTACATCCAAGGATGATATGCGGGACGTATTCCCCTACGGGCTTTTGGCGTGCGATTTGAAGGATATAGTAGAAATCCACACGTCATCAGGCACCACAGGAAAGCCGGTTGTCGACGCTTATACGCAGGGGGACATAGACCTCTGGGGCGAGGTGATGGCGCGTACGCTCTCTATGGGCGGCGTCACAGCCGAAGACATAGTCCAGAACGCCTACGGCTACGGCCTCTTCACCGGCGGCCTTGGGGCCCACTACGGAATAAGGCGCATAGGCGCGACCTGCATCCCCATATCCGGCGGCAACACAAAACGGCAGCTTGACATGATGCGGGACTTCGGGTCAACAGCGCTCACCTGTACGCCATCCTACAGCCTATACCTCGCCGAGGCCGGTAAAGAGGAGGGGATTGATTTTTCAAAACTGCCCCTGCGCGTGGGATTCTTCGGCGCCGAACCGTGGAGCGAAAGCATGCGCGCCGATATTCAGGCAAAACTGCACATCAAGGCATACGACATATTCGGGCTGACGGAGATAATCGGCCCCGGCGTGGCGGCAGAGTGCGAGTGCCAGGACCTGCTGCACGTGTTTGAGGACCATTTCTACCCGGAGATAATCAACCCCGACACCGGCAAACCGCTGCCCGACGGTGAAAAAGGGGAACTCGTCTTCACCACACTCACAAAAGAGGGTACGCCGGTCATCCGCTACCGCACCCGCGACATCACCTATCTAACCCGCGAACCCTGCCCCTGCGGCAGAACAGCCGTCCGCATGCACCGCATCCTCGGCCGTACCGACGATATGCTGATCATCAGGGGCGTAAACATTTTCCCGTCACAGGTAGAACAGGTATTGATAAAGATGGACGGCGTAGAACCGCACTATCAGCTTCTGGTAGAGCGGCAAGGGACACTCGACTGTCTCGAAGTACTGGTAGAGATGACGGAAGGGCTATTCTCGGACGAACTGAAACGCCTTGAACAAAAGGAGCGCGAAATAGAAGACAAACTTCGCGAAGCCCTGCTCGTCCACAGCAAGGTAAAATTAGTAGAGCCAAAAAGCATCCCCCGCAGTGAGGGTAAGGCAAAACGTATTATTGACAAACGCAGTATTTAGATACAAGGAGAATATATGACTGTCCAGCAAATATCAGTATTTTTGGAAAACAAGGCCGGCCGCCTCGCCGCTGCCGCCTCCGTCCTCAAAGACAACGCCGTCAACATCCGCGCCCTGACCATCGCCGAGTCGGCCAACTACGGCGTGCTGCGGATGATCGTCAACGACCCGGACAAGGCGATGGCCGTCCTCAAAGACGCCGGCTTCACGGCTAAGCAGAATCCGATGATTGCCGTGGAAATCGACGACCGCGAGGGGCTGCTCTTCGACATCGTGAACCTGTGCGACACAGAGGGGATCAACATCGAATACACCTACTCGTACGTGGAGACGGCGTCCAAAAAGGCGATACTGTTTCTGCGCTTTGAAGACACCGGCGCGGCAGTGCGGATGTTTACCGGGCGCGGCTATAAACTGCTGTCGCCGGACGAAGTTTGCAAGATATAGTTTGGAGTGTGGAGTTTGGAGTGGAGTTAACGCAAGCGTCAACATCCTTAAAACTCCAAACTCCAAACTTAAAACTCCAGATTAACTAAAACGATCCGCCTATAACAATCTCCGGCCTGTTCTCCATCCTCATCGTCACCGTTTGACTGTCATCGTATGTTGATATGTAAATCCTCCACCTTGGGGCGATCGTAAACTTTGGGTGGATGTTCCATGTATAGCGCGGGTCGATGTATATGTTGTTCGTATTGGTCGCGGTATTTCTCGCCTCGTTTATGTCGTCTACGGAGTTTCCGAACCTGAAGTCGAACGCGAACGTGCCCGGCCCGGCCTTTATTGATGTACCGACTCCGAACTGTATGCCCACGCTGTTGTATACCGTTGCGGAATCGCCGCGGTCCCTGTCATCCGACCTGACCGTGCCGCCGTAGGAACCGGCCCTGCTGTTCTCGTTGCCGATAGCGCCGTAACCGCCGAACAGGCTCACCGATACGGCGTCGCTGATTTTGTAGCCAGCCGACAGCCCGCCGAGGATTTCGTGGTCGCCTTGTTCAAGCGCCTTGTTGTAGTTGCGGTTTACCACCGCCGTGAACTCAGGCGTGACCTTGAGCGCCCCGGCTGTAACGGGGAGGTTTAGCATCACCAGAAACGATGCGGGGTTGGCCAGCGAGTCGTTTACGCCTATGCCATTGAAACTGCTCACCCGTTGGGTACGCTGGTCGATAGCCGACACAAGCGCCTCGGCGGACAGTTTTACTCCCTCGTTAAGCAGCGGTACGCCGAGCCTCAGAGCCGTAAGCCTGTTGTTGGTCTGCGCGGGCCAGCCCTGATACACCGCCTCGTTGTAACTGCCCGTGTTCAGCGACCGCTCCAAAAGGTCGAGCGTACCGTTGCTGGAAAGCGGGATGACGCCGGCGTCAATGTACATATAACCGGGGTTCCATCTGGCGTAGGCGAGGTGGACGTACATATTATTGTCCAGAATGCGCCTCGCCGCCGTGTTGTTCATAGACCACGACACGTTTTCCCCCGCCGTCCAGTCGTTGCCGATCTGGAACTGCAACGAGAGATGGTCGTCGACCTTGGCCCGCAGACCCACAAACCATGACAGCATATTGATGTGGTCCCATGTCGTAGCGCTGTTATCGTCCGCAGACGCAGTCCATATCCTGCCTCTGTAGCGGTACGACGCCGATCCGTAGGGCGTAACCTCAAATTTCGCCGCAAGCTTCTCAGGCACAGACACAACCACAGGCGCCGATACCTGCACAGGCGCAGACTGGGGTTCCGGCTCCGACTGGACAACGGCCTGAGGTTCAGGCTCCGCCGCAACATCTTCCTCAATCTCCGCCTCAACTGCTTCCGCTTTAACGGCTTCAGCCTCTGCATGGGGCTCGGCCATTACAAACGACGCCATAAGTACCGCGAGTCCGGCGACAAGCAGCAGTTTCTTTTTGATACTCATTAAACCTCCCTTAAATATAGTTTTTGTGTATGGTATAGGCAAAAGTATACTGGCTTTGTCTGCATATCTCTAATTATTGTTTTATGGTGGGATAAATATCAACAAATATTATGATTTTATTATAAATTACAGGGTCAGATATTGTGCCGGCGCCGTCTGGCGGCATAACGGCTGTCGTACCGTTTCCGGGNGGTACGGATATAATATGTAACCGTGTCTTCAATAAATTGTACCATTTAAAAAGACCTACACATTACTTTACGTGGTTTTTACACAGTCTTCACGCGGATTTTACATTTTTTGGCTTTTTTTGCGTTTTTTTGCAAAAAAAATATTATATTGACTACATTAATCGAAAGAACTCAAAGAGGCAGCGAACCCGCTCACAAATATGGCCAAAGAGCTGGATTCCATCGTCTGCAAATTCAAGGCGTAAGAGGTATAAACAAAAAAGTCCCGCCCCGATGATTCGGAGCGGAACCCTGTTTTCACGTTAGTCAATACACAGGCCGTTACGCCTCAATCAGAACGACCCCTCAATGATCAGCTCGAAGCGGTTGACAAACCTGCTCTTGTCCGCGCGGCCATCGGGGAAGTTGGTGGTGTAAGTCCTGTAACGGGGCGTCAGCGTGACCCTCTCGTGCATTTTCATGGCATAACGGAGGTCGGTGTAGATGTAATCATACGAAGCGGTTGTCTCAGTCCCTGCCAGTTCTGCCCTGTTTTCCGTGCTGTTGTAGTCAACGGCGATTTGGATTGTGCCGGGGCCGGCCTTTATTGTGCCGCCAATGCCGGCAAGTACGCCGAAATCGCTTACATCGGGTTCACCGTCAACCTTTGTGCCGCCGTTGCTCAATGAGCCGATACCGCCCTTAAATGTCAGCGACACGGCGCCGTTTACCTTGTAGCTTCCCGCCAGACCGGCGAGTATCTCGTGGTCGGCCTGGCCTTTGTCGTCAACGACCCTGATGTTGCGGTTGAGGACAGCGGAAACTTCAGGCGTGACCTTGAACGCGCCGGCGTCAACAGGCAGCGCGAGAACCATGAGCACCGACGCCGGGTTAGGATCGGGATCGCCTGTCGTCTGCGCGTTTATGACCTGGGTACGCGCGTCAAGCACCGTTTGGAACAGTTCTACACCTAACTTAACAGCGCCCTCTTTGATGACAGGCACGCCGAGCTTCAAACCAATCATGCTGTTATTGACGTCGCCCCAGGTGTTGAAGGCCGCTTCGCCGTACCTGCCGGCGGCGGAAGTTCTTGTAATAGAACTTTCCAAAAGATCAAGCGTACCGTTGCTGTTTAGCGGCACGACGCCGGCTTCCGCGAACATATAGCCCGGATTCCATTTGAAATATGCCAGATGCACGTAGAGGTTCTGATAGCCTACGCGCGCACGGGGCGAATTGTTCGCCGCCCAGGTTACGTTCTCCGCCGCGCCCCAGTCGTTTCCGAGCTGGAATTGCATGGAGAACTGATCGTCATAATTAACCCGCAGCCCGGCCCTCCAGCAAAGGCGGTTGCTGTAGTCAAGAGCGCCGAAAGTCTCTTCCGTAGGCGCGGCAGCGCCTTCCGGTATAAACTGGTTGGTCAGCGAAGTCTGATTCAGCCTGAGCCTGTATTGCACCGCCCCATAAGGCTTAACATCAAGCTTGGCCGCTGACTTCTCAGGCACGGACACGACCACAGGCGCCGGTGCCTGCGCAGCCGCAGGCTGATGCGGCTCATGCCGGGCAGCAGACAGAGGCTCCGGTTCCGGCGCCGCCTCGTACTCCGCCTCCATCTCAACCTCATTCTCAACAGCTTCAGCCTGATGAATGGCACCAGCGTCGGCCGGCTCAGCCATTACAGACGATCCAAGCACTACAACCACCGCGCACGCAACAGCCAGAGACTTCTTCCAAAAACTCATACAGAACCCCTTTCAAAAGGTTTTTGTTATATGGATAATGCACTTATTTCTCCTGTCAACGGTGCGGTAGGGGTTTTATTAGCGGATGTTCTGAACCGGTACGCGGTGCGAACTATCAATCTAACAATCCCCTGATGTCATTCACCGACCCCAGCCCCTGCTCAACGCAATATGCCCGAATCCCATCAAGCACTGCGCGGGGTATACCCGGATCAACAAAGTTCGCTGTGCCGATCTGCACCGCCGACGCCCCGGCCAGCATATACTGCAGCGCGTCGTCAACCGTCGTTATCCCTCCCATACCAATTACGGGGATTGACACTGCGCGGCTCGCCTTGTAAGTCAGCGCCACGCCTACCGGACGAACAGCGGGGCCCGATAATCCACCCGTAACCATACCCAAAGCCGAACGTTTTTCTTTTACGTTTATGACCATGCCCACCAAGGTGTTGATCAACGACACCGCGTTCGCCCCGCCCGCCTCGGCAGCCTTCGCTATGACGGTGATATCCGTAACATTAGGCGTCAATTTAATGATAAGCGGCCTCTTCGTCATCTTTCTTAATGCTGACGTCAGCCGCTCAATCTGTACCGGGTCGGTCCCAAACGCCAGCCCGCCGTGCCTGACATTGGGGCAAGAGACGTTCACCTCGTACCCCCATATCCCGTCGTCATTCGCGGACTCTAATTTTTCAATGACCTGATGATACTCGCCCTCCGTAGACCCCGCAACATTAACAACAACCGCGCAAGGCACTGTCTTCAAGAACGGTAATTTATCCTTGATAAATTTATCAACACCAACATTCGCAAGCCCTATCGAGTTCAATATCCCCGACGGCGTCTCGACAATGCGCGGCGGCGTGTTCCCCTCCCTCGGCGCAACCGTCACCGCTTTGGTGAATATCGCGCCGATATCCTTAAGGTCAAGCAGCTCTTCGTACTCGCGCCCGTACCCGAATGTTCCGGATGCGACGCCTACCGGATTAGGGAGAGACTTTGAACCGATTGTTACGGACAGGTCCACACTCATATTATTCATTCCCATATTATCTCCCTCCCGTCAAACACCGGCCCCTCCTTGCACACGCGCTGATACCCGCGCGCCGTCTTCACAACGCAGCCCATACAGGCGCCCACGCCGCAGGCCATCATCGCCTCAAGCGACATCCACCCGCTGGCGCCGGATGCAGCCGTCAATCCGCATAGATTTTTCAGCATCNCCTCCGGGCCGCAGCCGTAAACCGCCGTCCCGGCATCCAGCGTTATATTAGTATTGATATACTGCGCGACATTGCCCTTGAATCCGGCTGACCCGTCATCTGTACAAATACGCGCAGATGCGCCCTTAAACCGCCCGCTGTTTGGGACAAGCGCCTCACTGCGGCAGCCGAAGACAAACTCCGTATCGACCCCACGCTCCCGCAGGGCCGACACAAGGAACAGGACAGGGCCCAAGCCCACCCCCCCGGCCACCGCTACAGCTTTTCGGCAATCATCGCCAACCGGGAACGCATTACCCAGCGGGCCGATTACGTCAATCTCTTCCCCCGCCGCCATCCCGGTCAGAATCTCCGTCCCCCTGCCCCGAACCTGATAGATCATCGAGGCGGTCCGGGCCGCTCCGTCAAAACCGGCAAAGGCAAACGGACGGCGCAAAAGCGGCACGGTATCAGGCGATACACGAACCGTCAGAAACTGCCCCGGCGCAGGAATGGCGGCCGCAGCATCCCACGAGAGCGACATCTCGTAAAAGCCATCGCTAAGGCGAACGTTGGAAACGACCGTAGACCGAAATTGCATTATACCGCCACCGCCCTTTTCATTGTTTGTGCCCGCAGCACACCCGCAAACACTCATAAATATACGTCCTATGGATTGAGGGTTGATAAAAACCGTGTAAAACTTCTGTAAAATACATTATGCCGGGGAAAAGCGGGTACGGTACAAAACTACCATCAAAGGNCCCCCTGCGCCTATAGGCGCCGCCTCACCCCAAAAACCGCCTGAACGCGGTGTCAAAAACAGCGTTTTTAACTGTTTGCGGATTAGAAATACCGGGGTTTAGAATACAGGCTGCAAAAAACCCTTTTTTGGTGTTGACTTTGACTTCCCATTATGGTATATTATATTTGGATAACCTTAATTTCTGGAGAAAACGGTACAATGCTGGTAATACAAATAATGTTGGCGGCCGGTCTGCTTGCTCTTCTCTTTGTATTTTTTCTTGTAATCAGCAAGTCTACGGGCGTTATAGACAACACGCTCTACAAGATGGAGTACCTTGTACGCAAAGAGTGCGACATTCAGCTTGAGGCTCTTGAGTTCAAGTATAAGATGAGGGCGGCGAACAACGCGTTTGACGAAGCTTATGGCATTAAGCGTCTCGCGGACGACGCACAGAATGCGACGGACAGCAATGAGTAATTACGCGAGCGGGCTTGAGCGGGGCAAAATACTGGTTTTTTCGGCGCCGTCGGGGGCGGGGAAGAACACGCTTATCAAATTCCTTTTAGAGGAGGTTCCGGGGCTTGTTTACTCAATTTCGGCCACTACGCGCCGCCCCCGTCCCGGTGAGATAGACGGGGAGCACTACTTTTTTATGGGCAGGGAGGTGTTTGAGTTCAAGGCCTCCGCCGGCGAGTTTGCCGAGTGGGAGCAGGTGTACGGCAATTATTACGGCACGCCGCGGGCTTTCATAGAGTCGGTGGTGTCGGGCGGGCAGCATATTGTTATGGATATAGATGTTTTCGGCAAGAGGAAGTTTGACACGGTGTATCCCGAGGCGGTTGGGGTGCTCATAGTCCCGCCCTCCATGGAGAAGCTTGAGGCGCGCCTGCGGGCCCGCAAGACGGACGACGAGGCCACAATCGCCCTGCGTTTGAATAACGCGAGGGATGAGATGGAGTTCGCGCGGTCTCAGGGCAAGTACGAGTACGAACTTGTGAATGATGATCTGGAGGCGGCCAAGGCGGAGGCGGTTAAGCTGGTAAGGAGCATTATCAACGGATGAACCGCGCCGGGCGAGCCAATGGCGCGGCGCGGGCCGCATTTTCGTTCCCGGGCGGCGGGGTTGGCGGCGAGGCTTTAAGCATAGGGCGTGACGCCGACAATGATGTGTGCCTGCCGCACCCAATGGTCTCGCGTTTCCACGCGGTTGTGAGGAGTTCCGCCGACGGGCTTGTAATTACCGATCAGGGCAGTACAAATTCCACGTATGTAAACGGCGCCCCGGTGGTGGGGTCGCTGCCGCTTGCGAACGGCGATGTCGTGCACATCGGGCCGTTCCGCTTTTACGTAGCCGACGGGAAGTTCCGCCGCGCCGACGAGTTCAACAGCATAAGGATAGAGGCGCGTTCGATCGGATTGCGGCTCAGGGGGAAGAAGTTGCTTGAGGGTGTCAACCTGACCATAGAGCCCGGCGCGTTTGTTGCGCTGCTTGGGCAGTCGGGCGCGGGCAAGAGTATGCTTTCGCGGGTTCTGTCGGGCCAGCTGGCGCCTACGTCCGGCCAGTTGCTTATGAACGGGTTTCCGGCGGCGAAGTACAGCGCGGCGTTTGCCAGCGGCATGGGGTATGTGTCGCAGCAGGCGCTATTGAGGCCGGAGCTTACGGTGTGGGAGACGCTTGCCGACCAAAGTTTGATAAGGCTGCCTGTAGACAGCACGGCGGAGGAGCGGCTGACCCGCGCGGGCGAGGTGCTGGAGCTTATGGGTTTGGCGGCGCAGCGCGACCGGCGCGTAGGAAACCTGTCGGGCGGCGAGGCGCGGCGGCTGCACGTGGGCGTGGAGCTTCTGGCATCCCCGGCGGTGGTCATTTTGGACGAGCCGCTCGCCGGGCTTGATCCCGGGCTTATAGTGAAGTTCATGCAACTGTTCAGGCGCATCAGCGACAGGGGGCATACGCTGATACTCATCACGCATACGCTTGAGCAGATAGAGATGTGCGACAGGGTCGTTTACATTGCCAAGGACCGTAACGATCAGGCTGGCCGGGTAATTTTTTCGGGCGCGCCGGAGGATGTGTGCGGGTATTTTGGGGTGGACAGTGTGGCGGATATCTACGTGAAAGCCGGCGCGGGGGTGACGGTTGAGGGGGGGTGCGCCGGTGGCGATACCCTGTGGCAGAGCACCGCGCCGACCCGCCTGAGCCTGCGGGCCATACGCGGGGGGGAGGATGTGGGGCTTATGGCGCCGGCTGCGCCGGACTCGGCAGAATCCGCAGAACCGGCGGAGTCTGCGGATGGATATAACAGGCGCCCTGACCGCCGTCATCATAACAGCCAGGGGTACAACCACAGCCACGGCGCCGGCGGCTGGATGTTTGCGCTGCGCCACCCTGTGCGGACGCTGGTTCTCCTCGTAAGCCAGGCGTGCGCGCTCACCGCGCGGTACTCGAAGGNTTATGTGAGGGACAGGCGCAATATGCTTTTGCTGATGTTGCAGACGCCGTTTATCACGCTGTTGCTTGGGGTAGTTTACACGCCGATGGTCCGCCATTTTGACTCCGGCTTCTATTTTTGCCTGACGATTATAGGTATCTGGGTGGGCGGCCTGAACGCGGTGCGCGAGGTTGCGGCGGAGTTGCCTTTATTGGCGCGGGAGGCTAAGTGCGGAATGAAACGCCTGTCGTACATCGCGGCGCGTATACTTACGGCGGCGGCGCTTTCCACCGCTCAGGCGCTGCTTTTCGCGGCGGCGCTTGTTGTGGTCTTCGTAAAAATGGATTTTTCGGTGAACCTGCTTGCGCTGCTCTTCACCGCGATCTTTTCCGGCAGCCTGCTCGGCCTTGCGGTTAGCGCCTGCAGCGGCGGGGNGGGGCGGGCTATAAGCACCCTGCCCATGGTACTTATCCCGCAGATATTCTTTTCGGGGATATTGGTCAAGTTCGAGTATATGACTGAGTTTGGACGCCAGCTTTCGTATTTAACGGTCTCGCGCCCGGTGTTTTCCCTTATGAAAAAGGTGTTCAATCTTGACCAGAATCTTTTCTGGCGCAACGCGGGGATTGGGCCGCATTCTGATTGGGTAGAGTTATTTTTACTTTGTGCTTCGTTAATTATTATATTTTGGATAGCGCTTAAATGTCGTACAGGGCGATTAAGTTCATCATAGGAGCTTGGCTGCATGACAAAAAACAAGTATACCGATCTCCAGATAGCGAGCATCGGCAAGTACAGGATTACCGGAAGGCTCGGTAAGGGCGGCATGGGAGACATATACAAGGCGGAGCAGTCCCCGCTCAAGCGCGTCGTTGCCCTCAAGGTGCTGCCGCCGCAGATGCAGCGCGACGAGGAGTTCGAGCAGCGCTTCGAGG
Source organism: Chitinispirillia bacterium (assembly GCA_009786415.1). Taxonomy (GTDB): domain Bacteria; phylum Fibrobacterota; class Chitinivibrionia; order Chitinivibrionales; family Chitinispirillaceae; genus GUT77. The sequence continues at coordinate 11,716 of WQTH01000030.1, read as the reverse complement.
TGGAGGCCAGGGCCATCTCGCAGCTTGAGCACCAGAACATAGTGAGCCTTATAGACTACGGCGAAGACGATGGTTACCGCTACATAGCCATGCAGTACATAGACGGCATGGACCTGGGCGCCTACATAGCCGACAGCAGGACCATGACCATAGCCGAGATTATAGATTTTTCGAAGCAGATCTGCCGCGGCCTGCGCTACGCCCACAGCCGGGGCATAATACACCGCGACATAAAGCCGCAGAACATACTGCTCGACCGCGGCAAGGGTATACACATAACCGACTTCGGCATAGCCAAGGTGCCCAAGTTCGACCTCATGCGCGTAAACCCCATAACGCAGCACGGCCTCACGGTGGGCACCCCGGAGTATATGTCGCCCGAGCAGGCCCTGGGCCGCAGGATAGACGTGCAAACCGATATCTACTCTTTGGGGATAGTGATGTACGAGATGCTGACCCGCAAGCCGCCGTTCATAGGCAACAACCCGATGGCCATAGCCCATATGCAGGTAAACGTCCAGCCGTCCCCCCCGTCGCACAAGCGCAGGGATATGCCCAAAATGCTGGATATGATAGTAACCAAGGCGCTGAAAAAGGACAAAAGCGAACGCTACTCGACAATAGAGGAACTCCTGAACGATTTGGACAGGGTAGACCCAAACGAGACGGTCTCTCCCCGCAAAACCGTAATTATGCCCACCCCCAAAAAGATAGAAGACCGCCGGGTAGTAGACCGCCGGGTCCGCGGAACGGGCGGTTTCGGAGAAATGCTGAGAACCCAATGGCCCTCATGGATAGCGATAGGTGCGTTAGCGACAGCATTTATCCTGCACATCCTGAACCATCCGTAACCGGCATAATGTATATTGGTGTTGATGGGGAAGGATTAAGTAATAGCGAATAGTGGATGAGCAACGGCAAAATCATCGGTATATGTGTTGGTTTTGACTTTGATTTTAATTTTTTAAGCCGGAAAGGAGCCTCTGCCGATGGATGACCTGCGTATCCCCGTAATGTGCAAGGAAGTTGTAATCCAGCTCCCCGGCGGCGCCCAGTCTGCCGGCATGGTCTATCTCCCCACTGCGGCCCCCGACCACACCGGCCCCATGCGCTTAGTCGAGTGGCTGAACAGCCCGGAGATATTTTTCCCATTCAGGGACCGCAGCGGCACCGACCCGGTTCTCATCAACAAAGATAACGTTATTATATTAACGGCTTACCACGACCGCGACACCGGCGAATACGATGAGACAGACGACACGTACAAGCGCGGCGTGCGCATAGAGATACATCCCGGCGAAGTTATAGAGGGGCGCATGGTAATAGATATGCCGTACAACCGCAACAGGGCGCTCGATGTTCTCAACGACCCGCGGCAGTTCATATATCTCATTGACAGCGGCAAAGAGGTACATATAAACAAGCGGTTCATCGTTAAGGCGGTGGAGACAGACACAGAGGAGGCATAGGGTGCAGGTACAGTGCAGAAACTGCGGGTTTTCGGGAATGTTTGACCCGGCGCGGGCGCCGGACCATCCGTTTACAATAAAGTGCCCCAAGTGCGGGAGCGCCATTCAAATGCCGGGCAGGCAGCAGGAGGCCTCCGCGCCGCCCGCCATGCCGCCCATGCAGGCGACGCCGTCAACGCCGCCGATGCCTGCGCCGACGGGGGCAAGGGCCATAGACAGCCTGCTCATGGCAATGATCGAGCTCAAGGCTTCTGACCTGCACGTATCCAGCGAGTGTATGCCAATGGTGCGCAAGGACGGCGAGATGGCCGCCGTGCCGGGGTGGCCGCCGCTCTCGGCCGCCGAGGTAAAGGACCTCATGTGGCCCATAACGCCGGAGCGCAACAGGGAGCAGTTCGAAGAGTGCAACGATACCGACTACGCCTACGAGATAGAGGGTGTCGCTCGGTTCAGGGTCAACCTCTTCAGGGACCGCAAGGGGCCGGGCACGGTGTTCCGCGTTATCCCCAGCAAAATAATCACCGCCGAGGACCTCAACCTCTCCAAGGAGATGCTGGGCCTGTGCAGGCTGCCAAAGGGGCTGGTTTTAGTTACCGGGCCCACGGGGTCGGGCAAGTCCACAACGCTATGCGCCATGATAGACTACATAAACCGTATGCGCAAGGACCATTTGATAACGATTGAAGACCCCATCGAGTTCGTCCACGAAAACAAGGGGTGCCTGATTAACCAGCGCGAGGTTCACGAGCATACCGGCTCGTTCAAGGCCGCGCTGCGGGCGGCGCTGCGCGAAGACCCGGACATCGTCTACATCGGCGAGATGAGGGATTTGGAGACTATATCCATAGCAATAGAAACGGCGGAGACGGGGCACCTTGTTTTCGGGACGCTGCACACCTCTACCGCGCCGTCTACGATAGACCGCATAATAGACCAGTTCCCCGGCGACAAGCAGGAGCAGATACGCATGATGCTCTCGGAGTCTCTGCGCGGGGTGATCTGCCAGATGCTTTGCAAAAAAATAGGCGGCGGGCGGGTCGCGGCTATGGAGGTGCTCATAGTCACGCACTCGGTGTCTAACCTCATCCGCGAGAGGAAGACGTTCCAGATACAGTCTATTTTGCAGACCGGCAAGAGCTTGGGCATGTGCACCATGAACGACAGCTTTTTGGACCTCGTTAAGCAGAAGAAGGTAATGCCGGAGGAGGCGTACGACAAGGCGATAGACAAGGCTGGGCTTTTGGGGATGTTTGAAAAGCACGGGATAGATACGTCGTGGCTTAACCGGGGTTAGAAGTTGATGACCGACCGCAGCCTGTCAACCTCGTTTTGGTTCAGTTGGCGGATTGTGGCTTTGGCGTCTATTACGTGGGATGTGCCGTCGTCGAAAAGCACGCGGTGGCGGCCGCTTATCGTGTTGTTTTTTATCCGGAATTTGTAGAGGGCCGACATATTATCGGTGTCTTTCAGAACCAGCGTGTCGCCGATGTTTCCGTCTACGGCCAGAGTGTGCGCGATGGGGTAGCCGCGCCACGCGCCGACCACCCGTATCCGGCTGCCGGTTGCCGATATATATAGGCCGGTGTTGTTGAACCCGCGCTGCCTGCCGTCGTCGTCCTGTACGTATGTGAGTGTGACGATCTGGTAATATCCGTTCAGCGGGTTGGCGTCTGCCGTGCCGGCGTATATTAATAGTATAGCCGCTGATACGGCGCACAATGTGCGGATGGTCTTCGCGGCGGCCATATTCAGCCCTTCTGCCCGCGAGGGGGGAGCCGCTCAAGCGTAAGCAGCGCGGTTTCGCGGAAGTCGTCCCCGCCGGAGAAGTCGGCGTCGTCATCGCTGTTTGTGTTGATGCTGATGGGGGGGGGCGGAGCGTCGGCGTTTATGAGGCCGGGGTCGAACGAGTCGGTTTCATCGGCGTCGGTATTGACCGGCGGATTTGCCACAACGGGTTTCGCGGCGAGGGGGGCTGGCGCGTGGGGCATATTGGTGTTTGCGCCCCTGCCTGACCCCGCGTTTATGCTCCCGGCGATCTGTTTTAAGGCCGAGGCGTCCATTGCTATGGTTTCGAGGAAGTTGTCTTCGGGGTTAAACTCCGGCTGTCTGTCCGTATGCGGCGCTGGTGTAAGCGGAACAGTTGCTGGGGAAATTGACGCTTTTTTTGCAACCGGCGCCAACTGTACGGGTATCTGCGGCGGGTGCGACGGCGGCACCGTTCCGGGGGTTCTGGGCGCTCTGGCCCACTTTTTTGCGTCGGCGATGCGGACCCATATGCCGTTGACGCGCACATTGCCGCGGGCCAGCTCCTCTATGATGTGCTGTTCGTCTGTGAGTTGCTGGAACATATGGACCCACTGCCCCTCGCTGTTGAGTACGCAGCCGTCCTCTACCCGCTCCTCTATCGTCCTTCGCGCATCCATAAATACCTCTCTTAATCCGTTATTGCGTAACCTGACGCCGGTTAAAAGGCGCCGCCCTGCCTTTTCTTCTTCGCAGGCATAACTGGTTCCGGTACGAGTTCGTCGATTGGCGTGTTCAGCTTGCCTGGGTTTTTGGAGTAGAACGTTTCGTACTCGGCGCGCGCCCTGTTTGTCAGGCCGCCCCTGCGGTATATTTGCGCCGAGAGCTCGTAAGGCGTTATGTCTGTAGAGTCCGACAACTCTTTGAGTTTGTCTAACAGCAGGAGAGCGTCTTCGTTTCTGCCCTCAATTATCTTGCCCAGTACCCTTGTAGCCAAAATTTCCCTCTGTTTGGCCCTTTCTNCCTCCGGCAGCACGTACTCCCTGCCCAAATAGGCGCCCGCCCCAAGCGCGCCTATTATAAGCAGGCATAGCATAAACGATATGAGGGCCAGCGCGCCGCCCTTCTTTTTTGACGCAATGGATGCTACGGCGCTGTTGGCCTTTATCTTGTTGATCTGTATGACGGCATAGCCGCACTCGTTGGAGTCCGGGAACTCCCTGATTATGGCGTCGTAATACCTGAGCGCCTCAGGGACCCGGTTGTCGGTATAGTGCAGCCGGTACGCGGTTTCGTACAATTCTAACGGTGAGTTTTCCACGCCTGTCAGTACCCTTTCCTGACGTTTTTGAGGAGCGCCTTGACCTGCTTGTCGCTCATCGTCTTCTTTTGCTTCTCCGCCGGCTCGTACTTGTCGCAAATAAGCCTCTCGTCGCCGCCGAAAGAGACAACGCCGCTTGTGCCCCCGCTGCGCCTCGCGCCGAACTCGCGGCACGTGTTCTTCATCTTGCAGTTGAAACAGGAGCTGTCCTTCTGCTCGCGGAGGTAGGAGTAGCCCTTGTTCTCCATAGCCTCGTCCCTGCGCTCAATGTTCTCGGCAGCGGCGAGGGAGCGGTTCTTGGCTACGAATCGTTCATGGTCGTCAAAGCTCATTTTGCCCTCTTTTTCGTAGATGACAGTATAAAATACGGAATNCCCCCCGGTTCAATATAAATATATAATCCGCGCGGGCGGGGTGGGTACTGTTTTTTTGCGCGCCCCGGTTTTGGGGCGCGCAAATGCCGTTAATCAGTCGGGAAAAGGCCGTTGTTCGGGATCGGGACCACTATCTCATGGCGCTCGTACAGCGCCTGGTCGGATGCCGGTATTGGGAGTATGGTATTCCCGATAACCATATCCCGGATTCCGCCCACGGGTGACAGTTTCTTGTCGTCTTTTAGAATAAGGGCCACCCTTATGTACTGTACGAACGGCTTGTTTAACCTGGCCGGGATGGTGTTGCCATAGGAGTTCTCCCAGTCTTCCAGGTCTTCCGAGTACTGGAACTGCAGGGCGGCCACGTTTTGGGTGAGAACTGTACGCCTGGTCTCAGCCCCGGGTACTGTTATAGGAGTAGCGGTGGGGAAGATGCCGGTGGATGCCCTTATGAGGTTTTTGTTGTTGTCGACGTAATAGGTTATATACTCGGCCCCGCTCCATGCGCCGTCGTTTGTCAGTCTGCCCATACGGACAGTCAGGGCGTCAAACAAGCCTGCGCTACTGCCGCCGTCGGTGGGCATGAACGAGGATTCATCATATAAATCAACATTTTGGGTTGGGTGGCAGGTCGTGGGCGGGCACGGGATAGAATTGAGGTCATGGTACCAGACTGCCGTATCCGCCTTGAAATTATCAGGATGCAGTTTGAACCCGGTATTTTTCAGGTCATCATATATGATGTTGAGAATATCGCGCCCCGACATCCGCAGGGTGGTATTACTCGCGTCGCGCGCCATGTTTTTGGACGAATTGTTCATAAGCATGACAATCGGCGCCAGTATGAGGGCGGCGAGCACCATGTAGACCATGAGTTCCAGCAGCGTCATGCCTTTTTTGTTCATCATCTTATGGCCCCCGTTACTTTTACCGAATGATCTTTATTGTTTTTTCTCCAATTTACCGTAATAGTTACGGTATTAAAACCGGTGGTGGCGGCGTTGCAGTTCCACACCAGATCCGCCATTTTATTCACTTTGTAGGTCACAGCTCCGATGTTGGTGTTGTTGAATTGGTCAAGGAAACGTTCCTGATCAATAGAAAGTGGGGTTCCGCAGCGGTCTAATGGATCATTAGAATCGGAGATCATCTGCAACCCCTCAAGCACTTCGGCGGCGATCATCCTCGCCTGGTCCGACTCGTGTATGGCCTTCCCGTGCGCGCTCATACGGGGGAAAACGCTCGCAATTGCTATGAGCACAATCGAGACTATGACCATGGCGATCATGATCTCCACAACGGAGACACCGGCTATATTTTTTACATTTTTTCGCATGAATTACCGCTCCTGCTAAAAAGTTCAGGCTTTATGCTGACGGTCGTGTCCATACGTATAAAAAAATTCTTCTTGGAATTGTTGCTCAACATCACGCATCCGTTGTCATAGGCGTCTAAATGCGCATTTTTTATTAAGAGCGTGCCGCTGTTGGCGGATATCCGCCATTTGTTAGGCGTATTGGCGATTTCGATTTCCGGCAAGGATAGCGTTATATTGTGGCGCATACTGACCGATTTTAGCGCTTCCCACCCCTGGTGTGTGCCGTCGTCGTTTAATGTTTCCTCCGCTACCTTATAGGCGTTGCTCTGTATCTCAATCTGGACACGGCCCCCTTTTTCCAGCGCCTTTGCCTTAAGCGCCATGAGTTCCTTATGGAACCCGCTCGCCTCGGCCCTCAGGTTTTGGTGCTTTATAAACGACGACCAGTTCACCGCCACGGCCGCGCACAGTATGCCGAACACGACTATGACCACCATAAGCTCAAGCAGTGTAAAGCCCGCCGTACGTTTTTTACGCCCTTTTGAGGCAAAATCAAAGATATCCCGGTGCCTGTTCATATAAATTCCGGCTTTCGGGTTAATGGTTAATAGATACCGGGGGTGCGCCTCTATATATTTATTATACTATAAAAACGGCCCGGTATCAAGGTTTTTTTTGGCGGCTGGGGAAATGCTTTTGAGTTTTGTGCATTTATATTGTAACGTTTTCCCTTTCCGGAAAGTATATTATATAGCTGGCCCGCATTCGTACCGGGCCCATACTGGCGCGCGGACATGGGCCGCCACCGCTAAAAAATCGCCACAAAGGAGTAATCTATGGCCGGTATCCGCAGATATCTGGCGGCAGGGTGCGCCCTGTCGGTGTTGTTTTGCGCCGCCCCCCTGTTTGCCCAGGAGGCCTCGGAGGCCTCCGTTAAGGGCATTATGGGCAGCGTTAAGGTATTTTCTTCCCGCGACCGCAGGGCCGACCCCGAAAACGTGAACACCTGGCCCGATGCCCGGCTCAACATGACGCTGCGCTCAAAGGACATGGTCGCCACGCTCGCGGAGTCGGAAGCCCGCCTCGAAACGGCCGACGGCAGCTCGGTCCGCCTCAGGGAGAATACCGTCCTTGAGGTTTCGTCCATAAACAGCGGGGAGACGAAACTCAGCCTGATCGACGGCAGGATCGTTACCAACGTCAAAAAGATGGCTGGTAACCGGCGGGAGTTCGAGATAAGAACCCCCACCGCGTTGGCTGCCATCCGAGGGACTACGCTTGAGGTCGACTCGCGCAAAGGCTCCGGCACTACGGTCAAGACGTTCGACGGCAAGGTGCAGGTAGCGCCTGCGGATAAGAAGAAAAATAAGAAGAACTTTTCGGATGTGGGGAACTACCAGATGACGGAGGTCACGGCTGGCCAGGCGAGCGCAAATGTCAGGGCCGTCCCCTCATACTACCGCCCCAAGACCACAAAGCTATTGAGCGAAGAGGAGGCCGCCGCCCTCACCGGCTTCACCCGCGTAATCCTCACCTACGCCGAGCTTGAGGAGATAAAGGCGCAGCTGGAGAGGGACGGCATAGCCTGCGGCATAGGCGTGGCGGAGTCCGGCGACGAGATGACCGCGCGCAAGATATCGTCGGACGAGGCGCGTGTGCAGCTGGCCGCCGGCATGAGTACGCAGGTCCAGCGCATAAGCGAGTCCTACGCCCAAAACATAGACGGCGAGGCCAAAAAAATCTGGGAAGAGGGCGTGAGGCAGATCACCGACGTGAGCGTACGCGGCTCGTCGGTTCACACGACCGTTACCCAATACAATAAGGAGAATGGGCGCTTCAAGGTCTATTCGCTCATGGTCCTTGACCCCGGCCGCATGAAAAATTCCCTCTCAAACGCCGCCGGCAGGTTAGAGGAGGAGCACGAACTGCGGGTTAAGAAAGACGACATGATGTCGAAGCTGGACACCTCCATAAGGGCGTACGGCACGAAATATCACGACAGGTAGGGGATGGTAATTGCCAATGTGCGGGCGGCCGTTCCCGGCCGCCCGCTGTTGCACGGTATAACGTATTTTTTGTGTTGATAAAATTATCTATTGATGACTAAAACAACCGTTGGTTTGGAGAGCAAGGTGCGGGAGTTTATAACATACATCACAGACCTGATAACGGTTGACGGCGGCATTGCTGTCGGGGATGCCGTAATCCCCGCCTATGTCGTCAACCTTGCGGTGCTGCTCCTTGCCGCGTTCGGCATACATCAGGTCGCGCGGCGGCTTGTTTTGCCGGGGCTCAAGGCGTTGAGCTCCAAGACCGGCACGCATATAGACGACATTGTCTTCCGCTGCCGGCTGCCACAGCGCGCGTTCCACCTCATCCCGGCCACTGTTATGTCCATCGGCCTGCCGCTTATAATGGCGCCGCAGTCGGAGGCTCTCCAGCTGGCCTCTAAGGCGATCAGCCTCTACTACGTGCTTATAGTACTGGCGGTGTACGACGCACTTTTGAGCGCGGTACGCGACATTTACGATATGAGCGGGAAGGCGCAGAAGGTGGGCATTACCGGCACCATCCAGGCGCTCAAGGTGACGGGCGTTATAGCCAGCGTAATCATAGCGGTCAGCCTGCTGGCTGGCAAGAGCCCCATTTACTTCCTCTCCGGCCTTGGCGCGTTTACGGCCATACTCATGCTGATATTCAAGGACCCCATCCTAGGCCTCGTAGCCGGCGTGCAGCTCTCCACAATGGACCTGGTGCGCAAGGGCGACTGGATAGACATACCCAAACACGGCGCCGACGGGCACGTGATAGACATAAACCTCACGACCGTGCGGGTGCGGAACTGGGACAGGACGATAACGGCCATACCGGCCTACGAGCTGGTCTCGTCGTCGTTCAAGAACTGGCGGGGCATGTTCGAGGGCGGCGGCCGGCGCATAAAGAGCGCCATACGCTTCCGCACGAGCTCTATCCACTTCCTGACGCAGGAAGAGTACAACCACCTGAGCAAAATAAAGCTGCTGCGAGAGTACTTCGAAAAGAAAATGGCCGAAATAGAGCAGTTCAACGCGGCGGAGTGCGCCGATTGCGACATATCTGTACCGGTCAACGGCAGGCGCCTTACAAACATTGGCACCTACAGGGCCTACTGCGAGGCGTACCTGCGCCGGCACCCCGGCATAAACCAGGAGCTTATGCTGCTGGTACGCCTGCTGCAGCAAACCGAAATGGGTGTGCCGCTGGAACTGTACGCGTTTACAAGCGATGTGATGTGGGTAGGCCACGAGGCCGTGCAGTCGGACATATTCGACCACCTGATGGCAATAGCGCCGGAGTTCGGGCTGGTCATTTTCCAGCGCAGTTGACGTAGATTATAATTATAAACAATAAATATATAACGGAGGATATTTAAAGATGGAACGGAGATACGCCGAGGAATTTTTCCCGAAAAATTTCGCCAAAATTGAGCGCCGCCGCGCCGAAACGCTCGAAAACGGCCTGAACAGCGACCAGATCGCCTCCCTGCTCTCCATGCGCTTCAACCGCGAGCCGCTGTACAAGTCTGTAGAGGAGTTCTACACCCCGGATTACCTGAAAGCCCTCTCCGACGGACTCCCGGCGGCGGAACTGGCCAAGGTGCACCGGTACCGCCAGCCTACCGAAAAAGAGGTCAATATGCTGTTCAGCGATATACACTCAAAAGAGAAGATGTACGAGGCCACCGGCGGGCAGCCGTCTACCTGATTACTGTATACGCCCGTTGATAACGATCTCGCCCTTATCCGGGTGGTTGGTGGTTATAAGGAACGCCCCGTTTACCGGGTCCCCGCCGGCGCCTGGCGGGGTGATGTCCAACTTGTATACGTTAAGCCCCCCGGCCCGCGTGCTGTCTGTGGCCGTAAACGTGTAACTGAGGGTCAGGGGGACGTTTGAGGCCCACCCCGGTGTGTTTCTGCCGCTTTCGTGCGGGGTAAATACGATGCCGCTGATCTTTAAATCTTTCTTGGCCGATGCCAGCGTAATGGTCTTTTTGGCCGCGTTGGGGAACGTAAGGTAGTTCTCCGATACCTCTATAATGGGCAAGATGGTCGCCTCTATGATCAACTGCAGCGTGGGGGTGTTGGCCGCGTTGGAGGTTACGGTAACGCCCCTGTTCATGTGGCCCGGCCTCATGCCCTTCAGGTCGACCTTGGGCTTTATGACGCCGGTCTTGCCGGGGGCTATGACCGAGTCGTAGGAGACCACGGTGCAACCGCAGCCCGGCCTCACATTGGTGATGCGGAGCGGCTGGTCGCCGGTGTTGGTCAGTTTAAAGGTTGCGTGTACGGTTGANCCCTCGTTTATCGGCCCGCCGTTGAAAGTCATGTTGTCGACCTGAACCTGCGGCGCGGCGAATACAGATATCAACGCCCCGGCCGCCAATACCGCGCGGGCACATATACGTATTGATGACAGCATAATGCAAATACCCCCATACCCGCGTACAGCGGGCGCCATCCTATTATATATATAGACTGCGGGCGCCTGCCCGCCTCCGCCTTTCCCTACTTCTTCACCTCGGGCGTTTTGAGCGATATCTCCATCGCGAATTCGCCCAAAGAGGATACGATAGGCACCACGATCGTAGGCACGCCGCTCATAGACGCCACCGAGTGGTTGCGCCCCACCACCACCTTGGGCAGCGAAATCGACAGGTTGTACTTGGTCAGGTACTGCTTCGCGTTACCGGCAACGATGTTTACAAGCTCGCCGATACCGTCCGTCACCTCGTCGCCCATCATCGTAACCGGCATACCGAGAAGCGCCGTAACCGCCTTGAATGCAACCTCCTGCGGGAAACTGAGGCAGATAGACCCCGCCGCCTCGCCCGTAAGCCCGATAACCCCCGTCACATCGTAACTGTGCAAAGAACTGTCCTTGAGCGACAACTTGCCGGCCTTGCCCTCAATGTTCAACATCTTCTGCAGGGTCTCGATAGTCGAGACCACAAACGGATTAACATAAGAAACGTCCATTATTACCCCTCTCCACGATTGTTAATACAGTGGCTAACTAAAGATAACATTCGGGCAGGCCGAAATTCAAGATTTTTTTGTTTTTTGGCAGATAAAGGCCGGGGCGAATTGCATCAAATTAAACCAGACCGAGAAAAAATTGCCAAGAAAAGGTAGAAATTATATACTCCAACGCCTTTTCCTGCCCACAGGTATCCACATTTCGTATCAAATTCCGCATCAGGAATTCGTTTTTGTTCTGGGTGATCATGTCGGGGTGGGGCTCAAGGCCGAGGAGGGCTCCGCCGGACTGGGGGNAAGCCCCGTCCGGCTCTGTTATGTGGTTAATTCGTAGGTTTTCTTTGCAAAGATAACCTTGTTCTGGGGGTTTCTTTTCTCACGCTGATAATTTTCATCGTCGAATACTACTACGGCGCCGTTAAGCTTCTCAAAGATGGATGGATTTTCCAGCGCATAATCCATAAATTCCGAAAAGC
>WQTH01000029.1 GCA_009786415.1 Chitinispirillia bacterium | reverse complement strand
ATTGTGATGGCCGGAGTTGCATCCCCGTAAAACAGGGGGACGCCGCCGTTGTCAACCAAGAGAGTACACCGTTAATCCATTAAACCAGAAAAACCGCAAATCAAGCGGTATCAGTAATATACATTGCGGCGGGGGGGGAAATCAAGTTTTTGTTGTTTTTTGGGTTTGATAAATGTATACGCCGCGCGGATGCAGGATGGTTGCCTACGGGGTGCGGGAGGCGGGGCGGTCGTCTAACGTCAACTTTGCGGCGCGGATGGATGTGGGTATGGCTTCGGGGCGGGCGCGTTCCGTGTACTTTTCCCACGTCTGCCGGACCCCTGCCGTATCTCCCGTAACGGCAGACGACGCCAAGAGCGACGCCATAAGTATCCGGTTGCTGTAAAGCTCCGGGGATATCTCGTCCTGCGGCAGCAGTTCCAGCGACAGGCGCCTCATTTCGGGCGCGTCGTAGGTGCAGAGCGACTTGTAGTAGGCCATCCATTTCGCCTGCGGTTCCGAGAACTCCCATCCGGCGAATTTTTTTTCTATGATATCCCAAATCCGGCGCATATCGGCGGCGGGCAGGTACGGCAGCGTCTCTTGCAGTATCTGCGTTATTGCCTGCTGCGCCAGCACGAAGCCCGCGCCTCCGCGCCATACGGCGGCATCGTTCAAAATCAGCACCGGCGCGGGGGCGGGCGCGCGCGGGCTGGCGGTATCGGCGGCGTTCAGCGCGAGGTCTGACGCAAGCGTCTTTGCTTTTTGGACATCAATGAGGTTTGAGGTGTGTATATCGGGCAGCGGGGTGTTGGGCGACAGGCTCAGGCTGCTTGTGTCGGCGAAGATGATCCTGTTTACGGGCACTACAAATTTCCGCAGGTCGCTTATCTGCTTCACGCGGCTGTTCATGAAGCGGTGCTTTACGGCGTACCGGTCTACGAACGAGTGGAAGTTGGTATTGGCCGGAGTGGGGTCCGCGTTTACAAACGGCCTGAGCAGCCCGCTGCCGGCTACGCGGTAAAGTTTGTCCTCTACCCCCAAAAACCACATAAACGTCTCGACGTGCATATCGGGCGCGATCTCGAATACGTCCCGTTTTATGCTTATATCGGTTGCGGCGTCTTTAGCGGCGATGATGATAATGTTGGAATCAAACATGTACATATCATAAACCGGGAAATACTCGCCGAGCGCTTTAAGTACCGACGCCAATACCGTCATATCGGACTCATACGCCTGGCACCACTGCACAAGCAGCCCGCCGTCATTGAGGTGGCTGCGGATGTGGCGGTAGAACTCTACGGAGAAGAGGCTCGACACGCCGCTCACCCAGGGGTTTGACGGCGCGGAGATTATTACGTCATAGGAGCGGCTGCCGGCGGAGAAGAATGTTTTTGCGTCCTCTATGTGTATGTTGCTGCGCGGGTCATTGAACGTGCTGGCGACCTTCGGCCCGATTTTCTTAGCTAATTTAACCATGGCGGGTTCGATTTCCACAACATCCAACCGCTCCAACGTTGTTTCATAGAGCATATAGTGCGCCGCTATACCGGAGCCCATGCCAACTATCGCCGCCGTGCGCGTTTCGTGGCGTATGCTTAGCGGCAGCATTGCGAGGAGCGACGCCGTGTACTCGTCGGGACTTAGCTCCTCCGCCGCGCCGACGCTCGCGTCCGGTTTGCCGTTTGTAGAGAGTACGAAGTTGTCGCCCGACCGAAACAGCGTGATGGACGCCGTCTTTCCGTCAATATGCCCCAGGATATGTTTCTCCTTAGAGATAACGCCGTGGCGGAAAACCCCGGATGATGTCATCACCGGATCGATTTTGGCGAACAGGACGGCGGCGAGCAGCACAACCGCCGCGGCGGGGCGCGCTACGGCATACGTCAGCGACCGGCGCGTTTCGGAGAAGTGGCGGAGCACGTAAAGCCCTATCGCGATATCGAGCGCGGCGCCGGCCGTTATCAAATACTTCAGGCCAAAAGACTCCATCAACACCCAAACCGCTACGACTACGCCGAGTATCCCGCCCGCCGTGTTGACGGCGTAAACCTTGCCGATGGCCTGCTCACCGTAGCCGTTTTTGTAGAGCATATGGATGATAAGCGGCACCGTCATGCCCGCGCAGACAGTCGTGGGCAGCATCACTGTCATACATATCAAATGGCTGACGATGTTGAAAAAAACGTACCCCTGCGCGTTGACATCCAACCCGTCTATGGTAAAGGACATGAACCTGAACATATTGCCGTACGTGAACAGCGTCATTATGGCCGTGGCGCCCATGATTATCTGTATGATACCGAGAAAGCGCGGCGTGTTTTTGATGGAGTCTAACCTGTTGCGGATGAAGAAGCTGCCGAGCGCAAGGCCGAGTATAAAGGCGCTGAGCATCAACTCAAAAGAGTGCGTCGAGCTGCCGAGGACGAGGCTAAGCATACGTATCCAGCCTATTTCATATATAAAGGACGCCGTGGCGGTCAGGCAGGAGACGGCGAGCAGCGGGTAGTAATAATTCCGCCTGTCTGCCGGTGCGGCGGGTGGTCCGGCATCCGCGTTAGCAGCGCGGGCCGTACCGTTATTGACCGCGGATTTATCATTCAGGCACAGCGCCAATACCGCAAACCCGACGAACAGGTCAAGTATACCGGCGGCGGCAATAGCCCCCTTGAGGCCCCACAGACTTGTCAGATAAAATCCGCTTATCAGCACCCCTGCGGATGCCCCGAACGTGTTGACGAAGTATATGACCGACGTCTTGTACCCGCTGAGCCCCGGAAACCGCCGCAGTATCCCCCCCGCCATAAGCGGGAACGTCGCGCCGAGGAGTATAGACTGCGGCAGGATGATGACCGACGCCGTCACCCATTTATATATGGTAATGGGCAGCGGCCGGTTCAGGTACGGTATTACCGCCGTAAACGAGATATCAGCGTACCGTATGAAGGCATCGTGAAACGCCAGCGCAAACAGCCCCAGCGCGATTTCCACAAGCGCGTAGGCAAAGAGCAGGTTCCTCAGCCGCGATACGCCGAGCGCGGCGATCCACGACCCAAGCGCCATCCCGCCCATGTAGATGACCAGCACCAGCGTCTGCGAGTACGCCGCGTGGCCCAAAAACTGCTTCAGGTACTGCGACCAGATAGACTCATAAATGAGCCCGGAGAGGCCGGATATGAAGAAGAGGGCGAAGTAGACATAGGAAACCAGGGTGGCCTTTGATAAGGCCGACGCAATATTTTTTACCATTGCCCATGTCCTTTTGATTATATTATTAACAGGTGTCCGGCCGGGCCGTAATTATAAAAAATAGAATATTACAATGAAAAATGCAACAATAAAAGGATAGGGGGCAATCAAATGGGACAGATTTATCACGCAGTTGGGCTGCATCTTCNCCAGCCGCTCGGTAATCTTTTGCAGTTGTTCAACTCCGCGGACGAGAAGTGGGAGGCCAAGCAGATTTTGTGGTGTTACGACCGCATTACGCGCATGCTTGAGGGGTACGAAGACATTGCGCGGCTGCACCTCAGCTGTTCGGGGACGCTTCTCAAGCAGCTTGAGGACCCCGGCATAAGGGAGACGTTCCAGCACGTGGCGCCCATAGCCGACTTCATGGACCGGTTCCGCCGCTCCCCCATCGAGTTTGTGGGCAGCGGGCTGTACCACCCTGTTTACCCGCTCATCCCCAAGGCCGACTGGGACGCGCAGACCGAGTGGTGGCAGGGCCTTGGGCGGCATATGCTGGGGCGCGATGTGTTCCACGGGTTCTGGCCGCCGGAGATGGGGTTCTGCATGGAGATGATACCGATGTTAAAGAAGCACGGGTACCGGTATGTGCTTGTGGACTGCTGGTATATAAAGCCCCGTCGCGAGATGCGGTGGGAGGAGCGGCGGTACCGTCCCTACATTGCGCGCTACGACGGCGCGGAGATTGTGGTGGTCCCGCGGGACAGGGAGCTTTCGGACGCGCAGGAGTCGGGGCTTGACCCCGGCTGGTTCCAGCACGAGATTTATGAGCGGACCAAGCACTGCGACTTCCCGGCGCTTGTTACCACGTGGACCGACGGCGAGAACGGCGGGTGGTTTCGCAGCACCGATACGAAATCAAATTTCTGGGGATGTTTCTACCACGAGATTATGAACCGCTACCGCGCGGGTACGCTGGGGTTCATCCCGTCGCATATTAATGAATATTTGGACAAGCACTATCCCGACGAGGAGGTGGAGGTTCACCGCGGCGCGTGGAACACGGGCGACCACTGGGGCGGCGACTTCGCGCAGTGGACCGGCGGGCTTTTGCAGAAGAAGGGGTTCGACGAGATGCGCAGCGCGAGCGTATACTACCACCGCACCAAGAAGAGTTTTGACGAGCGCGGCCAGTACATAGAAGACCGCGAGGGCGTGAAGCAGATGATATTCGACGCGTACGACGCGCTTCTGACCGCCGAGACAAGCTGCAACTTCTTCTGGGGCAGCGCGTGGGTGCACAAGTCGTTTGACATGATTGAAAAAACGTACCGGCTGTTAGACGCGGCCAACGAAAAACTGCGGTCGAAGCAGGCGGAGGAGGCCGTGCAGGAGACGCGCAATTCGGAATCGGACCCGGAGCCGGACGGCGGCTTAGAGGGGCCTGCATAAAAAAATATAAAAATATTGATATTTTTGTTGCATTTTCAGAGGCATATATTATTTTTTGTATACATTAGTACCGTATAAACACTTTAACAACACAAAAAAGGAGCCTCCTACATGGCAGGTAAAAGCTTGACTCAAACTCAGGTTATCCAAAAGCTCTCCGAGATGATGGAAGAAGAGCTTTCCAAGAAGCAGGTCAAAACGTTTCTTGACAATCTTTCGCAGCTGGCGTACAAGGAAGCCAAGAACGGCTTTACGGTTCCCGGCTTGGGCAAACTGGTCCTCGTGCAGCGCAAGGCCAGGACCGGCAGGAACCCGGCCACCGGCGCGGTGATCAAGATCGCCGCGAAGAAGGTTGTTAAGTTCAAGGTCGCGAAGGCGGCTAAGGACAACATCCTCGGCGAAGCGCCCGCGAAAAAGGCCACCGCCAAAAAGGCCGCTCCCGCCAAGAAAAAGGCTGCTGCGAAGAAGAAGTAATATAACCTGATTTTTATTAAGTTTTGCTTAAGGCGGGGCGCGTAACATCGCGCCCCGCCTTAATTATTAAGCATCGCCGCGATATCCGCCGGCAGCTCCGCTTTTATCTCGCAGTACTTGCCTGTATGAGGATGCGTAAAGGATAAAGACTCGCAGTGCAGGGCATGGCGGCGGGATACAATTCCGTCTCCATCAACAAATCCATACACACTGTCCCCCTCTATGGGAAATCCGATATGCGCGAGGTGCACGCGTATCTGGTGCGTGCGGCCCGTTACGGGCCTTATTGTTAATAAGGATAATCCGTTATCAAAAACGCGCGCGCCCTCTATCACAGTAACCGCGGGCTTCCCGCCGTCATCCACCCGAAACTTGCACCGTCCCTCCGCCGCGCCCTTATCCGCTGATATCGCCCCCTCTATCACAAAAGGGGCAGTAACATCGGGACATCCCGCCACAACCGCCTTGTAAATTTTTGTGATTGAGCCGTCAACGAACAGCTTGCCGAAGATCCCGCCCTGCTCCGAATCCTTCGCGACGAGCACCACGCCCGATGTCTCACGGTCGAGCCGGTGCACGGGGTGGCAGCCGGGGTAGGGCGGGTTATTCACCGTGCGCAGTTGATAGACAAGGTTGTTGCGGAACGACCTGCCCGCGCGGTGTACGAGTAGGTTCCCCGGCTTGTTCACGGCGAGGGTCCATTCGTCCTCATATATAATAGAATAGGAGAGGTCGGCGGGCGGCTCCTCAAAATCGCCGGGATCGTAGGAGACCGTATCCCCCGCGTTAACGCAATCCTGCCAGGTAACAACCGCCCCGTTTATGCAAACGCGCCCCTCGCCTGTTATCTCCGCCCACTTCTCAGGCGAGTGGTATGTGAATCTGGAGGCAAGGTATTCTGCAATGGGGACGGGTGCGCGTACATTTGTGGGGACAGCGGATGAAAAGACCATAGCCCGTCCCCCCGATATTACAATTCATTTATATATATGGGCTTTGAGCCTGTGTAGTCCTGATTCAGGTAGTTGATGACGATAAGCTCCGTCCGCTTGTCTTTGTCTATATTGACGATAAGCCGGTCGATGTACCGCCGCGCTATGAAGAGCCCGCGGCCGTGGGTATCGTAGAGGCCGAGCGGCAGGCCCTTGTCGTCTTGGGCGATCTGGCGGTGGAGCCAGTAGAGCACGTCATTCTTCTTGAGGCGCCCGCCCCGGTCTTTCACGGATATCGCGTACTTCTCGGAGTCTCTGGCCATCGCGACCTCTATGGCGGCCTCCTCCGGCAATTCAAAGTCGAAGTCCCACTCCTGCCGGTTTTCGGGGTTCTCCTGGCGCACGCCATAGAACATGGCGTTGGTAAGCAATTCCACCACGACCATTTCGAGTGTCTTGCCGCGCTCGCTCTCGTCTACCAAGGCTACTATCCGCTGCGCGTCGTCGGCGAGGCTGTCGGGGCGCCGCACGAGAAAACGGCGCACGTCGGNGTTTTTGGCGAAGTGCCGCTCAAGGCCGAATACGTTGTTCTCGAGCAGGTTGTTGAGGATGATGTCAAGCTCGGAAAAGTTGAACGGCACCGACTTAACGAAGATGTTGCCGATGTCGTAATTCATGGCCAGGTCGAGATAGTCTTCGACATTGTAGGCTGTAATCAGCACACGTTTTACTTCGGGGTACCGCTGCTTCACAATCTTGAGCAGGTCGAACCCGCGTATGCCCGGCATGTGTATGTCGGAGAGGATCAGGTCTACCTTCGTTTTCTCGAGCATCTCGAGGGCGATATTGCCGGAGTCGGCGGTCAGCACCTCGTACCGCTCGTCCATAGAGAGGAAACGCGAGATCATGTCTCTGATCAGCTGGTCGTCGTCGACAAGCATAATCGTATAAAGGCGGCGTTCTAACACTATCTCTCCCTCTCCCCCGCGAGTTGAGCCATAAAATACCCGAAAAGTAGAATATATATTATTTCAATAAAAGATTACACTATTTTATATAAAAATATTATATTGTAAGTGAAAGTGCTATTTTGGGTTACAGTTTTTTTAATCACGGTATGGCTGTATGTTTTGCGGGGATACGTCTCCGGCTGTCGTAAACGCGGCGGCGAATCTCGGATTTACTCTCTTGGTTGAACGGGGATGCGTCCCCGGCCGCCATTAATTTTGGCGGCGAATCTCGGTTTTATTCTTTTGGGATGATTGCCGGTTTGGGCCTTGCTTTTGCTTTGGCCTCTGATTCGATTGTTGGCATGATATTCCACCTTAACCGTTGGTGTTTAATGTGAAACGCCGATTTATCGAGCAGGCATTTCCGGCGCTGCTGTATTGGGCGCGGCTGCCCGGGTTCGCCGCGTTCTGCGGGGTATCCGCGGGGATTTGCATCGCGCGGGCGGGGCTTTTTTGGGCACCGGACGGGGGATTTGTATCCGCGATTCCACATAAACTGCTGTTCGGGGTTATGATCTGCGGCGGATTGGCGGGGATATTGTGCCGGCGGGCGGGGTTGCGGGCGCTGTTTTTCCTTATATGCGGCACGGCGCTGTTCGCCGGGAGGGACCTTGGGCTGAGGGATTTTTATAAGCGTATGGGGGCTGTCGCCGAAACGCAGCAGATAATGACGCTCACGGTGCGGATATCCGGGCCGGTGGCGGAGCAGTACGGTGGGTACCGGTTCAGGGCAAAGGCCGTGGGGGCGGAAGGGGCGGAGGTTGATAAGCTGTTAAAGGGCAGGATGCTGCAGTGCATGTCGCGGGCGGCCGTCCCGCCTTACGGGGTTATGACCGTACAGGGCGGGTACGCTCCCCCCCGCCCCGCCGCCGGGCCTGTGGGGTACGACCAGCGCGAGCACTTCGCGGTCAACAACATCCACGGCAGCTTTTCGGTCAGCAGGGTACTGTCGTCAACGGATATAAACAAAATACCGGCGGATAACGGAGTATTACCGGGTGACAGCGGATTATACGGGGATAACGGGATATCCCCCGCACCAACCCCAAAAACCACATTTGCGGACGGGCTGTCCCACAAAACGAGGAAGAGCGTCCACAAGATCATCAACATGGCCTCCGACCCGGAGGCCCGCGCGGTCCTGCACGCCGCGTTTTTGGACGAGAAGGAGTTTCTGACCGACCGGCTGAACGTCGTCTTCCGCAAGTCCGGCATCGTCCACCTGCTGGCCATCTCCGGCTTCCACTCCGCGCTGCTCTACACGGCGGTCTTCACCATGCTCGGCCTGCTCGCCGTGCCGCCCCGGCCCCGCCGCGTCCTCGCCATCGCCGCGCTCTGGGGGTACCTGCTGCTCATCGGGTTCATCCCGTCGCTATTCCGGTCCACGGTCATGGCCACCTTCTTCTGCGTGTCTATGATGCTGCAGCGCAGGAACCATGTCGTCCACACTATGGGCATCTCCGGGTTCTTCTGGCTGTGCCTGTCGCCGCACAGCCTCTTCTCGCCGGGGTTCCAGCTATCGTTCGCGGCAACGGCGGGTATCGTGCTCATGCCGCAGATATTCGAAAGGGTAACGGCCGGGTGGGTGTCGCGGATACGGAACAAGCCGGCGCAATTCATTGCCGATAAGGTTTGCGCGTCGTTCTGGATGTCCATCGCCGCCACCGTCTCCACCGCGCCGCCGCTGTTATATCACTTCGGGATGATCTCGCTCTACGGCATACTATATAATATGATAGCGATCCCGCTCATGTCGGTGTCGATGTGGGCGTTCTGCGCGGCGTTAGCAGTATCCCCCATTGATTTCCTGGCGAGGGCGGCGGTGTGGGTGGCCGAGGTTACGCTGATATTGATAACGTATCTGGCCGGATTCAGCGAGGCAGTGCCGTTCAGCGAGGTGATAATCCCCGATAGCAGCGCGCTGCAACTCGTTGTTATGACTGTATTTATGGTGGGTCTGTGTGCAATCGCAAAGGATCTGCGGGGAGCTTATTCTCTGAGGGTTGGATCAATATCAATGTTGATTTTCGCGGTAACGGTATTTATGTCATCCGCAAACAAAACGACGGAAAATCTCGAATTCAGGGCCAAAAACTCGACCATAAACGTCATAATCCACCCCGACAACAGGGCCTGGGTAATCGCCAAAGGCCGCAGCGGCGAGCTAAAAAATCTTCGTACACGAGAAATAGAGCCGCTCCTGTACCGCAAGAAAATAAGGGATATCCCCCTATTAATTACAGACGAGACCGCCGAGGGCGAAGCCCACGAATTCGCTTTCTCCACGGGGACCAACCCTCAAATAATAATCCTCCAAAACACCCGCGGAAACCGCAAAACCGAGGGCGGCGAGGGATATACGAAGATTGAGGGGCTGCGTGTAATAAATGCCGCCGGATCATGCAGCCTGCGGATTGACACATCCGGGAGGGNGGAAATAAATGTCCGCAGATAACTCACAAATTTGGAAATTTTTGTGCCAAAAAGAACGCGCAGCATTTATATTTGGTAATAATACAAAGTATCCAAAGTATCAGGATGAACAAGAGGACTACCGGGACGAGTTTGAGAGATACATACTCGAGGATGGGTTCGCCGGAACCACAAAAGCGCCGGGAATAAAAAATTGTTTATTTAGGCCTTGCATTATTGTTGCCGCATCAATTATATTTGTACTGGTAATCGGAGTGTAGCCCAGCCTGGTAGGGCACCTGAATGGGGTTCAGGTGGTCGGGGGTTCAAATCCCTCCACTCCGATTTATCCCGCCGCCGAGCAGGCCGCCGGTATGGCGGGTGCACCCCCTAAACAGATAAAATTTGGGCGTTGGACAGGCGCTTTTTTTTTTATCCTCCGATTTTTGATTTTTTTTTGATTTTTGTCCTACCCATAAAGTAATTTATATTGTCTCTATTGGCATCATTTTTGGGATAGCAATTAACCAGGGGTTTTTTTGAAGAAATACACGTTCAAGGGCGGCGTTCATCCGAGCCACTGCAAAGAGCAGACAGCGCGTCTTCCGATAGAAGACTTTCCCGCGCCGGCTGTGGCGGTTATTCCGCTGTCTCAGCATATGGGCGCGCCTGCCAAACCGGTTGTCGCCAAGGGCGACAGGGTGCTTGTGGGGCAGCTTATAGGCGAGCCGGGTGGCAACGTGTCGGCCGCGGTGCACTCTTCAATATCGGGAACTGTGCGGTCGATAGGGCCGTTCGCGCATCCGTCGGGGCGGCTTATAAACGCCGTGGAGATAGAGAACGACGGGGAAAACGAGGCCATGCTGTACGAGCCGATAGGCAGCCGCTGGGACGAGGCGGCGCCGGGGGAACTCGTGCAGGAGATCGCGGCGGCAGGCATAGTCGGCATGGGCGGCGCGGCTTTCCCTACCCACATAAAGCTCTCTCCTCCGAGCCACAAACCCATTGATACTCTTATAATTAACGGGGCTGAGTGCGAACCGTATCTAACTGACGACCACCGTATAATGCTTGAGATGACCGAGAGTATTCTTGTCGGGGCGCTTATAATGAAAAAGATATTGAGCGCGAAAAACGTGTTCTTTGGAATAGAGGACAACAAGCCGGACGCCATCGCGGCCGTTCAGAACAAATTGTCTTCGTCGAGGTTCGACTCCATAATCCTCTCGATCCTCAAATCCAAATACCCTCAGGGCGGCGAGAAGTCGATCATCACCGCGATAACCAGGCGCAAGGTGCCGTCGGGCAAGTTGCCTATGAACGCGGGGTGCGTTGTTCATAATGTGAGCACGGCGCTCGCCATATACGAGGCGGTAATGGAGGCCAGGCCGCTCTACAAGCGGGTCGTAACCGTAATGGGCACAAAAGTGAATTCGCCCAAGAACCTTATGGCGCGCATAGGAACGCCGGTCAGGGCGTTGCTTGAGGCATGCAACGTGAATATCGCCGGGGCCAAAAAGATCATTCTGGGGGGGCCGATGATGGGCACCGCGCTCTCGGATTTGGATGCGCCGATCATCAAATCGACATCGGCGATTTTGGTTTTGGATCAGGTTACAGAAGCCGTAAGGAAGTACCCATGCGTAAACTGCGGCATGTGCGTAAGGGTTTGTCCCATAAGGCTTATCCCCTCCAGACTTGCAAAGTTTGTGGAGAAGGATAATTTTGAAGATGCGGTGGCATGGAACATTATGGACTGCATAGAGTGCGGTTCCTGCACCTATATATGTCCGGCCAAGATAAACTTAGTTCAGTACTTTAAGCTGGGTAAAATGAAAATCAACGCGGCGCGCGCGGCGAAAAGGCAGGCGGGATAATTATGGATGAACAAAAATTAGAAACTCCGCACCTGCATCTGTCGAACGCCCCGCATATACGCGCCCAGTTCTCGGTGCCCCTCATGATGAAGGCGGTCCTGCTCGCGCTGCTTCC
This sequence comes from Chitinispirillia bacterium, assembly GCA_009786415.1. GTDB lineage: Bacteria > Fibrobacterota > Chitinivibrionia > Chitinivibrionales > Chitinispirillaceae > GUT77. The sequence goes on along the minus strand of WQTH01000029.1, from coordinate 18,907 downwards.
CGCTGTCATCGCCTCGGGCGTGTTCTTCGGCACCGGCGCGCTCCTGCTGATCGCGGTCTGCGTCGTCTCGGCGGTGGGCGCGGAGTATCTGGCAAACATTATAATGAGGCGCAGGCAGACCATAGGCGACTACAGCGCGGTGCTCACCGGCGTGCTCGTCGCGTTAAACGTCCCCCCCTCAATGCCGCTTTGGATGGGGGCGCTGGGGTCGGTTTTCGCGATTATCGTGGCCAAGATGGTCTTTGGCGGATTGGGGTGCAACTTCATAAACCCGGCGCTCGCGGGGCGCGTGTTCCTGATCGCCAGCTACCCCGCGCCCATGACATCCTTCCCCGCCACCAAATTCGGCAGTATCAACGGGTTAGATGCCCAGTCCCTGACAAGCTCCTTACATGACTGGTCTATATTGCCGCCCGACGCGGCCAACTCGGCATCAATCTCCGCCGCGGTAGACGCCATAACATCGGCCACCCCCCTTGAGGCGATAAAATCAACCTTTGTACTCGACAGTTACGCGGCAAATATTTTAGAGTTCCAAAAGGCCCTTACCGACCTGTTCTTCGGCAATGTGGGCGGGTGCCTCGGCGAGACCTCGGCGCTGGCGCTGCTAGTGGGCGGGATATTTTTGATGGCTACCCGCATTATAGATTTCAGGGTTCCGCTATTCTATATATTAACTGTTTTCGCGCTATTTTGGGCGACAAACGGGACCGGGACCTATTTTACCGCCGAATCTATAATAACGCCGACGTTCCACGTGCTCGCCGGCGGGCTGTTCCTCGGGGCGTTTTTCATGGCGACCGACCCGGTTACCTCCCCCATCACCCCGAACGGGCGCATCATCTTCGGCGTAGGGTGCGGCTTGCTGACATTCGTAATACGCAAATACGGCGGGTACCCCGAAGGCGTATCGTTTGCGATAGTGCTTATGAACCTTGTGGTCCCGCTAATCGACCGGTGCACGCGCCCGGCAATCTACGGGGCGAGGTGAAGACACATGGCTGAACTGTTAAAACTCGTTCTCGCGCTGACGGTGGTAACCGCGCTGGCCGGGCTGGCCATAGGCGTTACCAACAAAAACCTGGGTGGCAGCATCGCGGCCATGGAGCTTGAAATACATCAGTCAGCGATATCCTCGGTATTCCCCAAAGGCGTCAAGATCGACGAGATCGCCGGGAGCGCAAGCGGCCTGCCTGAGAAGTACTGGCGGGCGTCGGCCAACGGCGTAATTGTCGGCTACGCCTTTGACATGGTCGGCAGAGGGTACGACGCGGCCCCCATCAAGTTCATGGCGGGCGTGGCGCCCGACGGCAGGATTTTGGGGGTAACGGTACTATCACACAATGAGACGCCGGGGTTAGGGTCACGCGTAAACGAGATACCATCCACAAAGTATATATGGTACCCGGTCACCGAAACGGAACAAAAGGCCAGGCCGTGGTTTACCGAGCAGTTCGAGGGGCTCTCGGCGCTGACGAACATAGCCATCGAGAAATCCGGCGAGTGGCACAAGTTAGACGATGAGGCGCGGGACGGCCTGCGGAATAAGAACGCGGTCACGGCGATTACCGGGTCGACCATTACCACGGCAGCCTTTACGAATACTATTACGCAAAAGGTCAAGGGGTACCTCGACATCATCAGCTTGCAGCCCGCCGTAGCAATAAATACCGATGCGCCGGGCGAATCCGCTGCTCCCTCAGATACTGCCGCGTCTGTGAATACGGCGAATTCCGCCACAGGGACGGCTACAAAAGCTGGCGTAGCGAAGAAATCCATCGGCAAGGAGATCAGATAGATGTTAGATATCGACAAGGAACTTAAGCGCGGAATAATCACCGAGAACCCGATACTCATACTGGCGCTGGGCCTCTGCCCGTCGCTGGCGGTCAGCACGTCGGCGCATAACGGGTTAGGCATGGGCATCGCCGTGATGATGGTGCTCGCCATAACCAACGTCATCATATCCATAGCGCAGGGCTGGATCCCCAGCAAGGTCCGCATCCCCTGCTACATCGTCATCATAGCGACGTTCGTCACCATACTGCAAATGTTCATGAAGGTCTACACGCCCACGCTCGACCGGCAGCTCGGCATATTCATACCGCTTATCGCCGTGAACTGCATCATCATGGCGCGCGCGGAGGCGTACGCGTCAAAGAACAACCCGTTGCGCTCATTTGTAGACGGCATCGTGATGGGGCTCGGTTTCACGCTGGCGCTCGTGCTGCTCAGCGTTTTGCGCGAGTTTTTGGGCAACAATAAAATTTTCGACCTGTTGGTCATACCCGGCTTCCAGCCGATGACGGTCTTCATCCTCGCCCCCGGAGGTTTCTTCATCATAGCTTTCGTTATGGCGCTGGTAAACATCATCAAGTCGAAGAAAGAGACTAAGGCAAAGACATGAAAATCAATACGTTAGCTATCAGCACATCAACCAGCGCAAACATTATTTACGGTTATAATGCGGAGCGCGTGGCCGAAGGGGGCGCGGTATGACGGATTTCGTAACTATCGTCCAGATATCCATAGGCGCGGTGCTCATCCAGAACTTCGTGCTAGCCAGGTTCCTCGGCCTCTGCCCTTTCCTCGGCGTCTCCAAAAAGCTTTCGAGCGCCACGGGCATGGGTATGGCGGTGCTGTTCGTAATGACGATCGCGTCGATGTGCATCTGGTGGGTCGACCACGCGATACTGATCGCGATGAACGAGGAGTTTTTGCGCACCATCGTCTTTATCCTTATAATAGCCTCGCTCGTGCAGCTCATGGAACTGGTGATGCAGAAGTTCACCCCGGCGCTTTATGAGTCGCTCGGCATCTACCTGCCGCTGGCGGCTACGAATTGCGCCATTCTGGGCGTGGTGATCATAAACACCGGCGCGAACCCGTTTACGGGTAACGAGTTTACTTTTATAGAGGCGACCGTCAACGGCGCGGCAGCGGGGGTTGGCTTTTTGCTCGCGCTTGTGCTGATGGCGGGGCTGCGTGAGCGGCTTGAGCTGGCGGATATCCCAAAGTCTATGGAGGGGTTCCCTATAGCGTTCATCACGGCGGGGCTTATGGCGCTGGCGTTTTTGGGATTCTCCGGGCTGTCGTTTTTTCCGGGGGGACATTGAGGGACCGGTGCGGATATTTATCAATACGGATATTAATGTTGCTGCCGGTCCCGGTATCAACAGCGATATCGCGGATTTATCAGTTACAGTGCTGAGGATAATATTATGGAAATAATGATGCCCATGTTTGTAGCCGGAGGTATCGGCTTAGTCTTCGCGATCGGGCTGGGGATTGCGTCGCGCACCCTGCAGGTCTTTGTCGACCCGCGGATCCAGCGCGTATCAGACGCCCTGCCCGGCGTGAACTGCGGCGCCTGCGGGCTGCCCGGCTGCACGGCGTTCGCCAAAGCGGTAGTGGAGGGCAAGGCGGATGCGGCGGGGNGCATCCCCGGAGGCGAGAAGACTACAGCCAACATAGCCGACATTTTGGGCGTAAGCGTGTCGGCAATTGAACCTATGGTTGCTGTTGTGCACTGTCAGGGAGGCAAGCGGGAAGCTGTGAACCGCTCCATCTACAAAGGAATACAGGACTGCCACGCTGCGGTGCTCGTCGGCAACGGCTCAAAAATCTGCCCCGACGGCTGCCTCGGCCTCGGCAGTTGCGTCAAGGCCTGCCAGTTCGACGCCATAAAAATAAACAGCAACGAACTCGCCGTAGTAGACCACGAGAAGTGCTGCGGATGCGGCAAGTGCGTGCCCGCCTGCCCCCGCAACGTCATATCGCTCATACCGCAGGTGCACAAGGTCTACCTCGCCTGCTCCAACCACGACAAGGGCGCAAAAGTCAAGCGGTACTGCTCGGTGGGCTGTACGGCGTGCACAATCTGCGTCAAGGCGACTGAGTCGGGAGCCGTCGCAATAGAGCAAAACCTCCCCGTGCTCGATTACACGGGAGACGAGATATTCATAATAGCCCACGCCAAGTGTCCCATGAAATCCTATGTAGACCTGGCCAAAATGCGCCCCAAGGCCAACATAGACACCAAGTGCAACGGCTGCGACCTTTGCTCACAGGCGTGCCCGGTGAATGGCGTTATATCCGGCGACCCCGGAGCGCGCCACATAATAGACAAAAACAAATGCATAGGCTGCGGCATCTGCCTCAACGCCTGCCCGGTACACGCCATCGCCCTCTGGGGCGGGCTTGGGTACGATTCGTTCGAGCGGCAGAAGAGGCAGAGGGTTACGTCTACGGAGTGATTAGTGTGGAGTTTGGAGTTTTTTTGTTGATTTTGATTTTAACTTCAAACTCCGCGCGTGATTAAATCTCTGCCAGCAACTTCTCAATCAGCGCAGCCGCCTCATCATACCCCCCAACAAACATATTCCGCACAATCTTGCCCACATCCCCGCCAATCACCGGCGCGTTCGTAAACTCGCCCAGTTTCTTCATGCAGCGGTCTATATCCCCGGCGTTCATAACGTTTATGGCGTTGTGCAGGTCATTGAGCAGCGCCCTGACAGCGCCGATGTCAACGTCACCCGCGGGCTTTCCCTTCTCCCCCGCCCCGGTGGCCGCCGCAATCTCCTCCATGAGCGTCTCCAAATCGGTCAGCATAAGCGGATTATTTACGTCTATAAACTTCTTATCGCCCCTCGTTGCCGCGGCCTCCAGCGCGCGTGCCGCTTCGGAGAGCCCGTCAGCGCCGATGTTCGCCGCCGCGCTTTTGAGAGCGTGAACGTAAATAAGGTACGATGCCAGATCGCCCGTATACAGCGCCCTGTCGATCTCCCCTGTCTTGGCCAAAGCGTCATCGCGGAATACTGCAAGGGTCCGCAGATAGCCTTCCATCTTGCCGCCGGTCATTATTATACCCTTTTTGACGTCTACATTTGTGAGACGTATACCCGCGCCGCTCTCATCCGCAGCCTCAGCCTTTGCCGGCGGCGTAACCGTTAACCACTTCTCCTTTGGCAGCCAGCGCTCCAGTACCGTATTAAGCTTATTTGTGTCTATTGGCTTTGAGAGAAAATCGTTGAACCCGTTCTTTATGAACATCTCCTTTACGCCCGACACGGCGTTTGCGGTGAGCGCTATGACCGGCATCTTGCTGTAATATTCCCCGGGAAGCTCGCGGATACGCTTTGCAGCCTCTATGCCGTCCATACCAGGCATCATGTGATCCATGAATACGATATCGTACCGGTTCTCCCTTATGGCCTCTATGGCGTCGGGGCCGTTCCTGCGCAGGTCGATGCTCATTTTATACGGCATGAGAAGCCCCTCGGCGACCTTGAGGTTGGTGTTGATGTCGTCGACCACAAGCACACTCGCCCCGGGCGCGATATGCCTGCTCAGAGCGTCGCGCCCGGAGCGGAATTCGTCGAGGTTGCCGTTCAGGATATTCGCCACGGATGTGGAGTATACCGGCATGGCGAGGGTACAGATATTCTGTTCGTCAGAGGCCTCACCGAACATGGTCAGCTGCACTATCTGCGGGCTAACGCCAAGCTCCACGCGCAGTTTTTTGATGCCGGCTACAAAGCAGGACGCAGCGAAAATAAACGAATACTCCTCAGACGTCAGCTTCTCGCGCAGCTCGGCGTCGCCCGAAACTATTGTGCACTTAACGCCCAGATTCTCTATGGTGGAGACTATGGAGTCGGCGTAGATGTCGCGCCGCTCGTACACAAGCACGTTCTTTTTTTCAGGGTCTTCCACCACAGCCGTCTTGTCGGGGCTTGTAAACCGCTGGGGCAGCTTAACGGTGAAAGTACTCCCCTTGCCGTACTCGGAGGCAACTGTTATCTCCCCGCCCATTGCCTTAACGATGTTCTTCGTTATGGAAAGCCCAAGCCCCGTTCCCTCTATGCCCCTGTTACTCTCCAGGTCTACCTGCACGAAGTCGCCAAACAGCTTTTTTACGTCCTCGTCCTTTATCCCCTTTCCAGTATCCGATACCGTCATGGAAAGGTTTATAGCGCCCTCGCCGGCCATCTCGCCGCTAATGGAGAGCGCGACATACCCGCGCTCGGTGTACTTGACGGCGTTGCTCAAAATGTTGAGAAGGACCTGACGGACCCTGATCTCGTCGCCGCACAGCTCGCAGGGGATGTTGCAGTCTATATTGGTAACAAAGCGGACGCGCGAATCCATCACTTTCATCCTTATGATGCTTATGACGTCGTTCACCATGGACGGGAAGAGGTAGTCGGACGGGACAATGTCCAGCTTCCCGCTCTCTATTTTGGAGAAATCGAGTATGTCATTGATGATGGCGAGCAGGTTGGTCCCGGCCTGCTTGATGGTCATTACGTGGCTGCAGGAGGATTGCGGCATCTTTTCGTCGCGCAGGGCAAGCTCCGACATGCCGATTATGGCGTTCATGGGCGTACGGATCTCGTGCGACATACGCGCCAGAAAATCGCTCTTGGCCTGCGTGGCCTGCAAAGCCGCCTGCCGCGCCTCCTCCGCATCGGCGCGCGCCTTATCTAAAGTGGCTATGGTGTACTTGCCTATGAGATATATCATTATATAAAGGAATATCAGCCCCGCAACGTCAAAAACACCATCCATTTGCACATACGTCATGCCTATTATATGGTTGGGAAAAACGAACATCGCGACGGCGAACGCGGCGGCGGTAAACACCATGACGACCACCGACGCCTTCAGGTCGGCATACATAACGCACAGCAGGCCGCATCCCACCAGAAACGGAAAGATCAGCCGGTCACCGCCCACCGATACGTAAAAAACGAGCTCCTGAAAAGTAGTAATCAGCAGGACAAGGATAGTAATAGCCCGCTTTGACAGCTTTTTGCCTGATGTAACGGCGAATACCGTAGCGACCCACACCGCGCTGATTATAAGGCGGTATATCCACCCCGGCCCTTCGGGAATGGCCGCCGTATAAAAAAGCTGCTTGACGACCGCGTACAGCACTACGGCGATGCGTGTAGGCTTTATCGCGGTAATATAGAATGAGTCTGTTTTATCCAATTGTAATACCGGCCTCTTTGAGCTGCATTTTTGTTGATTTGAAAACGCTATAATTTATATGGACCCCACAATTAAATATTGAACCTGTACCGTCCCGGCGGCACGGGTATAATATTTAACCGCGTAATCTATAATCGTGTCTTCAATAATATACATTATGACTATAATATCGCACAAATATCAGAAATAAAAAATCTCCGCAAGCAATAGTTTTTGCGTATGGATATTGACACCGCCGCCGGATTGATACTATATTGGTATGAAAGGAAGAGGTATATGGAGAGACATTTATTGCTGATATCCGCGCTGATTGCACTTATACCGGCATACACATCCGCACAAAATTCAGACGGCAGCGGCATAACGGTAACGCGAGAACTGACCGGCATTCTGACGAGTGTACCTGAGGCGGAGGCGAGCTACTGCCACAAGTTTAAAATACCGTTTTTGCGCGGCGGCAGCCCGTTCACCGTGGGGAATAACGCGGAGGTCGCCCTCAGGGGAATTCTCGCCCCCACCGCCGTAAACGCGGCAGCCGAAGCGGCGCTTACGCCTGCGGCGTTCTTCCAGCTGACGGCGGGCGCGCGGGCCGGGTCGGGCTGGAACATCAAATTCTTCGGCGACTACGTATACGCAATCGGCATCCACCACGCCGACAGCGCGGGGCGACCGGCTACGGACGGCGGCCCATTCGACGGGCTGATAACGAAATCATGGGCGGGCGCGGCGCTGCAGTTCGACCTCGCCGCCGTAATCCCCGGAGACTGGAACCATGTTGTGGCCAGGTCATACCACGAAATCAACTACACCCACTACACCCGCGCGGGGAAGGACGACTCGTGGTGGCAGTTCGAGTTCGACTACGGCGAAAACCGCAACGGGCCAAACTACTACGGGAACCTGCTTATAGGGTACCAGATGCCCGCATTTTTCAAGATGGCGGGGCTGCTGGCCGAGGGGCACCTGTTCCTTACCGGCCCAAAGGGGCGCGAGGCATGGGGAGACGACAGGGTGCGGTGGACATTCTCCTTATTAACCCAATTCGCCCTGCGCGAAAATATCGACCTGGCCGCGCTGGTGCAAACGCGTGCGATGCGGAATTTTATAAACGATAACGCGGAGGACATCTACTATCAGTACAGAATATTGGATACATCAGCACCCATAAGTCTAAGATTTTTCAGGGTGGTAGCTGCGGTTACACATAAGCTTTAGTTTGGAGTTTGGAGTTTTTGCTGATTTTGATGTTAGCCCCACACTTCACACTCCAAACTCCAAACTTATAATTTTCCCGCATTATTTTTTGACTTTCACACGTACATTATATTATTTTATCTTCAAATAATTGTTGAAGGTTATATTACCAACACTATAAAAAAAAGGAGTACCGGAGTCAAATGCAGCGTCACAAAACAGTAGAAAAGCGCGACCGCACCAGCAAAAAGGCCAATGCGGTCAACCGCGCCAACCGTTCCCGCGTAAAAACGGCGGTACGCGGCGTTGTTGAGGCGAAAGACAAGGATGCGGCTGCGGCAGCCCTCCAGAAGGCGGTTTCGGTTCTGGACAAGAGCGTAAAGATCGGCCTTATCCACAAAAACAAGGCCGCTAACCAGAAGTCGCGCCTTTGCAAGCTGGTCAACAAGGCCGGGGCCAAAACCGAGGAGAAGTAGTAATCCCGTGACCGGCCGAATTCGCCCTTTGGGCTGCGTTGCGGCCGCGCTTTTGTTGATATGCACCCTTGCATCCATAGCGCGGGCATCGCCATTTCTATCAGCCGAGATTGCGGACGCCCTCTCCGCCAGAAGCGAACTCCTGCGGAGCGCCGGCCTGACGGACGCGGACTTTTTGTCTTTTGACTCGTGGATAGAGGCAAACGGCCTGCAACTCTTCGAAGAGCGCCTTGCCGAGGCCAGGGCGGGCGGCCCCTGGCCCCACTATATGCGCGGGCTGATAGACCCCGACGGCGACCGCGCGGCAGCATTCTACGGACGCGCCATGGCTGCGGCCGGCACAGGCGAACTCTGGCTCCTCTCTTTGGAATTTATACGCTACGAGCAGTTACCCTGGGCCGAGGCCGCGTTTGATGAACTGGAAAAAAAGATTCTGACCGGGGGAGGCTCGGCCGCGCCGTTCCTGTCGCAAAAACTCATGCTCATGGGGCACACCATGGCTATGGCCTCCCCCAAACGGGCCGACTTCTGCTACACCTCGGCAAAAAAATTCGACCCTAACCAACCCTGGTGGGCCTACAAAAGGGGCGGAATCGACTTCCCCAACAACATTATCACCGCCTCCCCCACCTTTATTGTAGAAGCCGGCGCCGTTATCTGGAAATCGTGGCGCGCCCAAATCGGACTCGTCTGCGGACTGTACCGCTTTTTAAGCGTTACACTGTTTATCTTTATCTGCACCGTATTTTTCATCTTTTCGATAAAATATCTGACATCCGGCGCGCACACAATCGGCGACATACTATTCGGCGGAGCGTCCATGCGCATACGAACTCTTTCGAGCGTTATCGTCGTCCTCTCCGTGCTTTTTATCGGAGTCCTGCCGGCGATGTGGCTGATAGCGTTTCTGATCTGCCGGTTTATGCCCACCGCCGAAAGAAAACTACTCATGTTCGCCTGCGCGGTTCTTGCACTCACGCCGCTTGATCCCTACATATCAAACTTTTTGCGGCACAGCGTAAAACCGAACTCCGCAGCAGCTATTTTGGACAGGGTCATAAGCGAAGGGTATTCAGACAGTCTGCACAATATGGCCGCGCACGCCGCCAAAAATCCGGGCAACTACGCGAACCACCTTGCGCTGGCCGTAAGCTTGGCCAAAAAAGGGAACTACAATGCCGCCGACGAAGCAATAAACGAGGCCCTGAATCTGGCGCCGGACGACCTGATAACGCTCATGTACGCCGGCAACATCGCGTTTTTTAAAGGCGACATAGCGGTTATGGAGCGCCGCCTTGGAGACCTGCTGGCCAAACACCCAAAGAGCGCAAGGGGCAGGTACAATCTGGCGCAGGCGTACATACACGAGGGCACTTTCACCGCGTCGGACATGATAACCGAGGCCGCGAAGATCGACGCGACGCTTATAGGCAACTATATGCGGGAGAACGAGCACCACTACAGCGGCGACGCACCGCCTATGCGCAGGGTGATGCAGCCGGCCGTCTCGCCTGCCTACTTTTGGAGCCGGCTCTTCGTTACCGACCTGAGAAACGCCGCAACGGCAGGCCCGGGCGGCGCAACTATAGCCGGCGTAAGCCCGATAGCCGTATTCGCCCTGTCCGCGCTGCTGTTCATAATGCTGGCCGCGCTTAACGCCGCGCTCTGGAACGGAAACAAACAGAAGGCGCGAACATTCTTCAACTGCAGAATATGCGGAAGGCTGCTGTGCAGAAAGTGCAGAAAGGGCACGGTGTGCGCAGACTGCTACAAGGCCAGCCTCGACTCGAGCAACAGCGCCGCGACAATGTACAATCTGCAAAAGAAACTGCAAGACAGAAACGTAATACAAAAGGATGTAGCCAAATGCGCGCTGGGAATACTGATACCCGGTTCCGACCAACTTTACAAGGGAGAAAAAATATTCAAACCGGCAATGGTAATGCTGCTTACAAGCGCGATCTACGCGGCGTACATATGCGCATTCACGTTCAGAACGTACTACCCAAGCGTTACGGTGATAAACCCGGTATATTTTGCCGCACCGCTGCTGATATACAACTTTGCAGCGCTTATCAGGCAATTAACCGGCCTTGCGTCAACACTTAAACGGCGAGCCAAAATGACTCCAAAGGTGTAAGATATGGTACTAAGCGGCGCCCTTAAAGAGTTTATCCTCGGAGACATCTTCAACCTTCTGACGCTTCAGAAGGCCACTGGCCGGCTTGTCCTCTCAGACGACAGGCGCGAGGGGGGCATAGTATTCAAGGACGGCATAATCGTGGGCGCCGACTGCGGCGATGAGAACCTGCCCAACAAGCTCTTCAACTACATGGTAGGCATCAAGCGCAAATCCCCCGACCACGTGAGCCAGCTCTTCAACGCCAACGCCGGCAACCTGAGTCAGCTCGCCTCCAACATAATTGAACGCAACCTGATGACCCAGAAGGAGCTAAAGACCTTCGCCGAGTCTTGCGTGGAGGATATATGCTGCAGCCTGCTAAACTGGACCCGCGGAACGTACCGCTTCAACTCGCAGCGCAGCGTTGCATCGGCGGCCTGCGGCTCCGTAACCATACCCGCTGAGAATATAATCATGGAGGGGATGCGCCGCATAGACGAATGGGCGCGAATGCAGGAGTACATACAGGATCAAATGATCTTCGTTCCCGCCATAAAGGGCGGCGCCGGCAGGGACTCCAACGATGAGTTCGACGTAAACGCCGCGCCGGAGGAGTATATACTCAGCCTGCTCGACGGCAGTTGCACCGTGGGGAGCATAAAAAAGTCGTGCTGCCTCTGCGAGTACAAGGTGTTCGAGTCCATAAACATCCTGTTGCAGACCCAGCGCATCACCGCCCTGCACCAGAAATATACACAGTCCATACAGGCCGCCCTCAAGCGCAAAGAGGCCGAAAATGAGGCGATACTCAACAAAGGCTTCATCGGCTCGGCAGTTTCTGTCGCCGCCGCGTTGGTATTCGCAGCTGTTATGCTATTCTGCCGGTTATACGTAATACCCGAATCGGCCCGGAGCGCTGATGATGCCGCAGCCGGGACGCCGGACGCGGTAAGGGCGGCTGTGCAGTTGCACTATGCCACAACGGGGGAACAGGCCGGCGATCCCGCCGCCTTGAAAGAAGCCGGGCTGTTGACCGACCGGGATTTATAAAATCGCCATATTTTTTTGTTTTTTTCAAAATTTATTTGCATAACACCTTATCTTTATATTATTATTATATATATTACTGTAACTACGCGCAAAGTCGCTATACATACAAAAAGGATGACTTCATGGCATCAATTAATTACGCAGCCCGGCAAATAAGCGTGAAAATCGTTTATTACGGCCCCGGGCTGAGCGGCAAGACCACCAATCTGCAGGTGATCCACAAAAAGACGCCTCAGGAACACAGGAGCGATATGGTGTCGCTCGCGACCGAGACCGACCGGACGTTGTTCTTCGACTTCCTGCCGCTCGACCTCGGAAAAATTAAGGGCTTCGCGACGAAGTTCCAGCTCTACACCGTACCGGGGCAGGTATACTACAACGCCACCCGCAAGCTCGTGCTGCGCGGCGTGGACGGCGTGGTGTTCGTCGCCGACAGCGGGGCCGACAAGATCCAGGAAAATCTGGAGAGCTTCCAGAACCTGGAAGACAACTTGGCCGAATATGGGTACCAGCGCGAATCCATACCCATCATCATCCAGTACAACAAGCGCGACCTGCCCAACGCGCTGCCCATAGACGAGCTGAACCGGCACATCAACAAGTACAACCTCCCTTACGGCGAAGGCATCGCCTACAAGGGCGTTGGCGTGTTCGATACGCTCAAGCAAATCGGTAAGATAGTCATCGACTATCTTAACAAGAAGTACTCGCGCTCGGCTCCCGGCAGAAGCGCGCCCCCGGCCGCCGCTCCGGCCGCCCCGGCGCCGCATTTCACGCCGCCGCCCGCGCAGCAGTTCGCCCCTCCCCCGCCGCAGTCATTCGAAATGGCGCCGCCTCCCCCGCCGCCAGCTTACACTCCGGGACAAACGGGGCAGTTCGCGGCTCAGGGGTACCAGCAGCCGCAGCAGCGTTTCGCGCCGCCGCCACCTCCGCCGACGCCGTCGTACGAGCCTTCTTTTGAAATGGCGCCATCGTTTGAACCGCCCCCGCCGCCAGCTTACACTCCGGGGCAAACGGGGCAGTTTGCGGCTCAGGGGTACCAGCAGCAGTTTGCGCCGCCTCCGCCCCCCCCGCCGCCGTCGTACGAGCCTTCTTTTGAGATGGCGCCGTCGTTTGAACCGCCCCCGCCGCAGTCATTCGAAATGGCGCCGCCTCCGCCGCCGGCTTACACTCCGGGGCAAACGGGGCAGTTTGCGGCTCAGGGGTACCAGCAGCAGTTCGCGCCGCCTCCGCCCCCCCCGCCGCCGTCGCCGTTTGATATGGGCGGGCAGCAAGCGCAATCTTTCGAACCGCAAACGCCATCCTTCGATATGGGCGGGCAGCGCGCACAGTCGTTCGAGATTGACGCGCAATCTTTCGAACCTCTGCCGCAGGCGCCGTCATTCGAAACCGTAACGCCGCAGCCGTTCGAAATGCCGCCGCAACACTCCTTCGACCCGTACGCGCAGCAGGAAGCGTCACCGTGGGCAACCCCCGCCGACGCCGATCCGTTTATGACGCCGCCTGCGGCCGCATCACAGCCACCGCCTACATTCGAACCGCCGCCGGCCCAACCGCAATCCATAAATTACGACGATATGTTCATGGTGGAGCCACCACCCGCGCCGCCGGCGCAAGGTACGCCACCAGCAGGCAACCAGGGAGGCTACGGCCAGTCCCCTTTTGATTTTGAGATGGCGCCGCCGCCGCCCGCGCCATCTCATTTAAACGCCCCTCAGGGCGTAACGGGCGGCTTTGCAGGCGCGACGGAGTTTTCCCCGCCGCCGCCGCCGTCGGCAGACCAGGGTTTCGCGCAGTTCGGCGCAAATCCCCCCGCCGCGTTCCCGCCGCCGTCAAACGCGGCGCCGCAGGGCGGCAAATCAGAGCTTGACATAGAAATAGAAAAGTACCAGCGCGAAATAGAGGAAAAACAGAAAAAAATGCGTAGCGGGTCGCCGGTGAACTTCCCTGTCGCCCCACCACGCCCCGACGTACACCAAATGCAGCCGTACCCGGGCCCGGCAGACCACAATAACCACTTCAAGTCGCCGACGCCGGCCGGCCCCGTGCTGGATTTCCAACCGTCCCCCCCCCCNCCGCCACCGGCCCAACAGTTCACGGGCGCTTTCACGCCGCAACCGGAACCCATACAGCAGCAGCACTCCTCGTTCTACGAGTTCGAGGCGGAGCTCGAAGCCGGCGCGTCGCACAAAAACGGAACGGACGACTACCGCTCAGTAGACAGCGCGATGTTTTTCACGTCTATAGACAGAAACAACGCGAGACAGAAAAAACCGGTTAAACCGCCGGTAAACCCAAAGTTGCTCAAACAGCAACAACAACAAAAGGGCTTCATGTCGAAGCTCTTCAATAAAAACCAAGGCCAGTGAGGAATAGCAAACCATGAAAGATATGATACTCTTCCCAGAGGATATTGACCGCCTCGACAGCATCCTCATGCCGCTGACCCAGAAGGCCAACCTGCTTCTGGCAGTCCTCATAAATAAAGACGGACGCCTGCTCACAAGCCAGGGCATCCTCGAAACGGTAGACATCGTCTCACTCGGCGCGCTGGTAGCCGGCAACACCGCCTCCACTCAGGCCATAGCCCACTTAGTCGGCGAAACCGAGTTCTGCGCCATGTACCACCAGGGCCGCGACAAACACTTCTACATAACAAGCATAGACGAAGAAACATTCCTCGCCCTGATATTCGACGACCGCACAAACATAGACCGCGTAAAAGTATTCGCGCGGCAATTCGAACGCCAGATGAAAGATGCCCTCGTACAGGTCTACGACAAATCCGAAGATCAGGTCGACCTCGATATGGACATGAACAACGTCCTCTTCGGCGGCGCAAGGCCGGCAGCAGCAGCCCCGGCGGCAACATACACGCCGCCGCCGCAACAACAGGGCGATGTCTACTACATGGATATGAACGCACCACCGCCGCAACAGCCCCGGTAAATATGAAAAACAACGCCTCTTTCGTATGCCCCGTATGCGGAGCCGTGCTGCCCGCAAACGCAAAAGTCTGCCGCGACTGCGGTTCAGACGATACTACCGGATGGTCCGAAAATACATACTTGGACGGCATCGGCCTGCCGTTTGACGACGACGAATACGAAGATATGAAAAAAAAAGAGTTCGGAGAGGNAAACGTAAGCGGGAAAGCCGGTTCCAGAATTGATTGGAAGATGGTTATCGGAATAATTGTTTTGGTGGCTATGATTTACGCCATTGTGGCCAGATAAATCAATNCCCGCCTGCCGTAAGTTTGTTATTGACGGATTATTGAATACACGATTAAATATTAATACCCGCACCACCCTGCGACTGCACGACAGCCGTGATGTCTCAGGGCAGCGCAGGTATTAATATTTAATCGTGTAATATATAATTGATTATTGAGGAATGGCTGATTATGATGACCGGACTGCTGCTGCACTCTGTAGACGTGAAACCCAAATTCAATATGTCGTCATATCCGAGGGATAAATTCAAGGCGCTTTTGGACAACTTAATACGTAATGATGTAAAAACAATCACCGTATCGCAACATACATCAATACAACACATATCCGCACAAATATCAACCGCAATAACTTTTGACGACGGATTGACCAGTTTCTACGATAACGCCTGGCCCCTGCTTGAGGATAAAAAAATCAAATCGACAATATTCCCGGTTGCCGGATTGATCGGCAAAAACGGACATTGGGACGTGATGGGGCAGACATCCCACATGACCGCGCCAATGCTAAGAGAAATCGCGGCATCAGGCCACGAAATCGGCAGCCACTCATTGACACACGCGAATCTCGTCTGGTTAGATGACGATGAACTGATGAAAGAGCTGCGGGATTCCAAATCAATACTTGAGAATATCACCGGTACCGCCGTGAAATCGCTGTCCTTCCCATTCGGCAGCTGGAATACACGGGTGTGGGATGCGGCACAATCTGCAGGATATCAATACGCAACCGCCTATCGCGGCCATCAACGAGTATCAACCGAAATACTGCCGGTGATGGGGGTATTTCGGTTCGACGGAATTGATGATATTGTCGGACGGATACCACCGCCATCATCACCGCTATCATCCCCAACCTCAAAAATACTGGCCCGGATGATGTCGCACTTCTCCAAAGGTACGCCTATAGTCAAGTTCAGGAAAGAGTACATCAGGTTTCCGGGGTGAGGATGTCGATGATGGGACTATCACCCGTCTCTCATTTGATATTATATTCAAGACTCTCAGCATCTTTCTGAATGATGGGCAGCCAGTCACGTGCCCCGTGGATTATCCGCCTCACACGGGCGATTTTTGCTTTTTCATCAACGATAAAAAAGATGAAATACTCCTTTACGATTATCCTGCGGTACCCCAGCGACGCGAGACCATCGTTGTCTACGAGCCGATATCCTTGCGGCATATACGAGAGCTGTTTGTCGGTTGTGTTCTTAATTTTTGTTACGACATTTCTCGCAATCTTTCGTGATAACAACCATTTGAAGAGATTTCGACGAATACTGTCCAAATCTTTTTTGGCAGCATCAGCGTAAACCACCCGGCAGTTATGACCGTGCATTTGCGATCTCCCGCCTGAGTTCTTCCAATTCCATCTGTTTCAACTGGCGCGATAACTCTTCGCTTGTGTAATAGATATTAGCCATCTCTTTATCCTTGTATTGGTCTTTCTCGCACTCCCGCCAATACGCCTCCCGCTCCTCCGGATTCTCTTCCATGCGCCGTTCCATGCGCTCAACTTCAGCCTCAAAATCCGCATCGTTAAACCCCGGCATTGGAACTCCAGGGTGCTGCAGTTTCCAGAGTATCCGCTCCAAGCGCATACACTCCGCCTCAAACGCGCCGTCGTCGTCCCACTCATCATTCCAGCCCTCGCCTGCCTCGCCGTCCCCCTCGTCCGCATCCGCAACAGCGCTGCCGCCACCACCGCAGACCTCGCCGTAGTACATCGTAGGCTCCCTGACCTCCAAAACACCGCCATCGCCCTCCGTGCTAACGTAAGGCTCGTGCTTTTTGTCCTCCGGTGACACCCTCTCTTCCTTATCCATATACCGCTCCTATGATTGAGTACAAGATTTTTTTGTCGTAACGGACGCTCATGGCGGCCGCCATATGCTTTTGCGCGTGGAATTAGATCAAACCCTGATTATCGGGGAGTAGAAACGGGCGGAGCCCGGCCCTACGGGTACTTCATTATAAATATAACTTATCCCCAAGACCGCGCCAAATTTTTATTTATAATCTTTAAAAAAGTCATCGCACAGAACTTTTTATTTGACAATATACGCCGCACATACTATATTACTGTGTATGATATCGTGCAACCGGACGCCCCGGTTGAAACCGGCAGGATAGGATAACCATGACAAACAAGCAGATAAAAGCCCTGAAAGACCGCCTCTGGGAGGGCGCCGACCAGCTCCGCGCCAACTCCGGGCTCAAATACACCGAATACGCAACTCCAATACTGGGGCTGATATTCCTGCGCTTCGCCGAAAGCAAATACCGGAAGTTCGAGCCAAAAATCCTCGCCGAACACCAAAAGAAAAAAGGCACCCGCACAGAACGCCCTATCCACGAAATCGCGGTCGAAACATGCGGCTACTACCTCCCGAACGAAGCGCGCTTCGACTACCTCCTCAACTTCCCGGAATCGGCAAATCTGGCGGAAAAGACCAAAAAAGCAATGGAGAAAATAGAAAAATACACCCCCGAACTCGCCGACACGCTCCCAAAAGACGTCTACCACTCCGTAAACAGCGAAGACGACCCGCTGGTACTGGCGAAACTGTTCAAGGTGTTCAAAGACATCCCGACCGACGTAAACTTGGACATCTTCGGCGAAATCTACGAGTTCTTCCTCGGCAAATTCGCCCTCGCCGAGGGACAGGGCGGCGGGGAGTTCTTCACGCCGTCCACCGTAGTGCAATATATGGTCGAAGTCCTCGCGCCTACCGAGGGCAAAATCTTCGACCCGGCCTGCGGCAGCGGCGGCATGTTCGTCCAAACCGCACACTACATCGCCCGGCACAACTCAAAAGGAAACAATATCAACCTCCGCGCGTACGGTACGGAGAAAACCGGCGCAACGGTCAAACTCGCCAAAATGAACCTCGTCCTCAATAACGTGCGCGGCAGCATAACCGAGGCAAACTCCTACTACCGCGACCCGTACGACTGCCTCGGCAGGTTCGACTACGTCATGGCAAACCCGCCGTTCAACGTAGACGAAGTGGAACTCGACCTCGTAAAACCGCACAAACGATTCAACACATACGGCGTGCCNCAAAACAAAACCAAAAAAGCCAAGGGCGACGCGAAAGAAACCGTGCCCAACGCAAACTACCTGTGGATCAACCTCTTCGCCACATCCCTAAAAGAAACAGGCCGCGCNGCGCTCGTCATGGCCAACTCCGCGTCCGACGCAGGCAACAGCGAAAAAGACATCCGCACGAAACTCATAGAAAGCGGCATCATCAGCCAAATGGTCACACTGCCGTCAAACATGTTCACAAGCGTTACCCTGCCCGCAACACTATGGTTCTTCGACCGCGCAAAACAACGCAAAGACGAAATCCTCTTCATAGACGCAAGAAACATCTTCACGCAAATCGACCGCGCACACCGCAAGTTCTCAAACGAACAAGTCAAAAACCTCGCCGTCATCAGCCGCCTCTACGAAGGAAATAAAGAGGCGCTCCGAACACTGATAGACGAATACAAAACCGAACTCGCAAACGCACCCAAAACAAGCGGCGACGAAGACACCAAACCCAAAGCATACTGGCAAGAACAAATCGACTGGCTCACTACACGCTTCCCCAAAGGAAAATACACAGACGTAGTAGGGCTGTGCAAAGCGGCNAAACTGAACGGCGAAGACGGTATCATAGACCAGGACTACTCGCTGAANCCGGGACGGTACGTAGGCGTGGTAATCGANGACGACGGNATGACGGAAAAGGAGTTCAAGGCGGAGATGCGGGGGCTGTATGAGGAACTTGAAGGGCTGAATAAGGAGGCGCGGAGGCTGGAGAAGGATATTGCGGGGAA
>WQTH01000028.1 GCA_009786415.1 Chitinispirillia bacterium | reverse complement strand
ATTCTGGAAACCGAAATCTCGTATATGGAGGAGAGGCACTTAAGCGGAGTCAAGATATTCGACTATTTGGGGAACGCGGGCCCGGCGTTTGGCATGTTGGGTACGCTTTTCGGCCTGGTCGCCATGTTAGGCAACCTGAGCGACCTCGACTCTCTGGGCCCCGCCATGGCTACGACGCTTATTACGACGCTTTACGGTTCGCTTATGATGAACATGCTCTGCGCACCCATATCGGAAAAGCTGAAGTTATACTCCGCGCAGGAAATTTTGCGCAAGACGCTCATGCTTGAGGGGATCATGTCGCTGCAGTCGGGCGACAACCCGCGCATCGTAGAGCAGAAACTGGCCGTGTTCCTTGAACCGTCTTTGCGCGCGGCGGTGTCGAAAGAGAAGAAGTAACGGGCTATGGCGCGCAAGAAGAAAATAGTTATGCCCAGGCCGGCGCCGGCTTGGATGGCCACGTTTACGGATTTGATGAGCCTTCTTATGTGCTTCTTCATCCTGATAATGTCGATGATGACCATCGACCCGGCCAAATTCAATACGGTGGCGGCCTCTTTTCAGAACGCGTTCAGCGGGGTGCTGGAGTCGTTTCCGCAGGTGCTCATCACTAAGGATGTGTACATCCCCAAGATGGGCGGCGACCAACAGAACAAGCGCATGGCGATAGACGCCGCCCAAAAGGTGAAAGAGGTGGTGAAGAAGGAGGACATGGGCGAGGCGATAAAGGTGCAGGTGACCGAGAGCGGCATAGCGATAAAACTGGCCGACCCGGTGGCGTTCGAGTCGGGCAGCGCGGACGTCAACCCTAAACTGTACGGAGTGCTGGCCGATATCGCCAAGATAATAAACGAGGCGCCCACGAGCCAGGTACGGGTAGAGGGGCACACCGACAACGTTCCTATAAGAAACGCCCGTTTCCCGTCAAACTGGGAGCTGTCGTCGGCGCGGGCGCTCAACATCGTAAGGCAAATGGCGAATACCGGCGGGGTAGATCCGGGCAGGATGAGCGCGATAGGTTACG
Source organism: Chitinispirillia bacterium (assembly GCA_009786415.1). Lineage (GTDB taxonomy): Bacteria > Fibrobacterota > Chitinivibrionia > Chitinivibrionales > Chitinispirillaceae > GUT77. The sequence continues at coordinate 31,009 of WQTH01000028.1, read as the reverse complement.
GGGAGTACAGGCCGATAGTGCCGAACACGACGCCGGAGAACAGGAAGCAGAACAGGCGCATAGAGATATACGTAGACTATGTGCAGAAACTGGGTCAGGAGACTGGGGCGTTTACTATATCGACAGATTGATTAACGGGGCCGTTATGGCCTATGTGCATCATAAACAAGTGAGGTGACGTATGGCAGACAAGAAGGAAGCCGCTCCCGAACAGGCCGCGGCGGAAGGTGAAGAAGGCGGAGAAAAGAAAGGCAGCAATTTGCCGTTGGTGCTTGGCATTATTGCCGGCGTTTTGGTGCTCCAGACAGTAATTGTGATTCTGGTGGTGAGCAGCCTGTTTAAACCGCCGGTGGACCCGGAGGAGGCGGCCAAAAAGGCCGCTCAGGATTCGCTTGATGCCATTATCGCGAAAGCGACGGGGATGGGTACTGTTACCGAACCGATTGAGGCCATTGTGAATATCGCCGGCACCGACGGCGAGCGGTTCCTCAAGGCCATAATCATCCTTGAGTATCAAGACGACAAAAAGGGCACGTTCGGTCTGGAGCTTATGAGCAGGGCGCCGCGGTTCAAGGATTTGATGATCAACCATCTCTCGGCGCTGACTCTCACGGAGATAACGGAGCCGGGGGCCAAGGACAAGATCAGAAAAGACCTGCTGCGCCAGATAAACTCCACTCTGCCCAACAATTTGGGTGAGGTGCAGGACGTGCTGTTTACGACATTTATCATCCAGTAGTATATGGATGATTTGCGGGGCATGGTTGTGGCATACCGTGGATAGTATGGCGCAACTGCGCGTCCCGGCGGGAGAGCGAAGGTAGTGTGAAGATGGTATTCAAGAACGGCGGGTGAACGGTGTTCATCCGCCAGATAACAAAGGGAATAAGGCACTGTGAGCGACATACTGTCACAAGAAGAAGTAGACGCCCTGCTGAGCGCGGTCAACTCCGGTGACCTTGCGGAGAATTCCTTTGCTGCGGAAGAGGAAGCGCCCATTGAGGAGGAGATACCGTTATCGCTCTACGATTTCAGGCGTCCCGACAGGGTATCCAAAGACCAGATGCGCNCCCTGCGGAACCTGCACGAGGGCTACGCGCGCCAGTTCTCAACCTCGCTCACAAACTTTTTGCGCACATTTGTCGAAACGGAGCTTGTAAGTGTAGACCAGCTGACATATTCGGAGTTTGTGATGTCCATCTCAAACCCGAGCTGCATCTACGTTTTCAAGATGGAGCCGCTTGAGGGGTCGGCGATATTTGAGATCAACCCGTCGCTGGTGTTTTACATTATCGACCGTCTGTTCGGCGGGCTGGGGCGGCCGTTTGAGGTCAACCGCGAACTTACGATGATTGAGCAGAACGTTATCAACCGCATAGTTCAGCGCGGCCTGTTCGACCTGCGCACGGTGTGGGAACACATCGGTTCGTTTACGCCGAAAATTGAGACTTACGAGACGAACCCGCAGTTCGTGCAGATCGCGCCGCCGAGCGAAACGGTGATCCTCATCTCGCTTGAGGTGCGCCTGCCCAACGCTTCGGGGCTTATGAGCATCTGTTTTCCGTACATGGTGCTTGAGAGCGTCATAAACAACCTCTCGGTGGAAAACTGGATGTCGTCTCAGGGCCAGGCGACGCCTGAAACGCGCGAGATAATGGAGCAGGAGCTCAGCGATGTGTGCCTGACCCTGTCTACGGTTATCGGCAGGACGACATTGACGATAAGGGACTTGCTGCAGCTTCAGCGCGGCGACGTGATATGTTTGGACAAGCTGCAGGACAGCGACCTTATAGTGCAGATTGGCGGCAAGACGAAATTGGCCGGGCGGGCCGGTATTATCGGGCGCAAGAAAGCTGTGAGAATAACAAATATACTCGAGCAGGAGGTACCGGGCTGTGAGTGATTTTCTGTCTCAGGATGACATTGATGCGCTGCTCAACAATTTGAGCGACGGCGGCGGCGATGGCGGCGGGGGCGACGGCGGCGACAAACGCTGCAAGACCATTACGCCTGTGCTTGAGCTCTTATGCAAGCAGGCGTCGAGCGTGCTCAGCACCGCTGTGTTCAAGACTACCGATATGGTTCTGGAGTCTTGCGCGAAGGCCGACTACGCCGCCGTTAAAGAGAAGCTGGGGGACGACATACTGCAGCTGACTCTGCCGCTGGCCGCCGGCCTTGAGGGCAATATGTATATGCTCCTGCGCAAGAGCGACGCAGCTGTCATGGCCGACCTTATGATGGGCGCCGACGGCAGCGCCCCGTATACCGACGAAACTCCGGACGCGCTTTCAGAACTCTTCAATCAGGTCATGGGTGCCTACGCCACGGCGCTCGGCGGCGACCTCGGCGAATCCGTGTCCGCCGGCAACGTAACCGTAATCCCGTTCGATATGGCCAGTCCGCCGTTCAACGCGGATACGGCCGATATGGTATTGGCCAAGCTGAAGGTAGAGGGGAAGTTCGAATCGTACGCGGTGGTGCTGATACCGAACGCGCTCGGCGACGAAATAGTAGACAAAAAAACGCCTAAGTCATCGGGTGGGATGGATATGGGCATCGGGATCAGCCAGGACGAGATGGACGCGCTCACGCAGATGACCGCTTCAAGTTTCAGCTCGGCGGGCAGCAGCAGCAGTTCGTTCAGCCCCCCGCCATCCTACGGCCCTCCCCCCCCGCCCCCCCACAGAACGGGTGGATACGACGGCCCGAAGGAGAATATCGACCTGCTGCTTGACGTGGAGCTTGAGATCAATATTGAGCTCGGAAAATCCGAGATGTCAATAAAAAGGATTCTGGAGCTTGCGCCGGGATCGATAGTGGAGCTTGACAAACTGGCAGGCGAGCCGGTTGACCTGATTGTCAACAACAAGATTGTCGCCAGAGGGGAAGTTGTGGTAGTTGATGATAAATTCGGCATCCGTGTCGTATCTCTGGTATCGGCGGAGGATCGGATCAAGAGTTTGAAGTGATGCGCCGGCAGGAAGATTGAAATATGTATTAATACAGATACAGGAGAGACGTCTCGTGAAAATTTTCGGAACGCTTGTTAACGCGGCGCTGGTGTTGCTCGCAATATCAGTCATGGCCGCGCCATTTCCCGTTTACGGTCAGGATAGCTCCGCCCCCGATCCAGACATCGGCTTTTTCGACATCGGAAAGGTGAACGATGACATCTCCACCGGGGCCGACACGACCCTCGCCGATGCCGCGTCCATAGCCGGTTTCACCCGCCAGCCGGAGAATTACGCCATCCTCCTGCTGCGCATCATCGGCATGCTTGTGATGGTCACCGTGCTCATACTCGCCGCCGCGTGGTTAGTGCGCAGGATTGGCGTGTCTGGCGTGGCGAAAGTGGGCGGCGGCAACAATATGGACGTCATAGAGACGCTCTACCTCGGCCAGAACCGCAGCATATCTCTGGCGCGGGTAGGCGACACGGTCTACCTTGTGGGGCATACGCTCGAAAACATCGTCCTCCTTGAGAAGATAGAGGGCGGCAAGGCCATAGAGCTTATCGCGTCGTCAAAGAGCGGTACCGGTATTACGAGCTTTAAGGACGCCCTCAATAACTTTATGGGGAAGATGAAGAAATAGCGATGATCGAAAAAGTCAAAAATTATTTGTTGATGCTGGTACAGCGGAGCCTCATGGAGGGAACCGTGATACGTGTCGACGAAAATCGGAAGATGCCGCCGGCGCTGCGGGCAGCGGGCGAAAATAAATTGTCTGCGCGGGATGATTTGGTTTTGGCGGATAAATGCGAGCCCGTCACCCCATTATCGTTATCGGCAGCCCGGTATCAAAACTTGAGCGCAGGCCAGCGCATAATCAGAACATTCACACCGCTGCGCGCCGCGATGTTCACGCTGTCTATATGCGTAGTCGGCCTTTTCGCCTACCTCTGCGCCCAGACAAGCATCCCCAGCGTAACCGTCTCGTTAGGCAGCGCGGCCAGCCCCGGCGATGTAAGCACGTCGCTTCAGGTTCTGTTCCTTATAACGGTCCTCGCGCTCGCGCCGTCAATACTTATAATGACGACATCGTTCATCCGCATAATAATAGTCCTATCGTTTTTGCGCCGCGCGCTCGGTACGCAGACGCTGCCGCCGGACCAGCTCATGGTCGGCCTCGCGCTTTTTATGACATTATTCGTGATGATGCCGGTTATAACCGAAATGAACGACAAGGCGCTGCAGCCGTACATCGCCGAGGAGATACAGTTCAGGGAAGCGGTGGACCTCGCCATAAAGCCCGTGCGCAACTTCATGCTGCGTCAGGTAAACGAGAAGGATGTAGCCCTCTTTGTGCGCATAAGCCGCATGCCGATGCCGCGCACGGTAAACGATCTGCCGCTTGAGGTCATCATCCCAGCGTTCATAACGAGCGAGCTTAAAACTGGATTTATAATAGGGTTTATACTGTTTATACCGTTTCTGGTGATAGATATGGTGGTGGCGAGCGTTCTGCTCTCCATGGGTATGATGATGCTGCCGCCTACCATGATATCTATGCCGTTTAAGATAATACTGTTTGTGATGGTCGACGGCTGGCATTTGCTCGTCCGCCAGCTGGTGGTATCGTTCAGGTAAAAAGGGTCAATGATAAATTAACGTTCGCGCGGGCATCTGTTCCGTGAATAAAGTATCATTAAACAGGATTTGGCTATGGAACCTACAGTCGTTGTGGATATTGGGCGTGAGGCGCTTATCATAACGCTCATGATGTCGGGCCCTATGCTTGGCGTGGGCCTTGCCCTCGGCCTCATGGTCGGCATCTTCCAGGCCGTTACGCAGATCCACGAGGCCACGCTCACGTTCATCCCCAAATTTCTGGGCATAGCGCTTGTGCTGCTCTTCCTTATGCCGTGGATGATAATGAAGCTGATGGAGTACACCTTCGGCCTCTTCGACATGATAGCCAAAGTGGGCCTCTCGCCATGACCGCGCGCAAACGCCCCGGCATATTATTTTCAGCCAACGGAGCCGCGCCGCGATGAACGACCTCGCCGGGCTCATGGTCTCGCTCGACCAGATACAATACTACCTGCTGATGTTCGTGCGGGTGATTACCATGATTGCCCTCCTCCCGATATTCGGCGCGCAGTACGTGCCGGTGCAGGTCAAGGCGTTTATGGGCCTGCTTCTGACAACCGCGCTCTTTTCCGTGCAGCTCACAATCGGCCTGCCTGCTTTCCCCGGCGAGTTTTCGTTAGGGTTATTTTTTCTGCTTGTCATCAAGGAAGCGATGGTTGGGCTGGCGGTGGGGTTCGCGTCGTCGTTCCTTTTCGCGGCGGTAAACTTCGCGGGGCGCATGGTTGATACCGAAATGGGCTTTGGCTTCGTGGAGGTGATAGACCCGTCGTCAGGCGAGATGGCGACGGTACTCGGCCAGCTGCAGGTCATCCTGTTCACCATCCTCTTCCTCCTGTTCAACGGCCACTACTTCATGTTGCTCACCGTACAGCGCAGCTTTGAGATTATACCCCTGTTTACGGCATCATTTCCCGGCGGGCCATTGACAGACCACATAGCGTCTATGACTGCCGACGTTTTCATACTCGGCCTCAAACTCGCCGCGCCGGTGTTCGTAACGCTGTTTCTGACGCAGGTAGCGCTGGGCATAGTGGCGCGCACCGTACCGCAGATGAACATATTCTTCGTCGGCCTGCCGCTCAAAATTCTCGTTGGCATAGCCACGATGATAATTGTCCTCCCCATGCTGGCAACGCTGTTCAGGCGGATGACGGAGGGGATCATTCAGGATATATGGAAATTGTTGTATTTGATGAGCGGGTGATGGCGGGGAATGGTAATTTGCCGTACACGGGGAGCACGGGCATGATGAATTGCGCCCATGCATGTATCGTAACAGGTGCGACATTTAATTGTGGATGTATTAATAACTTAATCCTTGGAGGGACGCAATGTTTATAACCTACAAAATTATCAAAAAGATAATCATTCCCGTAGTGTTAATAGCCGGGATTTTCCTTGCGCTGCAGTTTCTGCCGTTGCAGCAGTTCTTCGGCGCGACAACGCAACAGGAGATAAGCGTAAGCACTCTGGCGCGTCAGGTATTGCCGGCCGCCGAGTTCGTCTCATTGCACTACAAATACTCGGAGTTGTTCGAGGACAGAGCCGAGAATCTGAGAAATATCTGGAATATGCCCATACCCCAAACCGGAAGAGAAGTGTGGGTTATCGCCGACGGTACCGTAAAATTCGGCATCAACTGCCGCGACATCCGCATAGACACCGCGAGCTACTACATAGACACCACGCGCTACGAGTCCCTGATTGTAACATTCCCCCCAATCCAGGTCATCTCGCACGAGTTCGACATCCGCCGGATCCGCGACATGAGCGGCGTATTCAGAAAGCCAAAGCCCGAAGAATACCCGGAGATGCTGAAAAAGTACAAGCAGGAAGCCGAACTCAAGGCAAGAAGGGACCGCGAGCTATACTCACAGGCCCGAATAACAACCCAGGCCTTCTTCGAACAGCTCTTCAACGCCATCCCCGCCCTGCAATCCACAAAGATCGAATTCCGCTGGGGCGTTACGGTGCCTGTTGAGGAGAAGAGGGGGTAAACGCGCTTAATAAACTTCATACGGAAAAACTTAATTGTAATATTGGAGTATGCAGATGGTGATAATGTAATTTTTGATGGATATTATATAGAAAACGTAATAACGTACTGCATTTTTGTAAAAAACTAATTTACAGAAATTTATTTACACTCCCTTTTTGTTTAACCATAAATTATTGACACGCCGGTATTATTTTGCTCCGCCGCCAAGATTAACGCACGGAACCATTTTTAATTCTGTTGGTATTTTCCCGCCGGGGGCGAGAGGGTAACAGTCCCAGGTGCTAATATCAGATGAATTTTTGTTATTGACAAGAGCATTGTACTCATATAAATAAAATGGTCTTGAGATTACATCGTCTTCATTCTGCGAATAAATTTTGATATTTTCTTTATAGTTCAGTAACATATTATGGGATTGAACCAAATTAAGGTGTGGCACGATTGTTGCTTCAGATGGCCAAGTTATAATGTCTTTTGCTATTTCGGTGAGAACGCCATCCGTAAGACCTATCTGATATATGCTGCCATATGTTGGAGGATACGAATCGTCATCATTATAGTAGTCAACACTATAGTACAAATGGTCGTTAGTGGCATCAAGCAGCCGAATACCACATTCGTTAATTGTAATTGTATCAACCCGAGACTGATTGCGGTATTTTATACGATATATTATACTGGTCATATCACCATTACTTCTATTACCATCTTTTGCAAGAATAAAGAACTCATTATTATTCATAGCCACGGTAGTAGAGGTTTGGTTTTGAGTCAACGCTACAGTCTGTTCAAAAAAAAGGTTTTGCCCGCTTTGTTTGAATTGGAACTTTGCCGGACGATAAGGAGAACCACCATGGCCAAAAACATAAATACCATTTTTTACTTGGAAGCATTGAACGTTTTTAGGAAGATGTACATCAAGTTCTACCAAGCGCCCATCAGCATACATGTATATGCCGTCAGTGCTATCCCGTTCATATGACGCGAAAAGTGGAGATACCCCATCATAACCGATAAAACTAACCCAGAAATGACGCTTTTGTGCGGTTGCAGGACACAAAACAGCAAACATAACACAAAAAACCAAACCTTTTTTAATCATAACGTCCTTCTGCAGCTTTTTTGCGGTTGATGCGCTGGTACCATTTTGTTTTTTAAGCCTTCCCGAATAATATACATTTGGGCACACGGTTCGCAAACGGTAAATCTCAAAATTTCCAAATTTTATCCCGACCCTAAATCCTCCTCCAAAAATGAGCAAGTTAGATTCAGCCCCCCAGTAAATCTAACATGGAAGCGCCTAAAACCGCCCCGGTTAGCGCGATTTTGGGGGAAGGACGGGTCGAAAGATAAGATTTTCCTTAATTTTTATAAAGGCATAAACTATTTTATGAAAATTGGAAGTCAGACTTCCAATTTTCACCGAAACACTGTAATATCTTGTATTACAATGAGATATCTATATAGAATTTGTGAAAAAAAAGATAAAAATTTCCTTGTTTTTTATGAAAGCATAAACTATTTTATGAAAAATGGAAGTCGGACTTCCAATTTTCACGAGATAGGAGGTAACTTATTATGTTACAGGGTGTTACGAGTAGAAAATTTGCGGAGTCAATCCAGAAATCGCTGAAACATGCCCCGGTTACCGCGATTTTGGGGCCGCGCCAGTGCGGGAAGACTACGCTCGTAAAGAGCATATCCGAAGGCAATGACAAGTTTATCTTGCTGGACTTGGAGCGCCAGGGGGATCTAAACCTGCTGCAGGATGTCGAACGGTTCTGCGACATGCACTCCGACAAAACAATTTGTCTGGACGAGATTCAAAACGCGCCCGAGCTTTTTCCCATGCTGCGCTGCATCATTGATAAAAACCGGCGAAACGGGATGTTCATAATCCTTGGCTCAGCCTCGCCGAATCTGCTCAGGCAGTCAAGTGAGTCGCTCGCGGGGCGGATAAGGTATATCGAGATGACCCCGTTCCAGATGGACGAAGTACGCGAATTCTCAAATTCGAGCGATAATTTGTGGAGCAGGGGCGGGTTCCCGTTGAGCTTTCTGGCGGACAGTGATGAGGAGTCATTCGACTGGCGGGAGAATTACATAAGAACCTTTTTAGAGAGGGATATCGTCCAATTAGGATTTAACGCCGGCGCTAATCAAATGCGGCGGATCTGGACAATGTTCGCCCACTACAACGCCGCCGTGTTGAACCGCTCCAAAATCGGCGAATCCCTCGGCGTGTCCCACCATACGGTAAATCACTACATTGATATTCTGGTGGATACGTTTATGCTGAGGGTACTGCCGCCGCTCGAAGCGAATCTCAAAAAACGGTTGGTGAAGTCGCCCAAAATCCTGTTCAGGGACAACGGGGTCCTGCACTACCTGCTGAACATAAAAAATTACGAAGAACTCTTCGCCCACCCCTATTACGGCGCGTCGTACGAGTCGTTTGCCATAGAGCAGATTCTATCGGGGATAAACCGGTGCGGCAGGTACGAAGCGTATTTTTACAGATCCCATAAGGGCGAGGAGATAGACCTGATTCTGGATAATCAAAAAGAGCTGGTAGCGGTGGAAATCAAATCCTCAACCGCCCCCCACATCGCCAAAGGCTTTTTCACGGCAATCGAGGAGCTAAAGATAAAACACGCGTTCATCGCCGCCCCGGTCGAAAGAGTCTACCCCGCAGGCGAAAACGTTTTGGTCTGCGGCCTTGAAGAGTGCATTGAGAGGGTGGCCGCGATTTTGGGGTAAAGCGCCCGCGCGTTCGACGTAACCGGGAGGAACCGGAACAATTTCGCAAAGGAAAAATCCGATTCGAATGATTCCGAAAACCCGTTATCCCCGGCTGTACTAAGGTTTAACCCGGCGTTTGCAGCGATTTTTCGCGGGGCGGGGATTGAGTGATTTTTTGATTATTTTTGGAATAGCCGTTTACCAAATATTATAATTATTTAATCTTGGGATTTATAATAAATTACATACTTGATAAAGCCGGCAAGTTTAAATCACCCTTAACCCTGTGAAGGCGGTGGGACAGCGTCCATGGCCGAAGATTCATCGCAAGAAAAGAGCGAAGCCCCAACAGCTAAAAAGCGGGAGGATACCCGCAAGAAGGGGAACGTGGCCAAAAGCACGGATATCAACTCCGTGTTCGTGCTTCTGGCCGCCATCTTCATGCTGCGCATTTCCGGGCCGTGGATGCTTGAGTCGTTTGAGATGAGCCTGCGCGACTGTATGGAGATGTTTTCGATTACAGATATGAGCGTGCAGCGGCTGATAAAGATAGGGCAGGATTCGATTATTCTGACTATAAAGCTCATGCTGCCGATTCTGGGTGCGGTGTTTTTGGCCGGGCTTATCGCCAACCTCATACAGATCGGGTGGCTCATCACCTTTGATCCCATCATGCCCAAGCTTTCAAAGATAAACCCGCTTAGCGGGATCAAGCGCCTGTTCTCTCTCCGCTCTGTTATCGAGACGGTCAAGAATATCCTCAAGATCATCATCATCGGCTACATCGCCTACATAACCATAAAGAGCGAGTACGAGATACTTATAGCGCTTGCCGACGCTTCCGTCGCGGCTATCTGGAACTTCATACTCGTCTCCACCTTCGACATATTCATCCGCACCGCCCTTGTGCTTATAGTCATTGCCATTGCCGACTACTCCTACCAGCGGTACGACCACGTTAAGAAGATCAAGATGACGCATCAGGAGATAAAGGAGGAGCACAAGCAGATGGAGGGAGACCCGAAGGTCAAGGGGCGCATCCGCCGCCTGCAGATGGAGATGTCTCAGCGCCGCATGATGGACTCGGTGCCGCAGGCCTCGGTGGTGGTGACGAACCCGACGCACCTTGCCATAGCGCTGCGCTACGACGCGGCGAAGGACGAGGCTCCGGTGGTGGTGGCCAAGGGGGCCGACGCGGTGGCGCAGCGGATAAAGAAGGTTGCGCTGGAGAACGACATCCCCGTGCGCGAGGACGTCGCGCTCGCCCGCGCCCTCTACCCAAAGGTGGAGGTGGGCATGGTCCTCCCCGCCGAGTTCTGGAACGCCATAATCTCGATTCTGGTAGAGATCGCGAACATGAAAAACCGGGCGGCGTAAGGGTAAGGGGTAAATGGGTGTTCGGCGATGTGGATGACAACCCCCAATTTCCAGCTATAGGGACGGGCCCTGCTATCTGCAGCGCGGCGCCGGATATCAAGAAATTTTGATATTTTCCTTGATATTAATAATATTATTATATATATTATATACGTATAGCTGTCATAGGGACGGTTATCGGCTATATCGGTAAGGGGATTATGAATACACCGGCAGGGGCCGCGCTCGGCGGTAGTGTGGGCGCGATTACGAACTTTTTGATGAATGTCGGCAAGCACCGCGACCTCATGGTCGTTATCGGTGTCATCAGTATTGTCGTCATCCTCGTCATCCCCGTGCCTACGTTTTTCATAGACATACTGCTCACGCTCAACCTCTGCATCGCGCTTCTGATCCTCCTTGTTTCCATGTACACAAAGGAGTCGCTGGAGTTTTCGGTGTTCCCCGCGCTGCTGTTGACTATTACGCTGTTTCGGCTGTCGCTCAACGTGGCCACGCTGCGCCTGATTCTGGGGTCGAACCCCCCCTACGCGGGGCAGGTCATCGACACATTCGGCGGGTTTGTCACGGGGGATAACATCGTCGTCGGCGTCATCATATTTCTGATATTGGTGTTGATCAACTTCATCGTCATCACCAAGGGCGCGGGCCGTATAGCCGAGGTTGCCGCGCGCTTCACGCTCGACGCCATGCCCGGCAAGCAGATGGCGATTGACGCCGACCTCAACGCGGGGCTCATAAACGAGGAGCAGGCGCGTTCGAGGCGCGAGAAGATTTCGCGCGAGTCGGAGTTCCACGGCGCTATGGACGGCGCGTCCAAGTTCGTGCGCGGCGACGCCATAGCCGGCATCATCATCATCATCGTCCAGATCGTGGGCGGGTTCATCATAGGCGTGGCTATGAACGGCATGAACTGGGAAGAGGCGATACAGGCCTACACGCGCCTGACGATCGGCGACGGCCTGATGTCGCAGATCCCCGCGCTCATGATTTCGGTAGGCGCCGGCATGATAGTCAGCCGCTCCGCCTCCGAGGGCAACCTCGGCATGGAGATAACTAACCAGCTCTTCGCCAACCCTAAGGTGATGTGGGTAGCCGGCGCGCTGATGACGATATTCGCGCTAATCCCCGGATTCCCCAAGCCGCCGTTTATCATTCTCGGCGGCGCCTGTTTCGCCATAGCTTATGTGACCACGCAGCGCGCCAAAAGTATCGCCTCCGAGGCCAAAGCCTCCGAGGCCGCGCATCAACAGACGGATCAGCAGGCCGCAAAGCCGAAAGATGAGCCGGTAGAGAGCTACCTGCACGTAGACCCGATGGAACTCGAAATCGGCTACGGGCTGATACCCATCGTAGACGCCAAGCAGGGCGGGGATTTGCTTGAGAGGATAACGCATATACGCAAGGTGCTGGCTACGGAGCTTGGCATCATCATCCCGCCAATACGCATAAGGGACAACATACAGCTCACGCCGAACGAGTACAAGATAAAGATCCGCACCGTGGTGGTTGGCAAGGGGGAACTGATGAGCGGCGCGTACCTCGCTATGGATCCCGGCACGGCGACCCGCAAGATACGCGGCGTGCCCACGGTAGAGCCGGCGTTCAACCTGCCGGCGATATGGATCACCGAGAGCCAGAAGAGCGACGCCGAGGTGGCAGGCTACACGGTGGTCGAGCTGCCCGCGGTTCTGGCCACGCACCTCACCGAGACCATAAAGAAGCACTCGCACGAGATACTGACCCGCCAGAACGTCAAGACGCTGGTCGACAACATAGGCGAGCAGGGGTCGGCGGTGATTGAGGAGCTGATACCGAGGCTGATGACGCTCGGTGACGTACACAAGGTGCTGCAGAACCTGCTGCGCGAGCGGGTTTCTATAAGGGACCTGATGCTGATACTGGAAACGCTTGCGAACGTGGCGGCGCGCACCAAGAACAGCGACGTGCTGACGGAGTACGTGCGCAACGCCCTCGCGCCGCAGATCTGCGAGATATACAAAAACGACGAGGGTGTCATCCCCGTCATAACGCTTGACCCGAACCTTGAGGCGAAGCTTGAGGGCGCGATTCAGGAGAGGGATGGCGTGTTCCACTTCTCGCTCTCGCCGGTAGACGCCAGCCGCATACTTGAGGCGCTCGGCGAGCAGATAGAACTCGTGAAGCAGGTGGGCGAGTACCCGATACTGATATGTTCGCCGACCGTGCGCCCGCAGCTCAAGAGGCTGACGGAGACCAACTTTCAGGAGCTTGTGGTGCTGTCGTACAACGAGATCGTCGCCGGGGTGGAAATTCGGTCGTTGGGGATGGTATCAACGGAGGGCGCGTAGGGCGGGTTTGGGATACGCTTTGTATATGGGGATGGTATCGATAAATAATGTGTACGGGTGGATTCCGGTCCCTCCGTATATGAGGATGAGGGGGCGGGGGATTGGTTATGCGAGCGGGTTGCGGGGTGTCATTAATTATAAGGACTGATATAAATGCGCATTAAAACGTACGTTACGAAGAGCCTGCGCGAAGCGTATGAGCTTATCAAGAATGAGCTCGGCGACGATGCCGTGGTGATCTCTCAGGAGACGCTCAACAAGGTGCTGGGCGGCAAGGAGTACCGCGTGGTAGCCGGCGTGGACGAGAACGCTTCGCCCGCGAAGTCGCCCGCGTTCCCGCCGCTCAAGGTCTCCGGCCCCGCCGATTCCGGCATATATGGCCGCCCCCGCCAGACGGTGTCGTCCATTGTCGACCCGCCTAAGCCCGAAATGCCGGACCCCGCGTTCCCCGAGCCGGTGGTGAGGCCGTATGCGCCGCCGCGCCACGACCCGTTTGGTGGCCAGCAGCAGGAGCGGGGCGACTTCGCCGGCCAGAGCCAGCCGCGCCACACAAAGACCGGCGCGTTCCCGTCCACGGTCAAGGGGCTAAACGAGATATCGGAGATAAAGGCCGATGTCAACGAGCTTAAGGATCTGGTGAAGACGATATTGGAGAACGCGGTGTCGGCTCCCGCTCCCGCGCCGTCGGCCCCTCCCCCTGCCGCCCACGCATTGCCGGAGCAGCCCCGCTTCGCAATGGCCGGCGACAGCGGCTGGGACGCGTTTGTCAAGCGGCTTGTCGACTCCGAGGTAAAGCCGGATATAGCTAAGAGATTGGTCAACAACGTCCGCGGCAACTCGCAGCTTACGGACATTGAGCTCGAACATAAGCTTGAGGCCGCGCTCGGCGAGCAGTTCCCGGTCTCCGGCCCGCTCAAGGTGAAAAAGGGCGAGCCGCTTATTGTGGCGTTTGTGGGTCCCACCGGCTCCGGCAAAACCACGACTCTTGCCAAGCTTGCCGCGCACTGCTGCTTCAACAAGAGTCGCAAGATATCGCTCATAACCTCCGACACCTACAGGATCGCCGCGATCAGCCAGCTGCAGACGTTTGCCGACATCGTGCGCGTGGGCCTGCAGGTTGTCTTCTCGCCCGACGAGATTCCGGACGCGCTCGCCGCCTGCGGGGACAGCGAGGTCATATTCGTCGACACGGCGGGAAGGAGCCAGCGCAACACCGAGCACATGGACGAGCTCAAGCAGCTGGTAAACGTGCTGCGCCCCGATGAGACGCACCTCGTGCTGAGCGCGACCACAAAGGACTCGGACCTTATCGACATGGCGAACAAGTACCGCGGTGTGCGGGTCAACAGGCTGCTGTTTACGAAGCTCGACGAGACGACGAAGCTCGGCAGCATCTTTAACGCAGTAAGCGAGCTGGCCATACCGGTGTCGTACTTTACGGCGGGGCAGAGCGTGCCGGATGATATCGAGCTGGCGCAGGCGGGCAAGTTTGTAAAGAGGCTGATGGAAGGGCGTGCAATGTAGGGGCGCGATTTATCGCGCCCGCCAACGCAGGGGATATACGGAAAGGATGTATGTTGTGAGCGATCAGGCTCAAAAATTGCGCGAAATGGCGGAATCCGCCGATATAAAGCCGTCGATGCCGTCTAAGAAGGCGGACCGCGGCGGCTGCGTGAGCATTGCCGTGACGAGCGGCAAGGGCGGGGTGGGCAAGACCACGCTCTCCATCGCGCTCGCGGCGAGCCTGGCAAAGCTGGATAAGAGGGTGCTGCTGATGGATGTCGATTTGGGCCTCGCGAACATCCACATACTGCTTGGGATCGCCCCGCGCTTCAACATATCGCACGTGGTCCGGGGCGAGTGCGCCATGGCGGATATCGTGGTCGAGGTCGCGCCGGGGGTATGTCTGGTGCCGGGGGCGTCGGGGCTTGAGCAGCTGGCCAATCTGGACGCGGGGCGTCTTGAGCGCCTGCGCATGGATTTTATGGGGCTTGAGGCCAGCTACGACTACCTGCTCATGGACACCGGCGCCGGCATAGGCACGCTTGTGACAGGTTTTGCCCGCCACGCGGACCTCGTCCTTTTAGTGATGACGCCAGACCCGTCGTCTCTGGCCGACGCCTACGCGATAGTGAAAGTTTTGGGCGAAAAGGGTACAGACAGGATAGCGGTTGTGGTAAATACGGTGGCAAACGAGCGTGAGGGGGCCGAAACGTTTGGCCGGCTAAATACGATGGTTGAAAAATATTTGAAAAAAGAGGTCGAGTTATGTTCTATATTACCAAATGACCGCGATACCCTGCGCCTTGGCCGTTTGCAGGCGCATTTGGGCGAGCAGTCGGCGGACAGCCGCTTCTACAAGCTCGTTTCGATGCTGGCGCAAAAGATCGCCGGCGGCGGAGTGGCGCCCGGCGGCAGCGGCGGATTTTTCGGACGATATTTCAAAGGAGCTGTAAATGGCAAAAAAAGATGATGAGCGCGAAGACGAAGACGAAGACGAAGAAGAAATCTCCGGTGAAGAGGCCTCCAGAAGCAAGGCTGCGGCTATGGTTTTGTGGACTAAGCGCCTGGCGTTCTTTTTGGGCTTCTGTGCTTTTGTTGTAATGTTTTTGGTAAGTTACGATTTCGAGAATTATTTTGATACTATGGTCATTGTCATAGCGACGATGAAGGGGTTCGCCGCCTCGCTGGTGTTTTGGTTAGTCGGGCTGATCCTCGGCAACATATTTTTGAAAGGGCTGATTACCGATATCCCGGTCAATCATGAGCACCTTATTGACGGCGGGCTGCTGCAGCGTATATATTTATACCAGCAGCGCCTCAACTACGATCAGGACGGGAACGTGATACAGGTAGACCCGCGGACCGATACTATCGTCAGAAGCGTTAAAAAGTAGCGGCGGAGATTATATTATGAATAATAACCATAAATACATAAACCGAAAGGGCGGGCGCTGTTTGCCCGCCGGGGTTTTTATGGGTAATAATCGTAAAGATATACACACGAACGGGGTACGTTAATGCTTGGATTGGAAAATCTGTGGCGTGAATTCAAGGAGACAGGGTCCAAGGTCGCCAAGGACAAACTGCTCGTGGAGTACGCACACCTCGTAAAGTACACGACGCAGCGCCTCGCGGTGAACCTGCCGGCTTCGGTCGACCGCGACGACCTGTACGGCGCGGGGATTTTGGGGCTCATAAAGGCGGTGGACACGTTCGAGCCGGAGCGCGGGTTCAAGTTCGAAACCTACGCCGGGCACAAGATACGCGGGGCCATCCTCGACGAGCTGCGCGCGCTCGACTGGGTGCCGCGCTCGGTGCGCCAGAAGTCGCGTGAACTGCAAAAGACATTCACAAGGCTCGAAAACAGGCTGGGCCGCTCCCCGTACGACGACGAGGTCTGCAAGGAACTGGGCGTTACGATCGAGGAGTACGAGCAGATACTGAACGAGGTCACCCCAACAACTATAGTCTCCATGGACGAGACGTCGTCGGACCCGTTTTCCGACTCCAGAGACCTGAAGATGTCTGACCAGATAGAGGATCCCGACAGCGTGAACCCGCTGAAGGATCTGGGCTTCGGCGAGATAAAGGAACTCCTGAAAAGCGCAATCGCCGACCTGCCGGAAAACGAGCGCATAGTCGTGGCGCTGTACCACTACGAGGAGCTGACGCTCAAGGAAATAGGCGTGGTGCTCAACCTGACCGAGAGCCGCGTGAGCCAGATACACTCGAAAGCTATGATGAAGCTGCGCGCGAGGCTGCTCCAGAAATTTGAGCCGTGAGGGCGCGGCTGATTTTGGAATGACTCGCCGCAATAAGGCGGCGTAATATAATTATAGAGGTGGGCTGTTTTCGCCCGCTGTCTGTAAACACAGTAAACGGGAGTACGGTTATGAACGGCATCAATGCCAATATTCCGGTGATGAACATGCCGCAGGTGACCAGCCAGCAGTCAGAGGTCGTGCGCGCGCCCATGGCCCACCAGCAGCAGAACGCCGACACCGTCCGCGACAATTTCGACCACCAGATGCGCATAGCCAGAGGGGCGGAAGAGGCCGAGGGCAAAAATATAAACCCCGAAGACAAGCGGGAGCAGGAGCGCAAAGGCAAGAAACGCCTCCCGGACGACGAGAACGGCGGCGATGAGGAAAACGATGATATGCCGCCGGAAGTAATGGTCCAAATGACCGACAACGGCAGGCTGGTAGACTTAGAGGCGTAATGGAGAGCAAAACGGTAAACCCCGAAAGAATACGGAAAGTGGCGCAGAGCGTTATTGGCCTGCCCACCCTGCCCACCGTCATATCAAAAATGCTCCAGATGATAGACAGCAAAAGGGCTTCCGCCGACACACTTGCGCGGCTGATATCCACCGACCAGGCGCTTACGGCAAAACTGCTCAAACTCGCCAACTCCGCCTACTACGGCTACTCCAGAGAGATATCCACGGTTAATATGGCCATCATCGTGCTTGGGTTTAACACGGTAAAGGATATGGGCCTGTGGCTCTCCGTTTTCGACGCCTTCAAGAACTCAAACTCCGGCGCTGTGGGGTTCGACGCGGTCAAGTTCTGGGAGCACAGCGCGGGGTGCGGCGTGGCGTCGCGTATGCTGGCCAAAAACACCGGCTCCCGCTACGCCGGCGAGGCTTTCGTGGCCGGTCTGCTCCACGATATGGGCAAAATGATCCTGAACCAGTACTTCGCCCCTGAAATGGCCGAATCGCTAAAACTGGCGCAGGAGGCCGAAATGGACATAGACGCCGCCGAGATGGAGGTCCTTGGCGTAAGCCACGGCCAGATAGGCGCCTGGCTCGCCGAAAAATGGAATCTGCCCGACATAATCTGCGATACCGTAAAACACCACCACGACCCGTGGAACGCCTCGTCGGACCCCGCCTTCGTGGCGCACATCACGGTGGCCGACACCCTCTGCCACCTCACGCAAACCGGTGACTCCGCCAGAAACGCCCCGCCAAAGTACGACGAACGCCTCTGGAACATATTCGCCGACGCATTGGTGCCCATAGACGAAATAGACCTCGAAAGCCTCCAGTCAGACTTCCTGGTCGAATACGGAAAATCCGAAGCCTACTCCTCGGTAATCAAAACCGACGGCCTCAACGGGATTATGTAAAAAATTTGCTTTTGGGGAGGGAATATAGTATATTATGGATAGAGAGTGGGTAGTGCTATGGACTTACTGGATTTAATCCGTAATGAAGAAAATATAAGAACGCTCGTTCTTCTCGTAGCGGCGTTTACGGGTTTTATTTGGCTTAAAATAGGTTTGCAAAATGATATTAAGGCGGAATTTGCGGCCTATGGCAAGAAAATGGACGATAGGTTCAATAATTTTCACTCTATGCTAAAAAAAAACGATTTCGCCCATCTGAATAGAACTATAAAGGAGATGACGTTCGTCCTCGAAAAGAACAATTTTCTTAACGCCGAGGACAAAAAACACATAGACGCGCGCTTAGACGACTAAACTGCCCTCATAGCTCAGTTGGATAGAGCACAGGTTTCCTAAACCTGGGGTCGCAAGTTCGAACCTTGCTGGGGGTATTTATCAAGCCCTGTAATATCAGTATGTTACAGGGCTTTTTTTATTCCCGAATTTATTTACTGCTGCGCCAAACTTTATATATCATTTATTGGCTATTTTATGCCAACTATAAGCAAAATGTAAGCATCCTGCACACACGCCTCTGGTATCCATCCCAAAATCGGAATACTATACCTTTTAGAAGAGATACGGGCAGCCTATGCTCCCGAATTGCTCCCAGAAGCCTTTCCCGCTCTTCCTCGGTGAGGTAGTAGCGGTCGCGGGGTGTCTCTCACTTAGCGGGGGAATACCATTACAATATACCGCCGGAATATCACCTCATTGTTCCGAAGTCGGTTCGTTTCTGTACAAGCTAAAGTAATAAGGACTCCACCCGAAATTTCCATGGAATTCCCCTCGTAAATAAGGCGATACGATACCATCAGGCGACATATCGTCTTCATCAAATCCGGCAAAAAATGTCCATACTGTTCTATCGTTATATATGTCGAGATCAAATTCATAATACGGGTCCACCATTCACTATCCAATTCTCGACCTATTACACCTTCACCTATACCAATAAGTAATTGCCTTACTTGCGGGAGCAAAAGTGCAATACATATGAACACCGCAAACAGCAATTACGTCAAAAATACGTTCCATCAATTTCTTTTCACTCATTTTCCTTCNCCTGTCACCGCTGTTTGTCCTGACTTCCGCCGTTATCGCTATCTTTTGTCGTAAGATTTATCCTATCTTCACAATATAATATGTTGTCAGCATTAGAAGCAAGTATTTTTGTGCCTTGCAGCATCTCCTCTCCGGCGCCGGGCGGAGATTTCTTTAGTTAAACTCTTTTGACGCGCAGTTAATGGAAGACGACCGCATGGTAATCTTTTTAATAGGNATCTTGTCTTTAAGAAGCGCGTGAAATAGTTCGCAAAGGTTTTCACAAGTTGAAACCTTTTTTGTTACCACGATCCTGTATTCCGGGTACGACCAGGCAAGGGCATGGTCTATTTTTTTTAGCGGTACGCAGTGCTCAGGGTCGTTGGTAATTCCGTGTTTTTTATATGTTTCGAGGACTGCGTCAAGGAGCGGGTCGCCCTCCTGAAACAACGTGGCGTGGTGAAAGTGGTCCAAGACCTCCCATGCTTTCTTCTGCCCGTCTTTGCAGGCGTGCGCATACCCTGTTACAGGGTCTACGGTGTCTTCCAGCTCAATGGTCAAAAGGCCGGAGTGCCCGTGCAAATGTTTTGCCTCTCTGGGCCAATTCATAAACCTGTGCGCGTACTGAAAGTCAAGAGTAACGACTGACGTGTATTTATTGCTCATCTTCCCCCCCTTATTTGGGATATTTATATATTAGACTATTCCTATTATATATGATAGATTATGGGCGCGTGGGATTTCAAGAGTTGGCCATTGATTTTTTCAAATACCGCGAAACGTTGGGATAAATCATAATAAACGGCAAATTTCCTGTCNCCCCCACCGTCAGGCCAGCGCCTTCAGTTCCCTCAGCTTGTACTTCAGGAACATTATCTCCTCGCTGGCATCTTCCTGCGCCCTGTCTAACCCGCCTTGCTTTTCGCCCTGCATTTGCGCCAGATTGTCAGTTATCTCCCGG
This sequence comes from Chitinispirillia bacterium, assembly GCA_009786415.1. Classification (GTDB taxonomy): domain Bacteria; phylum Fibrobacterota; class Chitinivibrionia; order Chitinivibrionales; family Chitinispirillaceae; genus GUT77. The sequence goes on along the minus strand of WQTH01000028.1, from coordinate 10,786 downwards.
TATCCGGCGGCGATTGTCTGCCGCATGCTTTCCCATGCCGCGTCGGCGAGCGCCTTTGCCTGTTTTACCGCGGTGTCGACGTTTTTCGCTATGGCTTCGGCGCAGAGCGGCTCGTAGAACTCCCGTATCGCCTCGAAGCGGTCGTACTTTTTGCGGAAGACATCCATCACCTGCGGCTGCGGCTGCGGGAAGGCGGCGGAGTCGAAGGCTGCGCGGATGCCGGCTGTGCTGATTTCTAAGCGGTTCGCGAGCGCTTCCGGGTCGGTCGGCTTTTGGGCGGCGTCTGCCGGCTGCCCTGAGTACTTCTTTTGCAGCTTTGTGAGCGTAAGGGCGTGGCGGAGGGCCAGCGAGCGGATGGATTTGTTGGCCATATCCAATATTGTGCTTAACAGCTGCGAGCCGAGGTCGTCGGCGTGTTTTGGCAGCAGTGTGGAGGCGACAGTCGCGGCCTCGGAGGGGAAGTATTTGTCGGTCAGGAGGGCGTCGAGGGCTTTTTTCATGGACATATTGTATGATTCGAGGTTTTCGTCTGTCCACGCGGCGCTCTTAGCGTTGAATTCGCCCTTTTCGGCGGCGCACTTTTTGAGTTGCGTTTCCGCTTCGAGGTCTAGGTAGTGTATTGCGCCGGAGATGCCGCCTATTTCGTCCTTCGCGCCGGATATGGGGGCCTGCAGGGCGTTCAGTTTCTTTTCCAGCAGGGCCTTTATTGCCGCCGTGGCCTCGGCGTACTTCTCATGCAGCGCCTCGGAGAGGGTGAAGTACTTCTCGCGGATCATGAAGTCGAGCACCTCACTGCGTACGGCGTCGAGCCCGCTGCCCTCCTCGTACCCTTTTATGGCGCTTGTGTGGTATAGCGAGGTATCGGGCGGGAAGCCGAGGTCTTTGGTCAGTATGTTGCGGATGAACCTGTCTACCTCGCTGAGCCCCTCCGGTGTGAGCAGGTCTACCTTGTTGAGGATGAAGTACAGCTTGGGCACCCGGTCTTTTACGTGCCTGAGGAAGTCCATCTCCGTCTGGGTCATGGGCGGGTCGGCGGAGAGGAGGAAGATGGCGGCGTCGCACTCTATAAGGAGGTCGAGGGTGGTCTGCGTGTTGTGCAGGTGGGTGGAGCCGAACCCCGGCGTGTCGATGAGCGCCGTCCCGTTTATGAGCAGGTCGCTGTTGCAGGTGACGGTGGCGTCGCGTACGCAGAAGACGTTTTTGGGGTTGCTTTCCTCGGCTACATACTGCCGCAGGGTGGTCTCCATATGCTCTACAGAGCCATCGTCAATGAGGTCGGCCTTGCCGTCGGTGAACCGGATTTTGCACTGCTGGCGGGGGCCGTATTCTATTACGGTGGGGACTGATGTGAGCGGCAAAACCGACGCCGGCAGGGCCTTCATGCCCAAAAGGGCGTTTATGAAGGTGCTCTTGCCGCGGTTGAACTGCCCCAGCACGGCGAAGTGGAGCCGGCCCCCGGAGAGGCGTGTCTGGAGTTCCGCGAGCTGGGCGCGGTACTGCGCGAAGTCCGCCGGCAGGGNGTCGCAGAAGGCCAGGGCGCGCCTGACGGTCTCGTCAAATGACAGCGGTTCGCTCTCGGTAGTGGCTGTTTTTTGCTGTATCGCCATGGTATGTGAAATATACTATAATGTATGTGGAAAAAAAAATTTGATTTTTGCGTATACCATAAATTATATTTTATGTACGTATAATTTTTTTATTTTATATTTAGTTGTACCACGTAAGAGGAGGAAAGAGGTAGATGAAAACTCTGGAACAGAGGATTCAGGAGAGGGCCTACGAGATTTGGGAAAAACGCACGGCGGCTGGTTTGCCTGACGCGAACCACTCGGAGCAGAACTATTTTCTGGCCATGCAGGAGATTATGGCTGAGGAGAAACTGGTCAAGGCCAAAACAATGTCTGTCAGCGTTGCAGATACCGCCGTAAAGCCGGTACCCGCGCCTGCACATACGCCTAAGGCGGCTGCGCCCGCCCCTGCGCCAAAGGTCGAAGAGAAGAAGGCTGCGCCTGTTGTCGTTGCCGCTCCGGCCAAAAAGGCTGCCGCTCCGGTCAAAAAGGGCTCCAAGAAGTAATTACGGTTCGGTCCCCGTTCACAAAATGGGGGCCAAATACCGTACTTGCCGCCCTTGTTCCCGCTGTGCACGCCGTCTTATGTCATGCCCATAGTTCGTGCTATCTCCGCAAATTCGCCGCAAATCAGCCGTGCTGCCACGGCATAGTCCTGAAGGCGTCGTCAAGGATTACTAGTTTCACGGCGTTGTCCCGCAGGGCCTGCCCGTACCCCTCTATGCCCGCCTCTTCCGGCTCAAACTCCACGTACGCACTGCCTAAAGTGTGCAGGTAGTGGGAGTCGGACGCGCTCACCGCCGTGTAGCCCTTAACCAAATTGAACGACTTCTCCCGCATGGCCCCCGCCCGCGACAGCTCCGTCGCCGAGAACTCGCCGCTGAGGAACCCCAGCTGCGATATCACGCTGAAGCACGGCTTGTCCACGTGTGCGGCAATGAACAGCCCGCCGAGCGCGAACACATGCTGGCGCAACTGGTCTATGGTAAGCCCGCACGCCACCCCAAGGTATCGCTCCTCAAACCCCTCAACCTCGTCCTCCTCGTTGACCAGTACCTGATCGCCGAATTTGTCGGGGTTGTTTTCTATATCCGGCAGCTTCCCGTACACTATCCGCCCAAGCTCCATCGCCGCGCCGACCTCTCCGAACAGGCATACGATGTGCGCCTCCTCCGCGGTGGTGACCTCCATACCCGGAAAGAAGAGTATCCCGTTGCGCTCGCAAAGGTTCGCCATGGCGGCGCAGTTGCCGGCGGAGTTGTGGTCGGTGAGGGCAAGGCAGTTGATCCCCACCTCCATAGCCCGCGCGACAATAGCGCTCGGCGCCATATCTAACGAGGCGCAGGGGGACAGGCATGAGTGTACGTGAAGATCAGCCTTGTACAGCATAATTAATCCGGTTTTGAGTTTGAAGTGTGGAGTTTGGAGTTAAAACCGGGGCGCGGGACGCGTTTTTTGACGTTAATTCCACACCCAGCGCTCCAAACTCCACACTCTTCATAATCAACGGTTAATCTGCATATATACCGAATGCGACGTCTCGAACTGGTTTTTTTCGGTCTGCATGATGGCGACCTTTTCCCGCTCCGCTGCCGCGAGCATGTCGGGCACGACCGGGTGGCAGTTGCAGATGATTATCACCGCCGCCTCAACATGGGTGGCGACCGCGACTGTGTTGACGTGCGCCTGAATGGTTATAAGCGCGCACCCCTCCTCGGCGTTGGCCATTACATCGCTGAGGAGGTCGGAAGTGTACCCGCTGGAGACCTCTTTCTCCTCCCCTGCGGGCTGTACGATTTTCGCGCCGAGAGCGGCGGCCAATTCTTTTACGTTCATTCTACGCATCCTTTGTTGAAGATATGATTAATTTCTGCGGACGGCGTTGATATGCCGCGCCGCGCTACTGTTTACCTATGAATACCGATGCCCGTTCCATCTCCGCCCCGATCTCCGCTGCCGCCTCAGTCAGGTCGCGCGCGCTCAGGCCCACCATACGCGCCTTTTGTTCGAGGGAGGCGGCCGTCTCCCGCACCGCGTCCTCGTCGTTCTCGTCTATCTCGCTCAGGGTGTCGGCGAGGTGGCAGATCATCACCGAATCCGCGCAGATCGTCGCCTCTTCCGGCTCGTGGTGGCAGACTAACGGCTGCTCGATCTCGTCCGGCAGCGACCACGACCCGGTCAGCCACGAGGCCACGTCGCAGTGAGTGTACCCCAAAACGTCCCGTTCGGCCTCAAAGATCGACACGCCGTTTGTCCGCGCGTGGTTCAGCGCCTTGTGGAAGTCCTGGTTCAGGTACTGCTCCATAACCACCTTGCCCACGTCGTGCAGAAGCCCGGCGCAGAACGCCTCCTCCGGGTCAAGCGCGAAGGTCCGCCGCCGCCGGTGCGCCAGAAGCCGCGCTATAACCGCGCATCGCAGCGAGTGCTTCCAGAAGGCGTTTCGGTCGAAAGAGGCGCCGTCCTCGTCATCCTCCCGCGTGAACATATCAAAGACCGTAAGGCTCAGGACCATGGTTTGGATGATCTTGAAACCGAGTATGACTACGGCGTTGTTCAGGGTATTTATGCTCTTGGGTATGCCGTAAAAAGCGCTGTTGGCCAGCCGTAACACTTTGGCGCTCAATGAGATATCTTGCGATACGAGCGCGGCCACCGTGTCGGCGGAGGTGTTAGGCGAGTTCACGATCTGCATCAGGCGCGAGGCGATATGCGGCAGCGTCGGCAGATTCGCTATTGTCTTTATACGGTCCTGAAGTTCTTCAAGATTGTAATTCATACGGCGTCCCGGCATAGATTTTGTTTCGGTTCCTGATCTCCTCTATAATAATATTGTATCATTGTGGCGGGGGAAAGTCAAAATATTAACATTAATTTCCCCCCGCCGGGCGGGAAATTGGTATCGCTTTTTGCGATGATACTTTATCATAATATATATATATTAATTAAAATTCGAATTCCGCCACCTCTATTTTTTTGTCGCCGCTTTTATTTGCGGCAGACAGTTGCAGCGATACGGCCTGACGCTGTTCGGTATTGTCGGCGTATTTTGTGTAAATCTCCGCCATAACGGTTGTAGGCCCGGCAGCCGCGAATTCGCGGGAGCTGTAATAATTTACATAGACCCGGTATTTCCCCTTTACCGCTTTCTTCAAAAGGAACTGCTCAGGGCCGTAACCGCTCACGTTGTCGTGGCTTATGCGGCCGCCTATCTTCGTCCGCTGGTTGGCGTAGTAGCAATCCTCGCCGTTCGGGTCTTTCACGTACATGTCTATGATGGTGTTGTCCTTATTCCAGTTCATAACCACGCGGATGTCAACGGGCGTGCGCTGTATCAGGCGCCCGTCAATTTTTGAAATATCCAGCTTAGGGTTTTTGGCGATTAAATTGTTCATCTCCGTAACCACGACCTCCTCTATGCCGCGGCTGCGCCAGACGGTATTTGCCGGGTAGCTCCTTGTTATTACCCCGTAGAGCGAGTCGAGCGCCGCCTGCGCCTCGCCGTTGTCGGCAAGGGCCAGCGCGTAGTCGCGGTAACTCTGCGGCTCTATGGGGCGCCACTGTATCACCTTGAAGCATACAAACTTCTGTAGCCCGTGCTCTTTGTACTCTTTAAGGCGGTAGCCGAGCATGCGATAGAGCGAAGCGTCCTCAAGCTCCAATTCGGCGATAGACGTAAGTACGCGGAGCGCTGTTTCCCTTTCGCCGAGTTTATAGAACCAGTCCGCCATATCAAAATAATAGGCGGGGGAGTTGGCGTAGTCACCCCTTGCTTTCAGATATATTTGATAATCATCGGCGCTCCTGCCTGTCAACATTTTCAGATAATCGGTATCTTTCCTTATCGGTTTAAGCGTGATAACCGGCCCGGATTTTATTTCACCTCTTGCCTTAGAGCCGCCGGGGCCGCCGGAACTTCCCAATAATCCTCCCAACACATCGCCTGTTCCGCCGCCGCTCCCGCCGAACCCTGATGCGTATCCCGATCCGTACCCTATCCCGGCCACGCCCTTGCGTCCCACGCCGCCGTCGCCGCCGGATCTTAGGCCGCCCATACCGGAGAGGACAGCGTCTATATCCGAAGCGAAGCCGCCATTGCCTAAGATGTCGTCCCCGGCAGAGCTATTACCATTGGACAGCCCGGAAACTATGCCGAGCGCGCCTTCCTTAATGATTGTAGCGCTGGGATCGCCGCCGCCCTGAGATCCGAAGGCGCCTGAATTTTTGGCGGGCGTGAGCTGCTTTTTGGCGGGTTGATTGTTATCAGGCGCGGGGTACTTGGGCCTGGGCGGCGTAAAGTCGGTGTTCCACCACGTTTTTACCGTTGCTACCGACGCCAGCGCCTCGTTTAGCATATTGCGCTGTGCCGGCTCGCGGTTCCACGTACGCTCTCTTGTCTTATGCCGCTGATATTGGGCGAGCAATTCGGGCTCGGAGGCCGGCGGCTCTATGTTGTAACGAACGTAGTCGCTGATTAATTCAAGCACCATCAGCGAGGTGTTCCGCGTGACAATGCCGAACTGCGCGCCAAGGCCGGTAAGCTCGTCGCGGTTTTTCTCGTACTCCAGGTCAAGCTCCGCGATCTTCTTTTGCGCCCAAATCTTATATATGTTTCCGCGGCTGTCAGCCCTGTTCGCGTCTAATTTTACCCGCACGCTCTTTTCAACCTTGTCCCCAAACCCAAAAAGCAAAGTCAGCTCCGTGCCGCTCCAGTCTGAAATGCCGGCTATCGAGAAATTGCCGTGAACGGGCGTTGCTATACTCGGATATATTTCGCGCACGCTTTTGCCGCTCTCAGTCCCCAAAAACTGCGGAGTTTCGTTCAGGAGCTCGCCCTTTAATTTTGCGGAAGATAAAGCGTTGATATTCACAAATTTCCCCTTTGTTTTGCCAGCAGTCAGCCTCATTACGCTGTAATCGGATTTTGCGGAAGACACAATGCAATGTATGGGGCGGTTGATATTGCTGTTCTTCAAGAAATCGGCATCGCTCAATGTTGAAATCCCGTCCGAAAAGAATAAAATCTCATTCCCGGTAATCCTGTTCAGGTCAATTTGCGAGAAATCGGTCCCCCCGTCAAAAACTGCCGCTTTCAAGATATTTCTTAATCCGTCCCAATTGCCGTTAACAACTCTGTATTCGCCGTTCCGCGTATTTTTATTGGCTATTTTTTTAAATTGATTGTTCAGAAAATAGAGATGGACATTAACATTTTTCTTATCGGCAAAAATAGTGTTCAGCGCTGCCATTTCCTGCTGCAAATTGCGCTGCGACCCGCTCAGCGAAACGTCCCAGATAATCGCCAGATTATCATCCCACTGCTTTTTGCGCGTACTCATTTCAGGCGCGACGGATGCCAGAAAGTAAAAACTTCCCTGTGCCGGCTGCATCATAACCTGCGGGATCTCTGCAGGCGCCGGCAGCGCGAATGTCAACGCGCGCGCGGGGCGGTAATTCTGGCGGGAGAGCGAGGCGACATAGCTCTTGCCCGACGCGTCAAAGCGGATATCGTTTTCATCGCTGGGGACGACAGGCTTTTTATCAATGTTCCAAACGGTGGCCTTTACCGCGAATTTTTCGAGCGGAGCGGGGTAGGCCATTGGCAGGCGGTAACGCAGCATCTCTTTTTCGAGCGCGAGCTCCTCTTCGTAACCTATTGAAATTGTGCGCGTTCCCCGTGCGGGAATGGGGTAGATGCGCGTGCGGAAGTTGTTGCCCTCAACCCGTTCGAGTATGCCGGGGTCTATCTGGCGCCGCTGTATCTCCTCAAAGACCTGCGCAGCTCTGGCCTTCTCTACCGGCACGGCCTCGCGCATACGCCCGTCAATATCCAGCGCGTAATGGGTCGCGCTGCGCCCGTCGGGCAGCGGGAAGGTCAGCTCGCCCTCCAAAACGCGGTTGGTCTTGTTCTTAAAGACCATAGTGTACCGCGTAGAAGCGATATTCCCGGTTATCTCTACCTGAATGTCGAGCGATTGCAGATATACGTCCGGGTCCTCTTTCCCGCCTATGTTCAAAACGGGCATCCTCGCCTCCTGCGGGAACATCTCCGGTGCGTCCGTTTCCGGCTCTACCGCCGCCGAATCAATAAAATCCCGCCACGGCCCCTGACTCTGCGGCCTGATATTCTGCGCAATTGCCAACCAACCCGCCGCTGTGCCAAAAAGTACTGCCGCAACGCACGCCAAAAGCAATTTTGGTGATTTCATAACACCGGCCCTCCCTTTCCTTATCTCTTAAATACCCTGTGTGCAGGAAAAGTGCCACCGGAAAATGAAATTTTTTGAGGGGGGCTTTTTCTTTTCCCGCCATCCGCGCCGTCTCCCCAATACATCCATCNCCTCCGGTCTGAATCATGTGTCAGAGAGCGTTGGCAGTGCGGCGTTATATCCGGCGGGATGAACATCAAGCAAAAAATACAATTATGTTTCGTTTCTGTTGGGTGCGTAAGGCTTTTTGGGCGTCCAACCTGATAGCAACGGTTATTGTTTCTCCGTGTACTTGCTGAGTTCTGACAATTCTGATATATACTCCAACGCCCTGTCTTGACCAAGGTTGTTCAATGTGCGAAGCGCGCGGAGCAGAGTGTATTCGTTCCTGTTTCGGTAGGCTGCGGGGGGATGCGGGCGGTCTAAGCCCAGTAATTTGTCAGTTGTTATATCCAAGACTTCCGCAAGTTTTGCCAATATCGAGGTTGGCGGGTCATTCTTGTCATTTTCGTAATAGCTGAGCAGAGGGGGTGATATACCAATACCCTCCGCCAAAGCCTTTTGTGAAAGGCCAGCTTTCTTTCTGTAATATATAATTCTTTGTCCTAAAGATGATTCCATCCACGCTCTCCCTTTCATTAGAAATTTAATTATACAATTTGAATATTTTGGTAATATTTTATTAAAAGTTGTATTTTTAAACGTTGTTTAACTATTTTATAGTATATTGTTAAATACAATTTAATTTTTGGCGGTGCAGGATCGGTAAGTTGTTGGAAATAGATATTAAAATATATAATGCACAATAAATGGCTTGTTGTATCTTGATGGTGTCAGATTAATCAGTATACGATGGGTTATCATAAAAATTGCGTTAATTCAATGCAATAGACAGGAGATGGTTATGAAAAAAATAGTTACGTATGTGGTAATGTTGACTTATTTGACAGCAGCTCTTCGGCCGGCCTACGCTGAGCAGCAAGATTACTGCACTGAGTTGGAGGAAGCGTCTACAGCGGTTCCGCAAGAGGAAGAATCAGGTGCCCCCTGTATGGCCGAATCTCAGCAGCAGTGTCAACAGCCAGTTCCTGCGGTGCTGTCNCCCCAATCCGGCGGAATTCCCCCAGTTGCTGTTTACGTATCGGAACGACAGGAGAGAGAGGATAGTCTGGCTCTGCGGCAGGGTGTGGAGGCACGTGAAAAAAAGGTTAGAATCATTTTTAATATAGTTGGGATATTAGCGGTAGTAGGGCTCCTTATCTGGGCGAATGCTGCAGACAGGAAAAGCAGCTAGACTACTTCCGCCAAGAGTGGACGAATATAGAATTTATGCAATCAGTATATCCAAAGGGTGATTACGGGCAGTTTTGAACGGAGCGGATTTGTGATTTTTGTGGGAGTGAGCGCGTTTGCTATGTTAGCAATGTTGTACCTGCCTGATCGTGTGTGCCGCTGTGGCGGCGTACGCGGTGTTGGGGGGAGTATGCTGCTATGCGCTCTGCTTTATTCTCCTATACAGGCGAAAACGCCGGATATCAATCCGGCATTCGCCGGCAATAACAGTCAGGTGTCGATGCATTTTGGAATCAGCGCCTATGGCGAGGGGTTTGAGGGTCTGTTTCTTACCGGAGTGCAGTATAGCCAGCCCAACGATTTTTTTCGAATTCACGGGAGGCGTTCTGTTGAGCTTATGACCGCGCGTGGAAGCGGGGGGCTTTCGCGTTACAGTCAGCTGATGATTTTTGGCTTCACTCAGGATGCCTTGTTGCCCATACAGGGCCCGGTATATGCCGGGATCAATCTTGGCATATATATAAAATCAAACGCTACCGACCGTATCAGTTCGAAATTTACATTTGGAGAGAGGTTGTTTTTGGGTATAGGCATTTTTAATGGCGTTGTGTTGGAGTTGTATGGGCGACATTTTTCTAACGGTACGCTGACCGAGATAAATAGCGGGCAAAACTTCGCGGGTGTGTCTGTTATAAAGAATTTTTGAGATAATGCCCTAAGCGCTACGCGAGTGTGGATAGTGGCCAAAACCCATACCGAAAACACTATACTGCGGAGCTTTAAGTAAGGCTCCAGAATCGCGCAAGGATCAAGTTGTTCATCTTTTTTCGACGCATTACTGCAACAGATACCCCACCGGCACCGCCCGCACCCTCTCCCGTAAGTAGATTCGCGATGTTGCGTAATTGTAATATCTTTAATATCAACAAGTTACATGTATTTTTAATTTGCCGAATCATTGACCAAAGTTTATCCGGCGCTATATAAAGAGGACATTGCCGGATTTTGTTAATGGAGCTTTTTTGGAATTTGTCTAAAAATTGCTGTTTTTTATTGTTTCTTTGCTCGGCGCGATTTATATTAAACTTAGTCCATTAAACTTGGTTTATCAGGAGGGTTTTATGCTGCAATTCAACATCCACGAAGCCAAAACGCACCTCTCGTCCCTGATAGACGGTGCATCGAAAGGGCGACCGTTTATCATCGCGAAGGCGGGCAAGCCTATGGTTAAGGTTGTTCCAGTTTCAAGTGAGGAGGTGCCGAGGCAGCGGATCGGCTTCATGAAAGGCCAATTCTCCGTCCCTGCCGATTTTGATTCAATGGGTAAAAAGGAGATCGAGAGCCTTTTTGGTTGTATAACGGTTACACGGAAGTCGCCGTTAATGGCCGCCATTCCTTAATCACCGGTATCTTGCCGCAAATACACAAAGACCCTTTCGACCGCATCCTCGTTGCGCAGGCATTAGATGAGAAGGCGACATTGGTGACGTGTGATAAAATTTTGACAGAATATCCGTGTCCGGTGATTTATATCAAGCCGCGTGGCTAAACCGGCACCGCCCGCATCCTCTCCCCGAACGGCACGAACGCTTCTACGGTCTATGGGGTCATGCCTATTGTGCCCGGAATTGAGTAGTCGCACGCTGCTGTTTTTTCACGTGCGGTGTTCATTTCGCGCTTCCATTTGCGGATTACGGCGAGGCTCGTTATTGCCGACAC
>WQTH01000027.1 GCA_009786415.1 Chitinispirillia bacterium | reverse complement strand
GACGCGCTGATAAAGGAGCGCGACGCCGAGACAGCGGAGGGCAAGCAGGAGTTCACGCTAAAGGCGGTGCGCGCGGAGCTCGACGGTATTTACGACAATATCGTGGATATAGGCGAGGCGCACATCTTGCTGTCTACAGACAGCGCGGCCGCGTTTAAGGCGCTTGCGGACGCGTTTAATCCGGTGGTAGACCGGTACATCCGCCTGCTGAACTCGCGCAGGGGCCGCCGCGGCGCGGGTGCGGGTGATGAGGCTGGTGAGGTTGGTGAGGAAGAAGCTGCCGGCGAGGAGTCATAGCAGTACTGCGCGCCTTGTTTGGCGATGCTGTGATTGAGCAGTTGGTAAATCCCCGTATAACGGCCCGCGTAATTTGGGAATTCTCAACGGATAGTTTAGGAATTTCAAAAAACAGCTAATTTTCACCCACATTGATCCCGCGTTATCCCTCCTTTAGACGCCCATTTATGGCCCCTCGAACTCCAGTTTCATATGCGGTGGATTCAGGTCATTGAGAAGTTCGATCAGATCAGCTCCCGGAGACCTGTTGGTTGTCTTGACTGTCCAGTTCCACATTAGCGCCGCGGCGAACACCGGATCACCCGCGGCGCTGATGCCGGCGCGGAACATTCGGTACTCTTCGCCGCCCTCAGTTATGACTACCTCGTACCCCAATGTATTGCACAGCGACTCGAAGTGGCTTTTAGCCAGATTGCCTACATAGACGTATTGGGCAAGCAAAACCGCGCGCCGCTCATCGATGCCGGCGCCGGCCCTTATACCCAATCCGTACTCACGCTCCCATTGTTCGAGCAATGCCTCGGTCGTGGACGGGAACCACTCGCGCAAGGTAGACGTTATTGTCGCGGCTTCGGAATCCAGCAATGCCCCCTCTATCTCCATATCACGGTCAGATATGTCGCCAAGGGCGATCGGGATAAGTTTTTTTAGCGCATCAGCGTGCATCATACTTACACCTCCGGCAATAGCAGGATTGTAATATTAACAAATTTACCATATTTACCTGCCGAAGGATCCCAAACAGGTACTATATCCGCGGGTGGGTATACTACCTCGGCGGCAGCAGCCCCGTAATCGTGCATGATTGACGTGATAATCGAGCGCTGTATTGTTGCACCGAGCGGCAGATTGGCAATATAGGCCCTTATGGCCGCCACAGAGGCCGCCTGGGCCCAATGAATCCCTGCCCCACGAATATGTATAGTGGCATCCTGCGGAGTAATACCTGCTACCCTTACTCCCCACGAAAAACCGGCTCCAATCGGACGGAGATTTTGGATCTTTTGATAGACCTTATTGAGTATTTCCGGGGACGCCTCCGTCCTATCCGCTGAACTCACTACAACGATGTCAAAGGTGCCCTCGCCGCGCGCCAAAGGGACTACCCGCGCGTCTGTAATGCGCTCGTCATCATGTGACACGCTCCTTGCCCATGCTTCATAATCGTATCTATTGCCGCCAGCCATTTTACTCCGCTTTGCGGCGAGGACATCATCTTCTATCTGGGCGTCTGTGCGCGATGCGGTAAGTATACCGAATTCGGCGGCGTGAAGCTCCTTGTGGGCGCGATCTGCGCTTGTTACGAACATTTGGTCCATAACCCATTTCAACGCCTGACGGAGACCCCAGTGCATTGATGCGCTGCAAGAGGCTTTAACGAATAACACCGAACCCTCGGCAATGCTGTCCCCGCCGAACTGATTCCGATAGGCCGTCAGTATCTCGTTTAAGAGTTCGTTAAAATCTGTTTGAATAGCCATTTACACCACCTTGAAAAAGGTTTCATACGTAATTTCAGCCCCATCCCTGCGGACTACCTTAATATCCATATTCAAGAGCCCGCCGCGATATGCGGTTGCCGACACGCTAATATCGCGAACCATCCGCGATACCTTCATCCACTCAAGTGCCGCCCAGCCGTACCTTTGAGCGAGCGCTACATCACGGTCGGACAGCGTCTTTATTTCGTGGATGTGCGAACCGAAAGCAGGGTTCATGAACCACGAGCCACGACGAATGTACAGAGACAGCAGCACCGCATTCTGAACATCGTCGCCGGGATCGAGAGTCGCGTACGGGCGGCCATCCTCGTCAACTTCTATCGAAAAATCCATTTTTATACCCTTTAACAAAATTGATTAACGTTACACTATCTTTACTCTGTCCTTACCTGTCTCCACGATATGAGGCCCAGGTGTGCCCAGCGAAGCAAGGAAGTGACACATACAGTTTGCGGTAGTAAGTGCTGTTCCGGCCAGCGCCTCCCCTGTTGCTGGCCCAAACAATACCTTTTCAGCATTGACTACCGCCTTGGCGGCATTGACCGATACTTCACCCGCCGCCTCGATTGCAACCTTGCCGGCAGTACCGCCGGCTTTAACGAGAATATTTCCGCCAGCCTGCATGTGTACCACATTTCTAAACGCATCGTGGAGCGCGACCTCGCCATCATTTAACCCAATCTTATACCGCCGATCATCCGATGCGATCAGAAACACGTTCCCACCGCTGCGCAGTATTAAACATTCAGCCCCCTCAGGGGGACGTGACGACACTCCGTAATGTTGAAACATTTCACGGTTGATGAATTCCTCACTCGGCCGGCCACTCGCATCAAACCTTGCCGGCCCCCCCGATTTTGCCGGGCGTACCGCCTTGATCAATCCACGTATAATCGACATCATAGCACAAGCCCTGCCTCTCCCAGTGTTAATTCTGTAATTATGCCCTCCCGCGACAATTCAAACACGCGGCGGTAAATCAGCAATTTTTCGTGGATATCCAGCTCGTCATCATCTACCTGCACAAGTTCGTCTACCGCCCAGTTGTAAACGCCCTGGCTATGACCCTTCACACGATATTTGGCCATATCGCTTTTGGCCCGCCGCTGTTCGAGGATCATATTGGCGCGCTGGCGTACCGAGCCGCTGTCTTCCTCTATTGATTCAACCAGCGGCTTGTAATACGGCACACCTGCATCCTCAACGCTGGCGATGCTGTTGATTAGTGGAGGATCCTCACTGTCAATGCCTTGTTCCTGTGTTATTACCGTATATTTTGAATACCGTTCACTAAAATCCTGTGTTCGCTCGCCTTCTATTATGTACGCATTGGCCTCTCCGGTACGGCGTGTGATATTCGTAACGACCGCACCCCGGCCAGCCGGCTTACGGAAATGCAGAGCACCGTTTGCCGCCGCGTAGAATACAACTCCGCGGCTGGCGGCGGCGCCGCGCAGTACATCAAAAATTTTGTCTCCGGGGGCCGGCTGCAGATAGGGCTTGAGGGAATCGCGCCGTCGGGCGGCCTCGTCGGTGGTTATCTTAAGGCGGTTAATAAACGGTATCGTTCGCAGCAGCCGCTCAGCCGCGCGCGCGAGGTTAGTATTACTTATCGTTCGATAATCTTCACAGTAAGAATCAACAACGAGGCCCATTAAATCACGTCCGGATACAGCAATCGCACGACCCTTATCACTATACTTTTTAACTACCCTGTCAATTATGCCCGTCAATTCCAAAAAGCCGTTGATATACACCTGTGCCCTCATGCCGACTTTGACAGGTACAACCGAATCAGGATATAGCTCAAACTCAAATATCCCCGCGGCAGCGTACAAATCGTGCTCGATGCGATACTTCCTGAAATTAGCGTATCTGTGGTTGCCGATTACGATCTCAGCCGTGTCGCTCATACAGCCTCGCCTGCCCGGATACAAAGTTCGGGTTCCGAAAGTTATTGATGGTGACAATGCGGTCGGCATACGCATAAGGCAGGCCGTATTTCAGGCATAGCAGATGGAGCGGCATATCATCCTCCACCTCGACATTGATAATCCGGTCCCGGAGTACCTTAACGGCATTGATGTATCGTGTCAGCTCGTCAGCCTGCCCAGCCAAGACGAATACGGCCGGTGTACAGCCCATAGCGCGGGCGGCGGTCATGCCGTCTTGTATCACCTCGCGGATACGAGCCAAAGATTCGTCGAGCTCGTTGGCGGCTAACACTTGCGGTGCCGCAGGGGTACGGAGCATTGTACCGTCCGGCCGCCACACTTGCGCGTTTTCGATCCGGCGCAAAACAGCCTTTTCGCGTTCATCCGCCGCAAATATACGTCCTGTGATCAGCGCGCCGATACTGGCTGCCGCGACCATTATGTTATCCCGCAGCAATGGTACGGACGCGGCGAGCCGGCCTATGTTTGACCGGAGTGACGACACGAACATGATCGGCGCAGTGCCGGCATTATTCGCCGCCATCGCCGCGCGTTCTACGGCGGCCGCCACAGCGCCTATTACTACGCCTGGCAGGCTGAGGCCATAGTTAAACATTCCTACCACTGATTCAGCCGGGTTGGTTATGTCGGCCAGCATACCGCGCAGACCGGTTATTGACTGGTCAAGACGCGCGAGGAACGCCCGCGCCGAAACCGTCCGCGCGGGTACCTGCCCGCCGAGAGGCTGGTTTGGATTCACCTCAGTTGATGTATCCAATCCAGCAGCTCCATACTCCGCCGCCGCAGCATCCATCATCGCTTTAGCCGTTTTCTCGAAGCCCTCCTCAAGGTTTGCTTCGAGCGGAGGGTTGAACGCCGGCATGATATCGCGGTTGCTGTCCTCAATGAATTCAAAGCTAATCTCCGCACACTGCCGACGGCGATCATGGAGCGCTTTTAGAGATTTGATACGGCCATTGATGGTACCCAGTTCAGGGTGGACAAACGTATTAATCTGATTGAGTTTTGTGTGCTCTATAAAATACTCGGCGTGCTCATAATTTTGCCCGCGCCAGATGGTGCGAACTTGAAATCGCCGCGCTTTAACACCCATATCGTCAAGTATCGCTCCGTCGGCGAACGGAATCTCATACTCGACAATCGCCTTTTCAATGACTGTGTCAGTGGGTGAAAGTAATTTAAGCTCAAAACCATCAAGCATTGGCTTATATTTCATTTGAACGTTCCCCGGTTGAGGGTAGCGCTGATGTTAGTGTCAGGATCGTCCGATTGCGCTATAACACGATCACCGGCGATGCCCACGCTGAGGTTGATGATGTTGTTGTTTTTTACCTCAGCTGCGGGCGTGTTCGCTTCTTGCCGCCCCCATCCGCGCCCTTCAGACCTGTTATTGGCGATAAGCTCTTGTAAATGTTGTTCTCTAACATCTGCTGATACGCCTGCGAAACGCGAGCTATATTCATCTAATAGCGCATTTTGATACTGCGGGCCGTAACGGCCCTTAACGCCCGAAAAATATTTTTTGGACAGCGCGGCCTTAACCTTGCCGTCCTTAATGTTGCTCACCTGTCCCGCTCTGGTCAACCCTCCACCCAATACCTCCGCAGCGGTACCTGCTGCGCCAACCCCTTTGGCGACAAAAGTAACACCGGCCGCGATATGGCCCAGCGCCTCTGCAGTTGCCGTGAGATTGTTGCGAAACTCAGCCATTTTTTCGGGATTGCTCGTAAGTGCGTTCAGTTCCTGCGTAAGATTAGCTATAATTGGTGAGAGCGCAGCACCTGCGAACTCCTTGCCGGCAGCGGCCAGCATATTAAGTTGATACTTAGCCTCACCCTGCTTACGCGCAAACGCATCGGTTACGTGGGTGGCACGTTCACCGCTGCGGATAACATCATCGAATACTTTTAGGCCGGCATCATCTTGAAATGGCAAAAACGCCTTGCTGAAATTCCGCCCGAACATACGAGTTAAATCCCTTGCGCCCAGCCGTCCAAGACGTTGGGCAAATGCCCTATAGTCCTTTATCGCGCCATCAGAATCAAACATATCTCGACCAATCTTACGTTGGTAAGCGCGCGGCTTCTCGTTGATTCTGCCTATAATCTGATCAATGGCGTTCGCGGCGCCTTCAACCCCGCCAAATGTTGGCGCTATCGTCTTGATAAGGGCGTTGTACTCCGCAAAATTATCCTTCGTAAGCCCAAGTACCCGCACCGACCTCGCAAACCTGTCCATAGACATATTGTGCGTCCCCATCGCCGCCATGATATTATACAGCTTCGCGGCCTCCTCAGCTGACGCGCCCATATCGCGCCGAAACGCTCCGAATGCCTGTGCGGTGCCCATCACATCCGCCGACATAGCAGTAGACGCCCGCCCGACGCTCTCCATAGCCGCTTCCGCGAAAGCCGTATCTCCCGTAACATTGGCCATCTCTCTGACCGCGCTAACAAGCGCTTCGCGGCTTTGCCCGGTTGTATAGGCTGTCGACTGGATTGATGCATCAAGCTTCATCATATCCTCAGTACTCAAGCCTGCGGATATGCCCAATGTAGATATGGAATCCTGATACTGCATGAGGTCGCGGGCGGCCATCATAACACCTGCTGTCCCGCCGATCAGCGCCAGCGGGTTGGCGAGTTTGCCGAATGCGCCGGTGATGCGCTTGCCGACTCCGGCGAACATACCGCCAACCTTGCCGGAGAACGTTTTCACCTTGCGCTCGGACCTGCCGAGTTCAGCGCCGAGCAGTTTGCCGTCGCCGGATATAACAAGCGATAATGTCTCAGTCCTCATCGACATCTATGGCCACCAGTTCTTCTTTGGCTTTGAAGGCGTTACTCCCCGCAGCTGTCTCGGGCCGCAGGGCCATCTCCATTATTGCGATGTAGGCCCACTGCCCGTCTGTAAGCTCGGCGGCGCAGACGCCAAAGAGAGCGCGAGCCTTTTCAGCGTGGACGTACTTAAAGAGTTCAAGGCCGTAGCCGCCGGATTTTTTTTTACCGCCTCCACGAGCGTGTCGAAGTCAGCGTCCGACATGCTGTAAAGCGATGGGTTGAGATCAGCGTCCAACTCGTTGTAGCGATCTATCAGCCACTCCTTAACATCAACCGTGAGCAACTTACGAAAGTCGGTAATTGTCGGAGCCAGCGGATTCCCATCAAGACCACGGCAGGCGCGGTAGAGCTGCTGAACAGCCTTTTCCGCCTCGTATGCCTTGATGTTCGCCATAGACACCTCAATATCCGCGGCTTTGAATATCGTGTCCGCAGCCAGTGATGCGTCGAGAATATCCTGATTCGTCAGGACATTGATACGGACCGTTACGTCCTCAGCCCCGGGGAACTGAACATCTATGTGGCCGCGCCGGCCAGCCTTGATTTTTTGAAGGAGGTTCATTAGTCGATATCCATTCTGGCGGCGATGAACTCCAGCGGGATTACTGCTTCCTGCGCGCCGTCCATAGTCGCCTCTCCCTGTGACAGGCAATCGACCCCGCTGTATGTAACGCGCTTGCCGCCGTCGAGTTCAATGATAAACGTGTCGTCAACCACGTCTGACCAGTCGAGTTTGGCCCCTGTTTTAGGTATGGCGTAGTCGATAGAAAACTTGTACGGCGAAACCGTATCAACCGTACCGGTACCGTCCATAAGCTCGACTTCTGTCCGATGCGTTTTTTCGCCCATTTTGAAAGACTTCATGTCTTCCAGTTTTGTGCCGTTCCTCAAAACGGTATTGCGCGAAACGTACTTTTTAGCCATGCTAACCCCTTTTCAAAATGGCGACGAGTTCGTCACAGTGTTGACGTTATAGTGATATTATTAGCCAATATGTGCAGCGCATCCACAATATCAATCGGGATGATGCTGTCTACCCGCCCCGGAACGTTACGATTGCGAACGGATACAAACTGATCCGCGAACGCATTGACGCTGTTCAGACCGCCCATCGCCTCAATCCGACGGCAGACATCAAGATTGGTCGACCGCACATCGGCCGGAGTAACCACGTTGGGCGGTTCGCCGGCAACGTGGTTATCGCGCAGCACTTTGTTCTGAAAGTCGGTCAGGTGGCGTACCCGAACCGCCTCTCGGACATAGTCGGCCGTTGCGATCTTGAGGGTATCGAGGAACGTGTCGTCCTCAGCCCCGGCATCATTCTTGACGTAGGTCGATATCGCCCTGACGCACCTGACGCGGTCACCCGCGCCAACCTCGAATGGCGTGACGCCGCTCCACAGCAGGATATTGTTGATCTCGTTCCAGTTCCATCTGTCGGTAACGGGCGGTGAGTCGCACCCAACGAGTCCAATGTTATTTACCGCAAGCCAGGGCATTGGCTCTGCGGCAAGCATGGCGGCAAACGCTGCGGCGTTTTCGAACGGCGCGCGCTTGGCTCCGGTTATCCCGCCGACACATATACGCTTGTCGTTGATACCCTTCGCGAGAGTGGCCATATCCGCGATGTTTCCGTCCACAAACATGAAGCCGCGGCCACCCCGCTGATTAACCTCGTTCGAGACCTCATTGAGATACTCCGACAGCGCGATCGCCGCTGCCGCTGTCGCCCACGCAAGTGCGACAATATGGAAACGCTGGCCGGATACCTTGTCAAAAGTATCCGTGAGGTCGGGGTCTCCGGCGCCGCCGGTATACGCGGTAGTAGCCGCCTCAATGCCGGGCACGTCGCAATCCACAGCCGGCTTGCCTTTTTGCCCGAGGAAGTTTCCGGTCGTACCCTTGTTCTTCGCGGTCAGCGTAATCACCGCGCCGTTGGCGTAAGCGGTAACGGGCAGGTCAGGCCGCGCGTTGACCTGATCAGCCAAATCGGACGCTATTTTGACAGGCGTACCGCCAGCAAGCCCGTCAACAAATCTGTCGACACGTACGGGTATGCGGTCGGTACCGACCCACAGCGTAACCTGTCCGGTAGCATCAGCTGACCCGGTAAACGTGATGGCGGCTGAGGCCCCTACGCCTGTTGAGGCATCGTCAACTGCGCAGCCGGTCAGCGACAGGCTGCCATACTGCCGGAACGCCGCCCACGCCATACGGTGCATGATTGACCCGGCGCCCCAGAACTCAGCTGCCTGTGCCGGCGACGTTACTTGCGCCGGAACGCCTGCGGCAACCGTGCCGTCGGCTAAACGCGGCGCTATGATAAGCATATCTTGCCGCATCGACGGCAGGCCGCCCATGGCACCAACGGTGATCTCGTTGTACGAGCCGGGCCTTCTGATTGATTCCGATATCATTATTTATTCTCCTTTGCGGCAAAGACTTTCTTATTTGATGCTGTCGTCGGCTTTACGTCTTCGGCGTTGACAGCGAGCAACAGCGACCCGTCCGCGATACGCCGGCGATAGTACGGTGTTAGGGGTACGTCCACGCCAACGGTATCGTTGACCGGCACAGCCTTCGGGTCTTCCTGCGGGCACATACAGCCCGGTTTAGCCATCACTTTCACGTGTATCATCCACACCCTCCTTATTTTCATCAGATTCATCTAACGTGAAGAGGATTTTCCCAGTTGACATGGCCTCTCCACCTAACGCTATTTCCTGTTTGCCGAGGTTTTCGCCCCTATACGTGTACTCGTTGACGGTCATCAGCAATTTTTCCAGCGTTTCATCGTCGCTTAGATCCAGTTTAAACGCCGTTTTAAAGTCTATTTTATAGAGCCTGAAACCTAAGGCCGGCCCATCGGCAGTAAATACTTCCGTCATAGGCCCGGCGGGTTCAAGCGGCTCGATGTCAAGATTAAAATCCTCGCGCACCAAAGCCGCCGCTACTGCAAGGGTTAGGGGGTAGGCGCTGTCATGCCGAGCTTTTGGCTGTACGCCCTTGACCACGATGTATACAGATATTACCGGCTGCAGCTCGTAGTACGACACGATCCACTCAAAGCCGATCCGCTCTGTCGTGACAGCGATTGCCGGCGGCGCGACTGTGTTTGATAACCCCTTACCCACATCAAAGGCGCTTACCGGAACCTTTGCCTTTTTAAAAACGGTTTCAAGATGGTCAAGCATCACCTTTTCGATTTTATTGATAAGATCGTGCATCGCTACATCCTCGACAGCAAAGATTGGCTAAAAGTCGGCTCCGGCGCCGTTATCAGCGCAGAGGCCGGGGTTGGCCGCCTCAATTCCGGCACAGACGCTTTCTCGGACTGAATGTCCTTGAGCATCGCCATATACCGGCTGCGGCGATCCTTTATCCCTTCCGGCACGTCCAATTCCCTCCGGCGGTCGTACAGGCAGCACAGCGCAAGGTTCGACGCTATCTCCACGATCTGAGGCGGGAAAGGTCTATGCAACGGCAGTATATAACGTCCCCCGATATACGAATCGACGACAGCTTGCGCGCTGGCGCAGGCGGACTGAATGTTCCGGTACGCCGCGTTGGGCGGACGGGACATGAAGTCGCCATTGTTATCATCGTCGGTCAGCTGCAACAACACCTCCCGCGTTTGGAGCGGGAGGATTGTTTTGAGGGACGCATACATCTGCACTCGAGCCATACAGGCGTTCTCCTTAGGCCGCGGCGTTCTGTATGAAGTAGCCGAGGTCGTTGGCCGTGATCAGCTCGCGGACGCGCATGCCCACGCGGATCCTCGTGCCGCCCTCCAGCCCGATCTTGGAATCAAAACCGGATGTGACGAACCGCTCGCCGAACTGCGCGGTAACACCAAACGACACTTTCCCGTTCACGTCGGGCATCGCGTTCTGATAAATCAGCGCGATATGATTCCCCCAAATGCGTTTCTGGGCCATCTCCTGTCCCTTAGCCTCGGTATTTACCCAGCCGCTGCCGACGAGTATCTTATCGAGCTCGAACAGTTCCGCCACCTGCTGCCGCGACGCTGTACCGCTGTCGCCGGCGTTGCCGTGCGCGGCCTTGACAATCTTGGGGTTCGTGCGGAGTGCCGTCCACGCGCCGTGGCCTATGACCATTATGTTCGGACGCATAATGCAGGCGTCAAGCGCGCTCAGGACGACCTTAATCGGATCGCTGTCAGGGTTAGTGAACTGATTCGCTCCGGCCAGCGTAATCTTGTTCTTGGCGCCATAGCTGGCGGCGTTAAACACGAGATTCGCGGTGCGGACCTCACGGCCGAGCAGTACCAAATCCGTGGTTGACACCGTTGCTCTGGCGACAGGGTCGTAACCTTCCGGCGCGTTGTCGATGTCATCCTTGGGAATTGCCTCCTCAAGGCCGTGCCCTTCGGTGGAACCATCTTTTTCGGTGTACCCGAATTCAACCTCGCTGACAAGGCCCTTGCGCCCGACTAACGTATCGGGTACCGTGAAGCTGTCCTTTGCCTCAAAGACGCGGTACTTGAAATTCTGCTTCCCGACAGGCACAAGCGGCAGCACCTCGTCCGCGATCAGCTTTTCGTTCCTGTACGCCACCGCAATGGCGGTAAGCACAGGATCGACGGGAAACGGCGCGACCGCCGCGCCGGAAAATTCAACTTTCTTTTCAGTAGACATAGCCTTAATCCTTTCTGTGTTATGACGCCGCCGTGAGGGGCCTCAGAAAAACGTTAATGATGTCGCCAGCGACGCCGGCCCGCTCCGCGCGGCCAATGCTCTCGCCGGCGCCGGTGAGCGTAACGCCGAAGCCGCTGCCGTCGGAAGTGATCTCGTCGCCCAGCGCAACCGTACCGCCGAGCCTGACCTCGGCAATGCCAATGCGGTGGACATCGGCTACGCCGCCCTCGGCGGCGCCAACAAGACCGGTTACGCCGACAAGTTTGTCCGTTGTGGCCATGGCCGGCGTAACGCTTCCGGCAACGCTTCCGCCCGCCCAGGCCACAATCTGGTTAGGCGAGACCTCTGCCGCCGCCCTGTACCCCTTGGTAAAAATCGGATTCATAGCATCTATCTCCTATGGTTAATTGTTAAGTACATGTTTAACGGCATCAATGGCGCTAACCGCCACGCCCTTTGCCGCCATTTCATTGATATAGGCCCCCGCCCGCTTGCCAATCTCTGAACCATCGGTGGAAGGTGTCACCGCAACAGAGGCCGCAAACTGAGGCGGGGGTGTTATTTCTCCGGGCCGCGGGATCTTGCACGGCCTGCTCATTATGTCGTTTTTGTAGATGTCGAGCGCTTTGGGGTATTTTACTGGATCGGACGAGAACTCCGCACCGCCCTGCATGAACATCGCTTCCATGTCCTCAAGCCTGCGCGGCTTCTCGCCCGGCACGATCCTTCCCTCGCTGATGGCTGTTTCGAGAAAGGCGGAGAAGTCTGCGGTACGCTTATCGTATTCGAGCACGACAATCCTGTCCTCAAGCGCTTTCTTCTCGTCAATCAGCTTCTGGGCCGTCGCGGTGAACTCTGACAGGGCTTTCTGCGCGGCCTCGTACTTGGGCAGCAGCTCGTTGTACTTGTCCTCATAATTATTACTGGCCGCAACGGCGGGAGGTTCACCCTCAGCAGGCGTATTTTCGACAGCCGGCTTTAAAGCGCTGAATTCCGCCTCGCGCTCCTCTTCAAGCACCGGCAGATTCTCCTTGAAGCTGTTTATCCGATGCTCCGGTATCAGCGCGTCCGCCGCTTCCACGCTGCTGCGCTCGATGATGTAGTTCTTTATGGCGCGGAACATCTCGCCGATGTCTTGCATCCTGTCTATTACCCACCAATCCGGCGCGTACGCAAACTCGGCAAGGCTCTGGGCGGCCGATTCGGTTACATCAATCAGCACACGCTCTTTAGGGTCAAGCGCGCAAAACTCCGCGATGGGTTTTAATCCATCTATGGCCGGGCTCTGCGCCGAGAGCATCGCGACGTGGTCTAACCGCGACAAATCCCGCGTCAGTCCGGCGCTCACGCCGGGGAACCCGCCGCGGCGTACCAAAGCGGCGAACTCCGCGACCACCTTGCCCGGCCTGAACAGCAGCTGATCGCCGGCAATCTTGAGCGCCTCAACGATCCCGAACGACGGGGCTTTGTCCGTGTCGGGATGCCCCACCAGTATCGCCGGCGGGCGGCTTGCGTCGAAAGTCGATACAATCTTATTAAGAACCTCCTTCGTAATATTGTAAATCCCGCCGTGACGGTCCTTGAATGTACCCGTGCGCATAAGAGGCAAAAACTTCGACATATCTATCCCTTTCGCTAAACCGTGTTATTATTCCATCGCGGTGGCCAGCCGCCGATCAAGTGGCCCTACACGATAAAGATACCCCATCGGTATGCCCTTATTTTGCTGAACGGTTCAGAAGTTTTTTAGGGCGCAGTGGAGTTACATTTATTGATAGCGGGTTTATCCCGCTATCACTTTTAACAGGTCGCGGAAAGGCGGATGACGTGGATTTATCAGATGTAGCCACTTTAGTTAATGGGATCGGCACGATCCTCCCGGTGGGCATATCGGGCGCTATGGTGGTGTGTTTTGCGCTCTATATTAAGTGGCAGTCTCGCCGGCAGGACAAAGAGCGCGAGGAACACATGGTCAAGTGGGATTCGATGATAACGCTGCAAGAACGCGCCATGCAGAATCTGGTCAATATGCACAAGGAGGAGCAGGCGCGCACGATAGACTCCCATCAGCGTGAGATGAACAGGCATTACGCGCTGGCAGACCGGAACACCTCGGCGCTGGAATCACTCGCGCATCAGCTAACCATAATAACAAAGGATATGAAATGAATAGTGAGATCGCCGTACTGCGCGGCAGACTGGCCGTCGCCGTTGAGCTGGCGGGTGCAACAGAGACGGGCATAAACTGCGATATTGCCATTATCCGCGCCGGTGCAGATAAGTACGTTGATAAGGCGGAACTTAAAAGCGACCAGATTCTGGCCGCCGCGGTGCGCATCAAGGAGTCTGTGGCAAAGCTCCGCGAGCTGAAGGCCCTTATCACGTCCATCAAGATAGACTTGGGAGAAGAATGAAGCACGGCGAGGGCAAGGAGGAGGCGCGCGACCTGTACTGCTATCAGGGCGCAACGTTCGAGGAGATCGCCGAGCGCACGGGCCGGAGCGAAAAAACCATCCGCTCGTGGGCTTCTTCCGAGAACTGGAAGCAGACCCGCGACGAGGTTGTCAGCTCACACGCGACAACAAGGGAGAAGCTGCACACGCTTATAAACAAGGTTACCGACCGCATGATTAGAGATTGCGATGGCGAGACCGACCTGTCCCCGCAGTCTCTCCACGCTCTAACGAACCTTGTAAGCGCAGTGAAAAATTTGTACACGTACGAAAGCAAGGCCAAAAGCGAGGAGCCGGCGGTACCGGAGGAACAGGTATCCCCGGAAGACCTCGCAAAACGAGTCAAAGAAATTATGGGGGCGTAGGCAGGATTATGACCAAAAACGGCGCGGGCACGGAACACGAGATATACAATTACTTCCTGCTGTATCAACGGGAGTGGATTGATGACGAATCTCCCATAAAGGTGTGGGAGAAGTCGCGGCGTATCGGCGCTACGTATACGCAAGCCTACGAAGACGTGCGCGATATCGTTACGCGCAAGGAGTACACGCCTGGGCGACCTATAAAGCGCGTCTATTTTTCATCAAAAGACGAGGAGGCCGGCAAGGAGTATATCGAATATTGCCAGCGTTATGCGGAAGTGTTCAATGTTGTGGCGAAAGATATGGGCATACAGGTTATAGACGAAAAGAACGGCGTCAAGGCCAGCGTCCTCGAATTCGCGAACGGCGGGAAGATACTCGCGCTGTCGTCCGCGCCTACGGCGTTTAACTCCAAAGGCGGCAAAATCGTATGGGACGAGGCCGCGCTGCACAAAGACCAGCGCGCCATGTGGTCCGGCGCACAGCCCGCGGCGGGGGTTTGGGGATACCCAATACGCATACTGTCAACCCATAAAGGCAAGAGCACGCTCTTTTACCGATTTTGCGAGCGGATCCGCAAAGGCCAGTCCGACTGGTCGCTGCACCGCGTAACCATAGTGGACGCGGTCGGCGAGGGGCTTTGCGATAAAGTGTTCAACCGCAAAACGTCGGAGCAGGAGCGCAACGAGTATATCGAGCGGCTGCGCAGCTCCTGCCAGGACAGCGATATCTTCAACGAAGATTACATGGCCGAACCTATCGACGCCACGACCGCCTACATCACATACGAAATGATAGAGGCGTGCGAAAACGCGACCACGCTCCGCTCACTCGACGACCTGTCCATTACCACAAACGCGCTTTACGCGGGGTGGGACATAGGCCGCAAGCGCGATCTGTCGGTCATTTGGGTATTAGAGGACGTAGGCGCGTTCCTCGCCACGCGCGTTGTTAAGGAGTTCGACCGCACCGCGTTCAAAATACAGGAGGCGTACCTCGACCTCGTCATGCGCCTGCCGCATCTGCGGCGCATCTGCATAGACCAGACCGGTATCGGCCTGCCGCTTACCGAGGCCGCGCAGGAGCGCTACGGAAAATCCACGGTCGAGGGCGTTACGTTTACGAGCGGCAACAAGGAAGCGCTGGCCGTGGGTACGCGCAACGCGCTCGAAGACCGCCGTGTCATTCTACCGAATGACGCCGCAACGCGCGAGTCGATACACAGCATCAAGCGTATGGTCACGTCTGCCGGCAACATACGCTTCGACGCAGAGCGCACAGACGAAACCGGACACGCCGACCGCTTCTGGGCGCTCGCGCTCGCCATACACGCCAAAACGGGCGGCCCGTCAGGCCCGGCATGGGCTGAATCGCGCGGGGTCGTGCTGGACAGGTTTAACAGGTTTACGGACAATATTTCCATGGGGTATTATTAATGGGCGGATTAGACAAACTCAGTTGGTCTATAATAGTGTGTTTTATCGGCGTCTGGACCGCAATCTTATTAAAGAGGGATAAACTATGAACAGTATAGACTTCGCATCACGCAGCATGGCGCGCTATCTCACCCGCGAGATCGCCGCAGGCAACTTGCTCAATATGTGGGGGCGGCTCTACGCCAACCTGCCCAACCCCGACCCGGTGCTGCGCAAGCTGGGCCAGCCCATAACCGTACTCAACGAGATACGCCGCGAGAACCACGTGTCGAGCTGCGCCCAAAGCCGCGAAGCCGCCGTTACCAAAAAGCGCTGGGCCATAAGCCGCGACAACGCAACCGAACGCGCAGCCGAGACCGTGGAAGCGGCGTTCAAAAAACTGAACATCCGCAACATCACCCGCGAGATGTGCGAGGCGTGGGGATACGGCTATCAAATATCAGAAATAGTTTGGGAGCGGCAGGGCGATCTGCTGCTGCCCTGCCGCGTCTTCGGCCGCCCGCGGATATGGTTCGCGTTTGGCGCCGAACACGGCGAGCTGCGCCTGCGCTCCTCGGCAGGTGACATGCGGGGCGTGCCGGTCGATGACTACAAGTTCCTGCTGACGCAGCACCGCGCCAGCTGGGAGAACCCGTACGGCGAGGGCGCGTACAGCTCGTGTTTCTGGCCGGTCACGTTTAAAAAAGGCGGCCTGCGCTTCTGGGCGACATTCATCGAGAAGTTCGGAATGCCGCACGTAGTCGGCAAGCTGCCGAGGGGCGCGTCGAAAGACGACCGCAACGATCTGCTAAACAGTTTGGCGGGGATGGTGCAGGATGCCATTGCCGTTGTCCCCGACGACAGCAGCATCGACGCGACGCAGGTCAACGTAACCGGATCGTCCGACGCCTACAGCGACTTCGCGGCCTACCACGACGGCGAGATTTCCACCGCCATACTCGGACACAGCGCGGGGGCAACATCCACACCGGGCCGCCTCGGCGGCGACGACATGGCCGCCGCCGTCCGCGCCGACCTCGTCGAAGACGACCAGAAGATGGTCGAAGAAACAATGAACACCCTGATCGCCTACATACACGAACTCAACCCGTCCCTCGGCGTAGAGCGCCCCCGGTTCGAACTCTATGACGAAAAGGACATAGACAAACAACGCGCCGAACGCGATACGATGCTGATGAACACAGGCAAGGTCAGGCTCACGAAAAAATACTTCGTGGACAAGTACGACTTCGCGGAAGACGAGATAGAGATTATAGAACAGCCCGATCCGCTCGCGCCGCCGCAGTTCGCGGCGGCACCTGCCCGCCGCGCTCCGGCAACGACGCAGGCGGAATTCCAGCTGGCCGTTGACACGCTCGCCGGAGAGCTGCCGGACGAGACGATTCAAGCGCAGATTGAAGACGTTTTAAACCCCGCTTTAGAAGCCATTAACAGCGCCGAAAGTTTTGATGATGTTATAGCCGCGCTGCCCGGCCTGTACGGTGATATGGATACGGCGGAAATCCAAAAGACCGCCGAAAAGACAATGCTCCTTGGCGAAACGTGGGGCAGAATATCAAGCGGGGGGAGCGCACAATGAGCGACCCTAAGATACTCCTCGACGCCTTCAAGCAAAAACCCGCCGCCGCTATCGAATACATGAAGCGCAAGGGCTACGGGTTCTCGTGGAACTGGTACGATATGTGGAAAGACACTCACGCCAGGGCGTTTACCGTGGCGAAAGCCATGAAGGTCGATCTTTTGAGGGACATACGTAAAGCCGTCGAAAAGGCGCTGGAGACCGGGATGACCTTCCAGCAGTTTCAAAAGGAGATAAGGCCAAAGTTAAGCAGACACGGGTGGCTGGGTGATGTCGTTGATAAGAAGACGGGGGAAGTTGTAACAACCGTAGGCTCCCGGCGATTGAAAACCATCTACCGCACAAACCTGCAAACGGCGTACATGGCCGGGCGGTACAAGGGACAGATGGAAGCTGCGGAGGATTTGCCGTATCTGCAATACCTCGCGGTGATGGACGGCAAGACGAGAGACGGCCACCGCGCTATGCACGGGCGCATCTTTCGCGCGGACGATCCGATATGGAACGAGTTCTACCCGCCCAACGGCTGGGGGTGCAGGTGCCGTGTCCGCAGCCTGTCGGATAAACAGCTACAGCGGGCAGGCGTACAGCCGGAAAGCTCCGAGGGCCGGGTAGTCGAGCGGGAGGTCGTAGTCGGCAAGGGGGAGAACGCGCGGATTGAAAAAGTCAGCGGCGTAAATCTTGGGAACGGGAAAGTCATGTGGACAGGGCCGGGCTGGAACTACAACGCCGGGAAAGAGGCGTGGATGCCGAACTTGAGCGTATATCACCCGGATGACGCAAAGGCGTTTATACGCGACAGCTTCAGCGGGCCGGACTACAAGCGGTTCTTTGACGCAAAAGGGATGATCGGCGGGGCGATACCTATAGCGATTCTGCCCGACGATTACATGGAAGCCATAGGGGCTAAAACCCATACGGTACGACTGTCGGCTGAAACCTTGTGGAAGAACACGTCAAAGCACCCGGAGCTTTCGATGGCGGATTATCAGCAGACGCAGCTTCATTTGGAGCAGGCTGACGCGGCGGTTATTGTTGCTGATGGAAACGGAGCTGAAAACCTTGTGGTTTTTAACAGGGTCGGCGATGACAATTATAAAACGGTGTTTAAGACAGCTCGAACAAACAAGGGGGAGGTGTTTTTGTTGTCCATGCACCTGGTTACAGAAAATAACGTACGGAATGTTTTACAGAAAGCAGTACGGGTTATCAGGGGGAAAATATAATGGCTCCGTATGGGACCGCTGGTTCCCACATCTGGCACGCTGCCCTCGGCAAGCGGATTTTCCGAGTAACGGAGCCTATACATAATATACGCCACGGACGGCGAAAAAACAAGATAAATTTTGTACTTATATAATATAGAAGGTGGAAAGGGGCAGGGTATGGAATGGTATTGGATCGTGTTAATTACGGTTTTTGCGGTACACAGCGTTAATCTGATCTTGTGGACGGTATCGGGAGACTATGATTCTGACCGTGCCCACAAGATAGCTATGTCGTGCAGCGCATATTACATAACGCTTGCTATCGTCTGGCCGGTACATATCGCGGTGAAGGCTTGGTCTCGGCTCAAACGCAGAAAGGGGAGGTAGAACCATGCTAACCAAAAAACGGATTAGTGAGATTGAAGAGCGGCTATCCCGCAGTTACGGTATAAAATGCCCGGATTCGCTTATAACGACTGGCGCAATGGCTATCGTTCGGGCTGACGTCACCGACCTGCTGGAACACATCGCGGCGCAGAATGTACAACTGGAACATTTTAGAAAGATGCGGTATCATGCTTAAAATCTCAGTAGACGCCGCCCCCGTCCTGTCCCGGCTCAAGAAGCTGGCCGCCGCCGGTTCCGACCTCAGCGCTCCGCTGTCCGTCTGCGGCGAGATTCTCCTCTCTTCCGTCGAGGAGAACTTCCAGCGCGGCGGGCGTTACGGCTCTGCCGGCAGCTGGCGGGGCGGCGGCACGCGGTGGGCGGACCTCGCGGACAGCACGAAAGCGGCGCGGGCGAAGCGCGGCAAGTGGCCGGGGAGGATTTTGGATATGTCGCAGGGCGGCCTCGCCGCGAGCATTTCAAAGACCGTGCAGGGCAACGCCGTGACCGTCGGCACCAACAAGCGGTACGGTGCGATCCACCAGTTCGGCGGTCAGGCGGGACGCGGGCGCAAGGTAACGATCCCGGCGCGGCCTTTCTTAGTCGTGCAGGACGAGGACGTAGAGGATATGATGGATGTGCTCGACAGGTACATCGCCAAACAATAGCAGCGTAATGGGGAGGGGCGGATGCGTACACAAAAAATTTTAAGTAGTGGCGGTATCCGGGGCGGCTCGCATAGAGGCCCTTTAGGGCGCGTTTGCCCGCTCGCCGCCCAAACGGACGCCGGAAATTTCTTAAACGTTTTTAAATGGGTTTTAAATGGGGTGCGGCGGTGATCCAGCGCAAGCCCGGCACTTACTTCCGCGTTACCAGCGATCGTCGGCCGCCAAAGCGCCCGGACGACGGCTTTGATGTGACAGACGACGACTTCGACGTGATAGTCGAAACCGGCAACTCTGCGGTCATAGTCAGGGAGACCGGTTCGGCGGATGTGGTGATAATCGAAAAGGGGCAGCCTGTCGTCCCCAAACGCCACTGGTACATGGACAGCGGCCCTACAGAATATTTTGTGGGCTCGGCGCTGGAACTCGCCGAGGTGGCGCAGATCATAAACGGGGAGTTCGTGTACGATGCCGAGGTGGTGGGCGTGGACACGTTTGAGGGTAAGAAGATAACACTGACCGCCGACATCGACCTATCGGGCTTTTCTGGAGGGCGTGGCTGGGTGCCGGCGGGCAATGGGGGGTGGCATGAGGTGCCGGGTGAAGATGTGGAAATGACCCACACGCTGCACCGCTTTAATATGGCAACGGGATTGCCGGTAGTACCCTCGGCGAATACCCTGATTAACGCGCCGAACGATGTGTGGGTGGGCTGGCAGTACATGCTGCAGTTCCGCGATGACGGCAAGGTATCGCTTTACGTCGCATGGTGGAATGCTGAGCTCGAACAGCCGGAGTTCTTTGAGGTGGACGTTTTGGAATACAGCGCCGATAGCGGCAGATTGCGCATCCCTGATGTGGGATTCGACTGGCCGTATCGGTTGGAGGACGGCAGTATAGTGATTACCCACGGCTGGATGCCTGGTGAACCTTCTTGGGTGCACTCAGCGTTTCGCGGCACGTTTGATGGGGCCGGGCACACCATACATGGCCTCACGATGCACGAAGACGGCGGTCATGATTGGTGGGATGCCGGTTACGGCTTGTTTGGGGTCGGCCATGATTGCACAATAAAGAATCTTATTATGGCCGGCGTGGATATTAAATTTGATGGACGACATAATACCGGCGGCATTATCGGACTTGCCGACGGGGGGAGTATGGTCGTTACGGATTGTCGTGTAAGTGGCCGGATTGATACCGTGAGCTCTAACATTGGCGGCATTATCGGGTATGCTTACAGCGAGAATACGGTTGTTACAAATTGTCGTGTTGACATCACGATTACTGGCGGCAGGGGCGTGGGTGGTATTATTGGCCAGTCAGAGAGCGAGAATACGGCAGTTACAAATTGTCGTGTCAACTTTGATGCTGTGGGCTACGTGGAGCGGCGCGTTGGCGGTATTATTGGAAACAGCCTCCATGGCGACAGGGTAACGGTTACGGACTGTCAGGTAAACATCCATGCTGATTTTTCTCAAGATACTGAGTTAGGCGGTATTGTAGGGAACGTGGAGGCTAATACATTTGAGCTTACAAATTGTCATGTTGACGGCAGTATTAATGCAACAACTCGCTCAGGTGGATTGGGAGGTGTAGTACTTGGCTATGACATAACAATCAGCCATTGCAGCTTCTCCGGTGATATAGTGGCTATCACTGGGTACGTTGGAGGATTGTTCGGGGAAATATACGCTGGGCTTGGTATAGTGCAAAGTTGTCTTGTGACGTGCAACCACACTTTTCATAATTTGGATATTTCTTATGTCGGCGGCATTGCCGGGTGGGTGCATGGTGATGACATTACAATTACCGACTGCGCGGTGGACTGGAGTATTAACACAGATGCCGGTGGGTGGGATATTGGTGGTATTGTTGGGAGGATAGCAACTTCGGGCACTGAGCGAATATTACGCTGTTATGTTATCGGGGCTGTTAATGGCCAGGTACGCCTCGGCGGTATTATTGGGGCTAACAGTAACCCCGCATCAACAATATCAGATTGCGTGGCCGCAGTGAATGTAAGTGCCGATTCGTTTTTTGACGGCTCTGGCGGAGTTGCCGGGGTGTATCGGGGCACTATAACCCGCTGTTACAGTATCGGTAGTGTTCATGGCTATTCCTCACGTAGTTATCTCGGTGGTATTGTGGGCGTATCCGAGGGCGGGACGGTTACTGATTGTGCCGCACTTAACCCTAGCGTATCAGCTACAATACATGAATTTCGCCCAACACGCCGAATTGGCCATAAAGGTGTTCAAGATGTGTCGGTGTTTAACACCAATGTGGCGTTTGCCGGCATGGCTGGCACGCATAATACTGACAAAGGCCCCGGCGGTGAAGATGGTGCCGACATCACAGCCGCTGAGGTCATGGCCGACCCAACAATTGGCGGGCGTTTTACACCCGAAAACGGCTGGACAGTAGAGCACGGCAAACTCCCCGGCCTCTTCGGAAAGCCGGTGGATATGCCGGGGCACATAACATTGACGTAAAGGATATATCCGGCGGGCACACACGGCACGCCGGTTTGTGTATAACTTAAAACTATTATCAAAACAAGGACCGGGGTAGGTATGATTAACGCAAAAGTATTAGTCGCGGATGTTATTAGGATAGAAGACTTGAAGGAAAACTTCAAAGATGACCACATTAAGCCCGGACAGTGGGCGCGCGCTGGCGACACTAACGAAATCGTCTGCCGCGACCTGAACGGGAAGTATCATTTTATAGGCGGCGCGGCAGTGCCAGGCATAGTGGAGGACTTGAAGGAGAACTTCAAAGATGACCGACTTGAGCCCGGCCACTGGGGGTGGGCGTTTGACACCAACGAAATTGCCCTCCGCTCTCTTGCCGGCGAGTACCACTTCTCATTAACCCTGAAATCGCGTGGACAGATAACAGGGGAGCGATATGTCGGCGATGCCAATACAGGCCCGTTTATTGTGCTGTCGAACCCGCCCGGCGGAGGAGCAGGCAATGATTTGATATCGTTGCACAACAGGGGGTATAATGTAGGCCATAGGCATTTGGGGCTTGCAGCGGGCGATGTGACCACATATGTGGCACAACCAGCAGGCAGTTTGGTTAGCAAGATGTCCGCAGCAGGTTTTGTCGCACAAAACCCGCAAAACAGATTTGCCAGCCTATCTCCCGGAGAGATTACGGTACAGAACCCACTTTCCACAACGCCGGGCAGGTGCATTTATACTGACGGGGCATGGACTTACTATATGCAGGACGTTACCGGAGCAGCGTTCACCGAGTGGGACTGGCGTATCGGGCTAAAACTTGACGGTCAGGGTAGCCGCCCGCACCTCGCCGTAGAATACTACAGCGGCGGTGGTGAGTGGATTAGGGGAAGCTGGTTTGTATGAGGATAATATGGATGCGCTTGACAGGCGCATCCGTAAACTATAACCAAAACCATTTTCACAGGAGTGTGCAGTATGAGAAAGTTTTTCAGGAAGCTTGGCAGTCGTAAGCTGTGGGTGACGATCGCCGGTATCATCACCGGCGTTGCCGCGGGCGAGCCGGTTTTGTCCACCGTCGTCTCGGCCGCTTACGTGGTCGCGCAGGGCATAGTAGATGCGTCCGGTAAGGGCGGGGAGGGGGCCGGCGATGCTGTGCAAGAATAACGGAGAGTGCGATAAGGTGAGGGCGGCGCTTGCGCCGCTCTTCACCCCCGTGAAGCAGACCAATAGCGCAGCTGCTACGGCAGCACCAGCTGCTACGCCCGCCCCGCCGCCCTTGCCTACAAAGCTGACGCCGATGAACCCGTGGCAGTTCCGGTTCACGTACATGGTCGGCCTGCTGATTGCGTTCGCGTATAACCGCGGTTACACGCTGACGTTCGGCAACGCCCGGACGGATAGGAGTTGCACCGTCTGCGGCGGCGGCAAGCGCAAGGCGTCAAGCTTGCACTTCGATGGGCTGGCAATCGACCTCAACTTGTTCAAAGATGGAAAGTATCTGCCTGCCACGGCTGATCACCGAGAACTCGGCGAGTATTGGGAATCTCTCGGCGGTTGCTGGGGCGGCAGATTCAACGATGGTAACCACTATTCACTTGCATACAACGGGAGGAAATAACCATGACCGGACTTGTCGGTAACATGAGGAGGTTTAAACATGCCTAAAACATTCTTTGAGCACGGAACGATCGTAACGGCGGAGTTCCTGAACCGCATCTTCAGGCATCTCGGCGGCCACCGCCACGACGGGAAAGACGAGGACGGCAGCGCCAATAAGATCAATCTGACGAACGCTGCAGAGGTTACCGGCCAGCTGCCGGCGGCGAATCAGGGTATGCACCGTCATACCGGCACACCGGGCCTCGGCGCAACTCAGGGGAAGATTACCCTGTCCGACGAGGTGCAGGGGATACTGCCTGCGGAGAACTACGGGCCGCACCGGCACGGCGAGGGGAATCAGGGGAAGGTTCGCCTCTCGACAGACGTAGATGGAGTGCTGCCGGTGTACAACCTCCCTTTCCACAGCCACTATACGGAACAGATGGTAGAGTCAGACAACCCCGCGTTCAACGGCAAGTACGCATCGTTTTTGAAGGTATTCACAGATGATGTCTCGCTGACGAGCCTGATCACGGTGTCCATCCCCAGACTTTCGGGGGTCACTGTGAACGCCGCTGGCCTAACTAGGGATTTCTTTCAGGAGGGTACTGTTCCGCTGGCTTTTCGGCCGACCGATGTGGTGGCGGTTCCGTTTTCTGTCACCGACGCCAGCGGTTACCTTGTGGCGACGGCAACATTTGGACTAAACGGTACATTAACTTTCCGATTCTCAGCGGCGGTATCCAACGTCACCATCCCCGCGTTCTCGTTCCAGTTCCGGCGTTCAGATCCAGCCTGATGATCCCCCAAAAACACCGTGACCTGCTCCGCAGGTCACGGCCCGCCTACTCCGTCACGCGGCTACCGACTGCTCCCGCATTCTCATAGAGGTCCTGAATTGCTCAGCGTCGGCGTGTTCTATAAATTCGACGGTTTTGTCATAGTTGGCTTTAACGACCTGCTTGATATCGTTGAGCGACACGTTGAAGAATTCACGCCTCGTGTTTACCCAGTTCAGCTTATTGCCCTCAAAAGCCCTGTGCAACGCCGCTTCAAGCGCGGGAGCGTCCTCGCAGAAGATCATGGCGTGGATGTCGAAATCAAACGGTACAGAGGCATCGCCGAGCTCGTCAACGCGCTCCTGCGGGTCGAGGCGGCGGGTCATACCTATCTTGTACACGTTTTCACCAAACGCGCCAATGTTCGAAATAACGTACACATAGCCGGCCCGCTGGTTTGCCGCCCGGTAGTCTACGTCCTTTATGGCCTTTTCAACGTCTTCGAGCTTCGCTTCAATCTCCTGCTTCTTGGCAAGTAGCGCGTCCCGCTCCGCCTCAGATGCGTTATCAATCTGAGCGTTTAATTTAAGAAGCGCGTTCTCGTAGTGGCTCTGCTCTTTTTCAGCCTTTTTACGCAGTTCCTCTATCTCCCGCTGGAGTTTGGCCTCTTCCCTCATTTGTTCCCGGATGGCCTTTTGATCCTCCTTCTCCTGTTGCTTTTTCTGCTGGTATTCCAGCGCCAGCCTCAGTTCGTCAATTTTGGCATTGTAGTATCTGTCAGTAATTTCCAATCTCATCATTTGACCAAGTTTCGATATCGCCTCGCGAGATGACGTGATCCGCTTCAGGCTCGCGTCAAAGTTACTGTATTTAACACGCGCTACGATTTCGTCACACTCACCGTTAAAGGCCCGCAAAAGGAGCTTTTGCATATCTTTTAACATCTTTTTGCCCTTAGCGGCGCTGCCGTCAACTGTCCAGTTCGCGTTCCCCGTAACTGCTAAATCGGTCTTTATTAGCTCTTTTTGCCGGGTTCTTATCCTCTCAAGCTCTGCTTTGTATGCTTCCGCATTTGAAAATTCGTATTTTGGCGTGTACAGACCGAATGACTGAAGAAGCACCTCTTCTTCCACAAGAATGAGTTCAGCACTTTTAACTTCGATAGTATCACGCAAATATTTTAATTTGCCGTCCTGATATGTAATGCTTGTTTGCTGGGCTACTTTCTTTTCCTCTAATTTTTTTATTTCTTCCCGTAAGACGTCTATCCTTTGCTGCTCCGGAGTTAATCGTGCCTTTAGGGCCTCAATAGTTGCCGTCAACTGCTCAATTTCCTTCTTCTCTTTCAGGCCAAACAAGGACATACGCACCCCCGATTTTCATTGTTATGGTTGATAAAATAGCTATTAAGTAGCTATAATAATCTAATATTTAGCGTTACAAATGTCCAATTTTTTCTTACGGTGGCACAGGGGACGGGCGGGGGAGGTTGGCACCTTTGGGGATAAAAATGTATAGTCGCGGAAAATGTGCCGAATTCGGCACATTTATTTTCCCTGCTTCTCTTCCAGTAACGAAATATACTTGTTCAGATGGTCTATTGTCTGGGTTAGGCGGCGGTTTTCGGCTTGGAGGTCGAAAATTATCTTTGGATAGCCATCTTCGGGTATATGAGTGGTTTCGCCTGTTATTTCATCTTTTGCCACGATTTCTTCCTTGGCCTTGAGATATTCCTTGTTGACCCTATCAAGGAACTCCTCTGAGGGGATTACCTTTCCCTCGCCAATCGCCCCAAGGAATGCTATTGGGACATTTAGGCGCTTGGTGGCATCATAGGGGTCTTTGAGCAATTTTATGGCGAATTTTACATCTTTCCGCATTCTGTCCGTTACCGTGCCACTTTGAAACCACGCCAAATTCACGTGGAAACGGGCGGCGAAGGCCGTTATGAACTCGATGGGGATTCGCTGGGTTTTCCCAGTCTCATATTTTGCATAAGTCTGTTGGGAAAGCCCGAAATCCACCGCAATATCGCCTTGGGGAAGGCTATAAATCTCACGAATTAAAGAAAAGTCGTTTTTTTTCATTTTTTCCTTGCTTTTTACAACAAAACAATGTAAATTTACTATATAGTGTTGTTAAATTACGTCGATACAGAGTAATCACTCTATAAGGAGCTCCTATGCTAAAGCGCAATTTTGCCATTGCACTAGCCTATTCCGGCCTAAAAGCGGCCGAGTGGGCCAGAGGCAACGGATTCTACCACTCCAATGTGATTCAAGTCCTTTCTGGCGAAGTCACCTCCGCACGGATCCTACATGCGGTGGAGGGCTTCACCAACGAACAACTTTCGGCTCTGGCAAAAGAGCTGGTTGGTGTTGCATAGATAATATAAGTATCGTGTCAAGGTTATTGCAAAATAAAGTGCATTGGCGGTGTAGTGCTGCCAAAAAACCATAAACGGAAGGGATTGGTGTGATGGTAAAGAGTAGAGATACGGGAGGGGCTACCGCCATTGGCCCACGCATCCTAAAGGCCATGCGCGAGGCAGGTATGACGCAGGCGGAGTTGGCAGCGGCCGTTGGAGTAGACCAATCCAGTGTATCGGGCTGGGGAGCAGGTAAGTACCCTAGGGCAAACAAACTCCCCCTTATTGCAAAGGTCCTCGGCGTTGACGTACAGAGTTTTTTCTCTGACCCGGATGAAGTTATCAGGGTTGAAGAGGATTGTTGTACAAACACCCCTGTTACACTGAGGAGTTTGCACTTTGAGGTGGTACAGGTGTCTAACTCTCCTTGGTACAGAGTGCGGTTTTTTAAAAATTTTGGGCGCGCAACAAAAGATGTGGAACGTCGCTTTGTACTTAAAAACCTTTCAGCTATTACCGTAGTACTGCGAGAAGCGTTAAAAGATATGAGCGCGGAGGTGAAACTATAAATGTACGTATTCCCAAACCAAGAGGAAATCGCCCAAGGAATCGTCAAGTATAAAGGCTTGATTAACCCAAATGACAAAGATGTTATTGCCCTGCTTGCGCGTGAGGTGGCAATGGGTAAAGTTGCGGAACGAGTACTTGAACTTTTAAACCATAAACCAGAGGAGGTAGTTTGTGAAAAGTAAAAGCGATGCTGTAGCTGTTGGAGTGCAGGGCGGTGATATTGTGACCGAAATCCCATTGGAAAACATTGTCCTTGGACAGCGGTTCCGTCAAAACTACGGTGACACCAAGGGGCTTGCGGACTCAATCGCCGAGACGGGTTTGCAGCACCCAATTACGGTCGTTGCGTCCACAGCTACCACGGGTAAGTATCTCCTTGTGGCAGGTGGGCGGAGGTATATGGCGTACAGAGACCATCTCAAAAGAGAGGCTATCCCTGCCATTATAAAGACACTTATTAACCCTAAGGCCGCAGAGATAGAGGAAAACAACCAGCGCAAGCCGTTCACGCCCCGTGAGATGTTGGCTATTGCCGAAGCGGTTATTGCGGATGTAGGGGAACGCCGGGGTGCTCCGCCAAAAAATGGTGGAGTGGACATCCCAAACCAAACCTACCCTATCCGCAAAGGTGAAAAAACGCGCGATTATGCTATACGGGTATCCGGCTTGGGTAGTCATGGTACTTATGAGAACGTTAAGGCTGTTTACAGCGATCAAACCATAGAAGCCGTCCAAAACGCTCTCGATGAGGCGGCAATCTCTATAAACTGCGCGTACGAGTTAAGCCTTCAACCTGCAAAAAAACAGCTCACCCTCCTCGACGGCATCCGTAGCGGTGACGCTGTCAACAAGAAGAAGCTCCGCAAGCAGGCCGAAGAGCGGCGCGAAGAAAAGCGGCTGACGAAAGCGGGTATTAATCCCAAGAAGACGAACAATCCCAAGGCCCCCGCTAATGACGAGGACTGCCACGGCGTAGTCTATGCCTCGCCCAACTTCTATAACTCGAAGGTCGAAACGCTCGCCGCGTTCCCGATACATAGCCACATATTGAACGAGTCGCTGGTTATGATTGAGGCTTTGAGCATCCACGCCCACAAAGCCTACGAGCTGGCGGCAGCGTGGAACCTCGTCCCTAAAGACGTGTTGGCGTTCTACCCACCCCGTACCAAGAAAAAGCCCGGCGGCTATACGGACACGGAGTCAAAGGTTGTCGTTATCTGCGGCTATGATGAAGAACCCAGCGTTTCTTTCAGCAAGGTGCGGCTGCCTTTTGTCCACAATGTCGAGGATATTGTTATGGGCCCCCGCGAGACTATTGCGCGGCACTTTCAGTATCAGGGCTGCACGCTGTTGGATGCTACCTTGTCTGAGAAAGAGGCTCACGGTCGGTGGATGAGTTGCCGCGCTCGTTATGGGTACTGTATTGAGTAGCTCTTAAACGCTTGTAAAAAGGGGGTTAAGAGTGGTGTGGGTAGCGCTTAAAGATGTCGCTGACAAGATGGGAGTAACCGCACAGGCTTTCCGTGATACGCACGGCAGGCCCGTGCGTTATCGCCCGTCCCCTGCCGGGGCGGAGGTATTATTGTCTACTCTCCCCGGCAACATCCAAAAGCGTTGCCACGCCATTGTCCCCCAAGAACCGGCGCAGGAAGAGTGTGCCCCGGTTTGTGAAGTGGAGCCTACAGCTGTTCAAGGCCCACCCATGGCAGCAAATACGCCGAGTGCGGGGTTAGATATGGAATTCCTCGAACTCTACAATAACGCCCCGCATTACAACAGGGTGCAGTTTGATACTTACTACCCGATTGTCTCCGATTACCAAAAACACAGGGGAACATTGACGCTTGCGGCGGTCGTTGAGCAATACAACCAAGAACATCCCGAAAAAACGATTACTGTTAAGACAGTATACGCGAAGCTCAAAAAGTTCCGCGAGGGTGGCAAAGCCGCCCTGCTCGGTGGCTATGGCAAAAATCGCGGCAAGACGACTGCCCCTGAGTCTATGTATGAAACCTATAAAGCCTGCATAGAAATGAACACCGGGGTCAGCAAGGCCAAAGCGTGGCAAGTTGCCGCAGGCTTGGAGATTGAGAACGGCAGTAGCTTGACGGGGCTTCCAAAGGTGGGTACGCTTGACCGTGCGTATAAAAACAGAACCCCCAACTCTGTGGCCGTTTTGGCAAGAGAGGGTTTTGCCGCATATAACAGAAAATGCGCCCCGTATATCAAAAGGGATGATAGCGGAGTGCTTGCCGGAGAGTATTGGATGGCCGACCATTTTCTGGCTGATACTCTCGTGATGGTTAATGGTTATAAAAAGCCCCAGCGCGCGTGGGTTACTGTTTGGGCAGACGTTAAGTCGCGGATGATACTTTCGGCTTTTGCTTATATTGGCGACCCTAACGCAGACGATATTTTTACCGCTATTTACGCGGCAATGTCAGAGTATGGAGCGCCCAGTAGTATTCTCGTGGATAATGGCAAAGACTTTCGCGCAAAAGACCTCACAGGGGGCCGGAAGGGCAGCAAGCGCCTTTCTATGGCTCATCAGTTGGGTATGAAGGTTCACTTTGCAATCCCGTACAACCCGCAAACAAAGCATATCGAGCGGATGTTTAGAACGCTTCACGCGAGTACATCCGTGTGGTTCAAAGGGTTTTGTGGTGGAAGCGTAGCTAAAAAGCCGGAGTGCCTTGAAAAAAATGTAGCGTCCGGCGCAATAGAGACTTTTGACGAATTTGTAAGGCGTCTTCAAGATTATGTTGTAAACGTCCAGCCAAAGATGCCGTTCACGTCGGGCCACCATAAGGGGCTGTCGCCGTCTCAGATTTGGAATGAAGAGTACCCTATTGCAAGAAAAGATGGTAAGGTGCGGGAGATACCTATAGACCAACTCGATAAACTCTGCTATCGAACATCCAAAGACCTCACTATGGCTCGCGGTGGAATTAGAGATAGTGATTTGCGCGGTACGTATATACCACTAACCATTCAACCGC
The DNA here is from genome assembly GCA_009786415.1 of Chitinispirillia bacterium. GTDB lineage: Bacteria > Fibrobacterota > Chitinivibrionia > Chitinivibrionales > Chitinispirillaceae > GUT77. The sequence continues at coordinate 3,913 of WQTH01000027.1, read as the reverse complement.
CAGACCGCCGAAAGGTTTATCTTGAGCGCCTGCATAGCGCGTTAGACTATGCAGATGTATACGATGCGGCGACCTGCGCATTTATCTGTAGCGCTAAAGCGGTTTGGGATGTTCCTTTCAATGTTGATGATGACATCGGTCGGGACAAGTTGAAGGAGGCTTCCAATATGAAGGGTTATGTGATTAAGGCTACTAAAGAAGCGGCTGTTCCAAGTTGCGTCATTACGCCGGAGGTTGCGCTTCGCGGGTTAGGCGTATACGCTAAAGCGGCAAGTAATGATGACGGTACAGAGCTTTCTAATATCCATAATACGGACGGCCATATAATGATAACGAGCAAGGCGGAAGTACTCGCCAAAATAGCGGCACAGAAGGAGGAGGGTCTACAAGATATGTCCATCCTCGGTATGGACAGTATTGTCCCACCGCGCAAGAAGCCGTTATTCGGTCTGGAAGCAGATCGTGACGATGAAGACGATTTTAACGAAGTTGCAATATTTAAAGCGGGATAGATACAACCGGTGCGGCACTCCCGCCGCGCCACTTTATAACCATAAACGGAAGGGGTAAGTGATGGTAGACATTAATGATGGAGTGCGCGGCGGAAAAGCGCAGTACGCAACAGAGAAGTTCAGCGTGGCTGAATTCAGGGACGACCTGAAAACGTGGCTTGAAGAGCGTGACTGGTCTCTGGCCACAATGGCTAAGGCTGCCGGTATCAGCGCGGCTACGCTTAGCCAGTTCGCGGCGGGTAAGTATCCAGGTGATGTATTGGCTGTTTACAAGAAGGTCCTCGCGGTTATGGCACGCGAAAAAGACAAGTCGGCATCGCCAAAGATAGAAAGGGGGTTCATCGAAACGTCGGCGTCTAAGCGTGTCTTTGAAATCGCGCGTAACTGCCACGTAGTCGGCGAAATAGGTGTCTGCTATTCAGCGGCGGGTTTGGGTAAAACCGAGTCGGTACGCGAATACACAAGGCGGCACTCCGATGTAATCCTTATTGAGGCCGACCCGTGCTATACGGCTAAAGTGTTATTTGGCGAATTGCGTGAACTTATAGGCGGCACGTCCCGCGGGAATCTTTATGATGTCTTCGTAGAGTGCTGCCGTCGGCTCAAAGGCAGCGGTCGCTTGTTGATTGTAGACGAGGCCGAACAGCTCCCGTACAAGGCGCTGGAGTTACTGCGCCGTCTCCACGACAAAACCGGCATCGGCATTCTGTTGACAGGTATGCCCAAATTATTGGCTAATCTTAAAGGTCTCAACGGTGAGTACGCACAGCTCTACAGCCGGGTAGGTATCGCTATAAAGTTGATCGCGCTCAAGGAGAAAGATACCTCGGCAATACTCGCGGTACTGCTGCCGGATTGCGGCGAGACACTTCACAAGGCATTCCACCGGGAAAGCGCCGGGAACACCCGCCGCCTGTTCAAAATAGTAACACGCTCACAGCACATTGCGAAAATTAATAATATGGCGATCGACGAAAGTGTCATAGAGGCTGCCGGCAAGTTCGTAAAGTTGGAGGCAATGTCCTGATGGCGACACGTGGCCAACTCTCGATGATCCACACGCTGAAGTCGAAGATAGGCATGGCGGACGAAGACTACCGTGCCCTGCTTTCGGGCTTCGGTGTGGAATCATCGAAAGAACTGACAGGGCCGGGAGTGAAGGAACTGATTGAGGCGCTGATGCGGTTAGTGCCCGGCGGTGCCCTATCGTTCCCGCCCCGGCGCGTAAAGACGGCAAGCGCGGACGATGTTTTAAGCGGCAAGGTACGCTGTGCGGACAGTAACGAAGTGGCGACCTTCAAACAGCAGGCGATGATCCGCGCAATGTGGAACGAAGTCTCCCGCGCACCGGAATCTGAGAGGGCGCAAGCTCTCAATAACTTTCTCGAAAAGCGCTTTCAAATCAGCCACATCAGATGGCTGCCGCGTGAGCGCGTCGGGAAGGTGATCCGAACGCTGGTGGCAATGAAAAAACAACAACCCAAAACCGAGGAGGTGTAGAATTATGTCAGGCTCAAAAGAAGTACAAATACCGGAAGGCTTTATGATGGATCACCGCGGCTGTCTTGTCCCGGAGGACATCGTAAAGGAGATAGACAAGGCCCGTAACAACCTCGTATATGAGATTGTGGCGAAAGCCCTGTTGTTGAACGAAGAGCTCGCCGCCTTCAAGAGTAAGGCGATGGCCGATGTTAAGGCGTTCGTCGAGCTGAGCGCGGAGCGGTTCGATGCTAAGGTAGGCGGGCTCAAAGGCAACATCACCCTCACCTCCTACGATGGCCGCTATCGCGTCCAGCGTTCGATCAACGAGTACATCACTTTCGACGAGTCCTTGGAGGCTGCCAAAGCTCTGCTGGACGAATGTCTGGAAAGTTGGATATCGGACACGTCCGACGAATTAAGAAAACTGGTAAACTTCGCGTTCAAAAGCAACAACGCCGGCAAGCTCAGCACTCAGAGGATTATGGGATTGCTCAAGGTAGACATCAAGGACCCGCTCTGGATGAAAGCGATGGAGGCGATCAAGGAGTCAATCACGATCAGCGGCTCCAAGGCTTATATAAGGATATATAAGCGGGTCGGCGACACCGACGAGTACAAGCAGATCAACCTCGATCTGGCGGCAGTAGATGTTGGCTGAACCTCTTTTGGCCGGTATAAGCGCCACCGATATCCAGTCGGAGCAAATGCAGGAGGTAGCCCTGCATTGTGGTCTGGATGTCGCGTTGGCGCTTATGTCCAAGATGCCGGGGTTGGAAATCTACATCCCGGCATCGGCCAAAAAGGCTGATGATTGGCAGTACGTCAAAGATAATTACAACGGCTACAACGCCGCCACGGTAGCTGGCCGCCTCGGCCTAAACCGCGAGGATGTCATCCACCTCTCCAAGCAGCCGGCTCCAACTGCCGGCAGATCCTCGAACGAGCACCTCGATAGGGTTGCCGAGCTATGTGGCCCTGAAACGGCCCAATGTCTGGCTCACAACTTTCCCGGATGCCGCTTTTACATCCCCCGTAACGGCCTTTCAATAGCCATTAGAAAGCACATTGAAAGGTCATTTAACGGCACCAACACCCAAGAATTGGCTCTCGCCTGCGGCGTCTCCGAGCGGCACGTAAGGCAGGTAATTTCCGAAAAATACCAATCCACCGCCCAGCTATCGCTATTCGACCAATAAATTAGCAAAAAAACGAAAATTTCCCAAACTACGCGATGAAATCGGTAATTTTACCCACTTTCCGGTAGTTTTGAGAAATTTGAGAAAACCGTTCGATGTGGGGACTAAACGCCTGAAAATAGCAGACTTACAGAAATCTGAAAATCTCTCTCAAATTCCCAAACTACCTAAAAGCCTATACCCCGCAAAAAAATCACGCATGAGCGACAGCCCCCGGTCGCCCGCAGCGCAGAGGCTGGAAATATATCCCCGTAAGGTTCCCGTGGAGAAAACATACCGCCGCGAAGCTCCGGCGATATGGGCCGACAGGCACAATTTTGCGAACTCCCCCCTGCGTTCTCTAAGATTTTACAAAAACGCCCTCGGCTTTGCGTAAATGCCGGCAATATAAGAGCGTGCCGGGATAATTCAATTTATCTTTATTATGCGCCGGACAATTTCCGCCGAGTGCTTTGAGGCGATGGGCAAGAACTCGTCGAACGTAACGGGGGATTCTGCGCCGGCAATGTCGGAGATGGCGCGTATAACTATAGCCGGAACGGAAAACAGGCTGCAGCAGTGGACAATCGCCGCGCTTTCCATCTCCACCGCGGCAACGTCAGGGAAAAGGCTGCGCAGGTTGGCGATGTCTTCCGGGCGGTGCATGAATGCGTCGGCGGAGGCTATAAGCCCGCAGCGGTAGTTGAGGGCGGCCGGGAGCGCCCCTTCCGCCTTGAGCTCGCA
>WQTH01000026.1 GCA_009786415.1 Chitinispirillia bacterium | reverse complement strand
CTTAGCAAACTCATAAACGAAGAAGCCACGCTGATCATGCTGAAAACCAGCAAACTCGTTGACCAAATCTGCCTGAAAACCGACAAAGCCCTCTCTATGCTAAAATTCGTAAGGGCCTACTCTGCCGGGGAGACGGGCCGATGATTCAAAACATCTCGCCGGTCATCGCAATAATCACGCCGGGGATACTGCGGCTGCTGATGGAAAACCGCGGGCTGTGCTTGGAAGACGCCGCCGAAACGCTCTACGGCTCGCGGCTCTACAAGACCTTAGAAGACGAAGAGACAAAAGTCTGGCGGCTCAGCTACCACCTGCTCTACGACCTGCTCGAAGAGGAGCTGGCGACAGGCGAAATCACCTTCCCGTGCGAGCAGATATGAACAACATCCCCAAGCCCGAAGGCAAAATATGGTTTCTGGCCTCCTGCGTAGAGCTCTACAAGGACCAAAAAGGCATGACCGGCGGCGAAACTTGGAAATNCCTCCGCCAAACCGGGGCCGCTGCCTTCATAACCGACTGCTGGGAGGGCCTGCACACAACCGGGCCGGAGTATATCGTTGACAGTATTGACGAATATATCAGGAATAATGATGCCCGCTCTGGGCCATCTACGCATTGCTACCTGCTGTAGACTAAAGTACATCGGCTTCCGCTTTTCTTTATTACGAGGCTCTATCGCTTCACGCTTGCGCATTGCGGCTCTCGTACTCCCTGTCCTACGCTTAAACCTAACCTCGCGGCTTCGAATCCAAAGACTTGGTACCGGCTGTTCGCTAAACTTTGCCGGGCGCGGAGTCTCACCGCGCTATGTTAATCGCGCCTTACGGGCGCACGTCCCGAACACAACGCAACGAAAACAGGAATGACTTGTTGCTGTAGCCCCTGTCCACGCCGTCGCCGTTGTGGCCCATGTTCCGGAACCAGGCGAAGCTGCTCGCATCGATCTCCGTGGCGCTCCACCAGTTGCCGCGGTAGCCGGCACTGATGAAACTGACACCCCAACGGCGGCCGCCGGGCAGGGCCGAAAAGCCAAATTCATCAGTACCGTTACCTTTTCCGCTCCAACCGGTTTCTGATTTAAGCTTTTTACCAGCGACATTACCACCGGCAACCCGAACCAAATTGTTCCAATCATTATCAGTAGGCAAACGCCACCCGACCGGACACGCGCTCCTCGCCGCATCCCAAGTATACAAACGCCCGTATTTCGCACAGTTAGACGTATTATTACCATAACACAAACTATTATTTGTTTGATAATCGAGATTCTCGGCCATCCATGTTAAGGTACCTATTCTTACCGTACGATAACTTTTCCCGTCTCTTGAATCCGTAAAACTACCTCTTGAGACGGCACGTATTTGCAAGACCCCATTTCTGGCCACAGTTTCCGCATTTATTCCGTTCACGCTTGCAACCCGTATAGTCAGGTTATCCGTTATATCATTAGCGTTGACATTCTGGAAACTCACAGTTTTTACGCTGGCATCGGAGACATTAACGGAGGGACGACCGCTGCCGCTTAACCCCCAAGAACCGCCTGTCTGCAAAGTTTGCCTGCCTATTACTTTATTTTGGCTATTTACCAGCTCAAAAACCACAGAAAAATCATTCTTCCGCGTTGCAAAAACATCCTTAATGCCAACACCCTGCTGCGGCCAGCGGCCTAACTGCCATGAATCTTTTTTCCCCGTAGCGTTCAACCCATCCCACACCGCCCGTAATGTACGCTCTATCGGATGCGGCCAATTCTCGTTACCAGCCAAATACGTATATATGCTTAGAGTTACGGTTTCATTCTGAAAATTAATATCCTCCTGATGAATAGCATCCAAGTAAGACAGCGTATACGGCATAGACTCCGTCTTTAAAAATTCATAAAAAAACTGCTCCGTCTCCGTAAGCCTGTCCACCCACTGTTTGCGCCACTGTATCTCGTTGCGGATATTATCCCCCATATTCCCGCTTGATATATTGGCATTAAGTACCGAAGACCGGTTCACCGCTTCCAGCAGCGACGGGTCTGACGCGGCGGCCTTAAAGTAGTAGCTCAACGCCGCGACCTCGGTTCCCCGCCTCTGCGCGGTAACGCCCTGCGCGAGTGCGGTTTGCGCGGTAATATGGTTTTGCGCCGCCGCTCCTGCGAGCTCTTCCTGCGCTTTTGCCGTGAGCGTTACACCCATTTTGGGGAGCAGTTCCAGCGAGGCCCGCCGTATACCCGTCAGGTTGTTCAGTTCGTCGTAAGTAAAATTTCCCGAAAACGAGGCAACCGTCGTTTTGTCGCTGGTTTGGACAATACGTATTTGGAGATTGTAGCCAGTCGGAGTTTTCATTAGTCTTTCCTGCATGAAGTGGGTTGTTGGTATCGCGTTTCCAACTTCCTGCGCCGCGCTCTCTGCTACGCTGTCGCTGTAAGAGCCTGAAAGCAGGCGGACAAGTATAGCCTCGCGTTCTTCCCAGTCCAGCACCGAAATGGCGGAATAGTTCGAAAAGTTGCTGATAAGTTCACCCTGTATTAGTGCGGGCAGGTGGCTTTGATTTTCCGGGAGGCCTTTTGCCTGCGGGGTCAGGATTGTGATGCTCATCCCATTGCCGCCGGTACCGATCCAGTCTTGGGCCAGTGCTACAGTCGGCACTGCGAGAACTGCGGCGCACATTGCCGTCAATGTGAATCTAACAACTTTACTCATACAAAACCCTTTCTATAATGCCTCCAAACACTGTTTCTGTTCGGATACTCGAAATTTCCCCTATCCCGTTGTTGCATATATACTTGACCGCCATAATATAATTAATTGGCTGGGAGGGATGTAAGTTTTTGTAATTTTTTCTGCCGGAGGGATGGGCCGGGTTCTCCGCAAATTTAACCCCCTCGGACAAGATATGGTGTTGGAATATATATCTGGAGTTGCTGAATTTACCAAGTATGCCGAGAAGAGATAGAGATTTGCAGCTCTGCCGGCAGTTATCTGCCGTGTTTGGCAAATTGGGGGTTAGCACTGTACTAAATTATTTTTTAGCTACCCCCACGCGCCATAATATATATTTATATTGGTGCGGCGTAATTCGTATTTGTGAAAAACTGGAGCAGTTACCGTAAAATGAACGTAAATCCCGACAAAAAGCCTTCCACATCCCGTATCATCGACATATTCGGGTCGCGCCGGGTGTTTATGTTCTACCTGTTCTGCCTGATCGTAACGGTCGGCACCATGGTTGCGAGCATCGTTACCTCTTTTATTCCGCCAATAAATCAGGTCGAGAAGATGCTCGACCACGTCTCCCTGTGCGTTGGGGCGCTCCTGCTGCTCTGCATCCCCATTGTCATGCACAGGAAGTACGATTTCCGCATACCGTGGCTCATCAACATAACCATCGCTTTCATGATTCTGGCGCACTTTGTTTTGGGCGAGATATACCGTTTCTACGACCACGTCTTCCTGTTCGACAAACTTCTGCACCTTACTGGCGGGTTAGTCATCGCCGCGTGCGGATTCTCAATAGTGTACGGTTTCAGCAGGGGCGAGGAGGGCTACATGAAGCTCTCCCCGTTTTTCGCCGGCCTCTTTTCGTTCTGCTTCGCGCTGGCCCTTTTGGTGCTGTGGGAGGNTTTCGAGTACTACGTAGACACGCTTGGCGGTTACAATATGCAGCGCTGGCGTAACGGGCTTCAGGAACTGGAGGTAGACGGCGTAACATATCTGATAACCAGCGTCAAACAGGGGCACGGCCTCGTAGACACCATGAACGACCTGATAATAGGCATTGTTGGCGCGGCGGTCGTAAGCGTCATAGGCGGGCTGTGGTTCAAGAAAAAACCGGATAATACAAAGTACCTGATAGTCAGAAAAAAACTTTGGAAGAGGTGAAATAAATGACGGAACAAAACGATCCCCAAAAAGAGGCCGGGCGGGCCGAAGCTGCGAAGAACGCCAGAAAGTATCTCCAGATATTCATTCTGATACTCACAGTAATGATCGCTTATAAAGTTATGTTCGACTTCGGCTCGCTTGCCGGATCGGTTAACAGAATTATCAGCATCGTCAGCCCGTTCCTCTTCGGGTTCGTCATCGCCTACTGCATAAACATTCCGGTCTCGTGGCTTGAGCGGCAAATCAAAAAGGTCAAAAAGCCGCTCTATATACAAAAATTCGCCAGACCCATAAGTATTATCGTAATTTGCGCGATAACTGTATTTATGGTAACTTTCGGCCTGCGCGGGTTCATCCCCATGATCTACGAAAACGCGATGCAGCTCACGAAACTTATACCCTCATACATAGAACAGGGGCTCACCTACATAAGGGGCCTGCCATACGCCGAGGTGCTGGGCATAGACGACATAATCAACCCCCTGTTGGAGTCCAAACCCTGGACCGCGCTGAACCTTAACGTCGGGACCTCGCTCAAATTCGCCCAAAACTTCTTCGCCGGCATTTTCGCCGTTATACTCACAGCTATCTCGACGCTCTACTTCCTCGCGGAGTACAACCACGTCAAAATCTTTTTTCACAGGCTTATCGGGGTTATACCATCCGTAGCCAAGCGGAACGCCACGCTCAAATACGTACGCCTTGTAGACACGAGCTTCCGCAAGTTCCTGACATGCCAGTTCTTAGACTCGCTCATTCTGGGCTCCATAACCGCGACACAGTTCTTTCTGCTCGGGTCGCCCTACGCGCTGGTTTTGGGGCTGATGCTGGGCGTGGTAAACATAATACCCTACTTCGGCTCAATCTTCGGCTCCATAGTGGCGGTATTCATAACCATCTTCAGCAACGGATGGGAAACGGGGCTTTTAACCGCGGTCATACTTCTGTTCACGCAGCAGTTCGACGGATACTTCATCAACCCAAGGATCATGGGCTCCTCTTTCTCGGTAAGCCCCATACTCGTCATCATCGCCATAACGGTGGGCGGCGCGCTGGGCGGCATCGCCGGGATGATATTCGCCATACCGGTCGCGAACGTACTCAAAACGGTGCTGGACGAATTCATAAACAAACAGGAAAAAATGATGCTCCGGCAGGCCGCCTTTCCGGGCGGTGGAAAGCAGCGGCGGAAAACCGAACCCGCGCCGCCGGCACAATAACCCAAACGGCTGCGGTTATTGGCGCAGGCAGGCATTTACAGAAAATATCCGGCGATTTGGGCGAACGCGCCGTATTTGCTTATGTCAATCGAAGAGTACTTATCCTTAAAAAGCTCCGCCAGGCCGTTTAGCCACTCCCGGTTCGTCTTAACGCCGGTCACGCTCACCGTTTTACCCTCAAAAGCGTAATTGAAGGAGATGTCCACCGGCTCGGCCTCGCCGTTGAGCAAAACCCTCACCTTCGCCGAACCGCTCTTCAAACTAACCTCCAATACCTGTGCGACCCTGCTTACCGACTGATTGGCGTTCAGCATGTGCCTTATCCCCCTGTCCCGCAAAGTTTTTAACATAAGAGCACTCTTTCCATAACAATTTTTTACCGCAGCGACCTCAAAAACTCCAGCGAATTAAACTGGGCGCGAATATCAAAATGCCGGCGGCAGTACTGCAGCAACNCCTCCGTAACGCGGATGCACTCGCCCTTAGGACGGCTGAACAGTTCGTCAAAATCAGCGCCGCCAATCCCATTAACCGATTTGATGACCGCGCTGTCTATACCGTTTACGCCTTCCGCTTCCTCCCCTATGCCAAAGCCTGCCAGCCTGCAATAACTGAAGATAAACCGCCACAACCGCGGGTAGGGGCTTTTTGACGGCGGCGACTCCTCAACCTCCGCAAAAAACGCGGCTATCAGTTCAAAAAGCTCCGGGTGCGGTTCCGACTGCGTGATGGACTTCAGATACAGTTCAAGCGCGATATCGCGCACCGCCGATTTTATTATATCAGAGCGGATCCCCGGAAAAAAGTTTATCACGTGCAAACTGCCGAGCGTATGCATATCGCGGTTGGGCTTGTAGTACAGCTGCGACTCCAGCAAAAAGCCCCTGTCAACCGGCACCGAAGATTTGCCGCCGCTGCGGACGCCCTTGGCCATTCCGTGCACAAGCCCCCGCGTACGGGTAAACAGCCTCAATACGCAGCTTGTCTCCCGAAACGGGGATACCGACAAAATCACCGACTCCGTTTTTTCCGCGCTCATAGCGGATGCCCTCCCACGCCGGCAATCACGCCGATACCCATACCGGCGGCGGCAGCCGCCATACCGCAGTCACTTCTCCTCCTCCTGCACAAAACGAAAAACCTTCTCTTCCGGCAGCGCCATCCCCTTGTCCCGCGCCACCCGCAAAATATAGGCGGTATCGTTACGCAGGCGCTCTATCTCCTCCTCCAGCATTTTTACCTCCGCCCGCACGGAGTCTATCTGGGCGGCAAGGGTCTGGTTATGCCTGTACTTCCGGTGCGCGTCCAAAAATCCATAGTTGCCGAACGTCAGCATAAGGAGTATGATGACTACAAGCAGCGATATAACCGAGATCAGCGCTATCTTGCTCTTCTTCACTGCGCTCTCCTGAACTGCTGGCCGCCAAGCTGCGATATAAGGCCCTTAAGCTCCAGGCTAAGCAATACCCCAAAGAGCAGCGGTATCTCCACGCCGCATATCTCGGCGATATCGTCTACGCGCTTAGGGTCGTCGGAGAGGGCGCCCCAAACAGCGGCCTCGTTCCCCGCAAGCTCCGGCGCAGGCGCGGGCGGCTGCTCGCTCCGAATCTTTCCCGGCTGTGCGGACAGCGCCGGGGCAAAGGTAACGGAAGATATGTGTTCAAAAATATCCGACGCCGACCGCACCGGCACCGCGCCGTCCCTGATGAGCCTGAACGTCCCCGCGCTCATCGGCGAAGTTATGGGCCCCGGCACCGCGAAAACCACCCGGTTCTGCTGGAGCGCGTAATCAGCCGTGATAAGCGCCCCGCTCTTCTCCCCCGCCTCAACAACTATCACCCCGCATGAAATGCCGCTTATAACCCGGTTGCGCCGCGGAAAGTTGTACGCCTCCGGAATAGTGCCCGGCGGGAACTCCGATACCAGCGCCCCATTCTCGCAAACGCGCTCCGCCAAACCCCTGTTCTGCGGCGGATAAATGCGGTCGATCCCGCNCCCCAGCACCGCCACCGTCTTGCCGCCGCACTCCAAACAGTGCTCGTGCGCCACGGTGTCTATCCCCCGCGCCAGCCCGCTCACAATCACCGCCCTGGAACAAAGCTCGGCGGTCAGCAGGCGCGTACAGTCAATGCCGTAGCGCGTGGGTGAGCGCGTGCCCACAATGCCCAGAGCGTGGTTCTTGAGTACAGACAGGTCGCCCTTAACGTAAAGCACCGGCGCCGGGGCGTAAATCTCCCTCAGGTAGACGGGGTAGTCCGCGTCGTCCAAGGTCAATACCGCCNCCCCGCTCGCCGCGCACGCCTCAATCTGGGCGCGGGCCCCGTCCAAAAAACGCTCCGGCTGCTGAAAATCCTTCACGCTTGAGGGCGGAATCAGCTTCTGGTCCAAAAGCAGCGCCGGCGGCGCCGAAAACGCGGCCTGCGGCGTGCCGAAACACTCCAAAAGCCGCCGGATTCGGGCAGGGCCGAGGCCGTCTATGCTGTTCAATGCTATCCAGTATTCGCGCATATGGTAACCGTATGGGATTGATGTTAATACCACAATATACATTACGCCGCTAAATAAATCCAAACCTTATAAACGTATTCTTTGGGACGGGATGGCAGAATTTTTTCGATATAGGCCGCGCAGCCTTTTACGACGATGTCTATATTTTTTTTAAGCGAGTCTTGGACATCGAGGCGGAATCCGCACAACTGCAGCAGTGTTTCTGTTTTACCTTCTTTGATGAAGATATCCACTTCCGCACACAAATCAAAATTTTTCTAAAAATTCTAACGCGAACGCCGATTTTGGGGTGTGGAAGGCATTTTTGACGCCGGGAGTGCATAATCAAGCGTATAATTCCGTACTCTTTTTATCCGCAAAAATTATATTATACGTTTGGGGAGCCACATCAACAAAACCGCGCGGGACAGCGGTGGAGGGGACGGTTGTTTTATGGCGCAGGAAAAGCCAAAGACTGATGTACAGCGCGCGGCGGGCATACTTATAATCATCGCCGCGACATACCTCGTTTTGCAGCACTTAGGATTGCTGAACTTTCTGCTGCCGTCAAGGTTCGGCGTGGTTGACATGAGCTACGGGGTGCTGTTCATACTGGGGCTTTTGGGGTCGGTCCACTGCATCGCCGTGTGCGGCGGGATAAACCTGTCGCAGTGCCTGCCGCAATGCCTTTCGAAGGGGACCTGCTGTGTTGATGTTACTGATGCCGCCGGATACGGCGGTATCCGCGTAAAAGAGGGTTCCGAAGATGTTGGTGCCAACGCCGTGGATACCCACACAAATGGTGATTCCAACGATATCAACGCCAATAACGCCGCCATCGCCAATAATACCTCCGGCAGCATATGCGGATCCATCCTCCTCCCGTCAATTCTCTATAACGTCGGGCGCGTGGCCTCCTACACCATGATAGGCGCCGCCGCCGGGGCGCTTGGGGCCGCCGTTACGTTTTCGGTTGCCGCGCAGAGCGCACTAAAACTGGCCGCCGGGGCGCTTATGCTAATCATCGGCATAAATATGCTCCAAATCTTCCCATGGATACGCCGGTTCCTTCCTAAGATGCCGAAATTCATCGACGAAAAAATATACCGCAGCAAGGGGCCGCTCATCGTCGGCCTGCTCAACGGCTTCATGCCATGCGGCCCGCTGCAGGTCGTACAGATTTACGCGCTCTCTACCGGCAGCCCGGCCAGGGGCGCCCTGTCCATGCTGCTGTTCAGCCTCGGAACCGTACCCCTCATGTTCGGCCTCGGAACGTTCAGCTCGGCCATAGGCAAAACGGCGGCGAAAAAAGTGGTAACCGCCGGCGGGGTGATGGTCGCGGTGCTTGGGCTATGTATGCTGTCGCAGGGGTGGAACCTGTTCGGGGTGCCCATAGCCTCCCTGCGGCAGGGGAACAGTGCCGCGCTTGACATCGCGATAGACCGCGGGCCGCAATTCATAAACAGCACGCTGTCGCCATATTCCTACCCGTCAATCAGGGTAGAAACGGGGCGCCCGGTAAAGTGGATAATAAACGCGCCGGACGGCAGCATAAACGGGTGCAACAACCGGCTCATCATACGCGAATACGGAATCAACCACGAATTCAGGCCGGGCGAAAATATAATAGAATTCACGCCGCAGAAGAGAGGGCGCGTGCCATTCAGCTGCGGCATGGGGATAATAACCGGGACAATAAGGGTAGTAGGGCCGGGCGAGGGCGGCGAGGGAATACTTAAAAAAAGGCAGAGGCCGCCAAAGGAGGGCGAACCGTGCTGCTGACGCCTTCGATGAACAGTATCACGATACCGGTAAACGGCATGCACTGCGCCGGATGCTCAAGCCGGCTCGAAAAAGCGCTGAACGGGCTGGACGGGGTCAGCATCGCGTCTGTCAACTTAGTAACCGAAAAGGCGTCTGTTACCTATAATCCGCAGATAATCAGGCAGGCGTCCATAAGGGCGGCGATTGAAAAAGAGGGGTTCAGGGCGCTGACGATATCAAGTTCAAAAACGGCGGCAACGAATGAGGAAAGGGCGCGCAAACTTAAAGAGACCCGCACCCTGAAAACAAAGCTGATAATCTCCGCGGTATTCGCAGCGCCGCTGCTGTACATATCAATGGCCCCAATGATNCCCGGCGTCAGCCTGCCAATGCCGGCAATTCTCAGCCACACGGCCAATCCGCTGACCCACGGCATCGCTCAATTAATACTGACGATACCCATAATATGCGCCGGATACAAATTCTACACAGTCGGATTCAGGCTCCTGCTGAGACGCGCGCCTAATATGGATTCATTGATAGCGACAGGCACATCCGCGGCATTCATATACAGCGTTTATCAGATCATCATGACGCCGTCAAAACACACAGCGGCTGGGACTATGGAAATGCCGCTCTACTTTGAAACCGCCGGCGTCATCATAACGCTGATACTGCTCGGAAAGACGCTCGAAATGTCCTCAAAAGGCAAGACCGGCGAAGCTATCAAAAAGCTGATGGGATTAGCGCCAAAAACGGCCATCATCCTGCAAAACGGGCAGGAGAAAGAGGTCCCGATTGACGAGGTGGAAATCGGCGACACCGTTATCGTCAAACCCGGCGCGAAAATTCCCGTTGACGGATGCGTAATTGAGGGTAGGACGGCTATTGATGAATCAATGCTGACCGGCGAGAGTATGCCCGTCAACAAAAAATCCGGCGACGCGGTTTACGCGGCATCAATAAACACCACCGGGTCAATCCAATTCCGCGCGGAGAAGACAGGCAGCGATACCGCGCTCGCGCAAATCATAAAATTAGTCGAAAACGCGCAGACGTCAAAGGCGCCTATCGCGCAGCTGGCAGATATCGTTTCGGGGTATTTTGTGCCTCTTGTGTGCGTCATCGCGCTGGTATCGTCAATCGCGTGGTTTACAGGAACCGGCGGGGATTTTGGTTTTGCGCTGACTATCTTCATATCCGTATTGGTAATAGCCTGCCCGTGCGCGCTGGGCCTCGCCACGCCTACCGCAGTTATGGTGGGAACGGGCAAGGGCGCGGAGAACGGGATATTGATCAAGGGCGGCGAAGCGCTTGAGACGGCGCATAAGGTTGGCGTCGTCGTATTTGACAAAACGGGAACCATCACCGAAGGCAAACCCGCTGTAACGGACATCGTTTCAGATGACCCGGATGTTTTGAATAACGCAGCCCTGCAAATAGCGGCATCGCTGGAACAGTATTCAGAGCATCCATTGGGGCAGGCCATTGTATCTTATGCGCGAGAGAGAGATGTGAAATTTATAGCGGTGAAAGATTTTAAATCCATAACCGGCTCAGGCGTAACCGCAAAGGCGGATTATCCCGACGAATCTGTCTTTACGGTGGGAAACACAGGGCTTATAGAAGAAAACAACATCACGGACAAGAGCGGCTTCTTCACGCGTTACAACAAGTTTGCGGATGAGGGAAAAACTCCGATGTATGTTGCGGTAAACAGAGAGATCATCGGCGTAATCGCCGTAGCCGACGTCATCAAACCTTCGAGCCGCGCTGCGATAGATTGCCTGCACAGGATGGGCATCAAAGTAGCCATGATCACCGGCGATAATAAAAAGACCGCAGACGCCATCGCCAAACAGGCAGGTATAGACAAAGTGCTTGCCGAAGTGCTGCCGCAGGATAAATCAAACGAGATCAAAAAACTGCAGGCGGACGGATACAAAACAGCAATGGTCGGCGACGGCATAAACGACGCGCCTGCGCTGGCACAGGCTGATGTGGGGATAGCAATAGGATCGGGGACTGATGTTGCGATAGAATCAGCTGATATCGTATTGATGCGCAGCGACCTGCTTGATGTCCCAACCGCCATTGATTTGAGCAAAAAGACAATCCGCAACATCAAGCAAAACTTATTTTGGGCATTCGGCTACAATGTCATAGGAATACCAATCGCCGCCGGCGTATTACATCTCTTCGGCGGCCCATTACTAAACCCAATGTTCGCCGCTGCGGCAATGAGCTTGAGCTCGGTATCGGTATTGGCAAACGCGCTAAGATTAAAAGGCTTTAAGCCGCTAAGGATGGATAAATGATCGTCAACGGGAAAAAAATCACCTTGTCATCGAAAATGTCCCTCAAGGCATATCTCGAAACCAACGGCTACGACCCCACAAGGGTCGCTGTCGAAAAAAACGGCGCCATCATCGCCAAAAACGCCCTCGCGTCCGAAATCCTCTCCGATGATGACACCCTTGAAATCGTCGGGTTCGTAGGAGGAGGCTGACAAATGCAAGTCAATCTGAACGGAGCAGGCGTTGAAGGCGGCGAACTCGAATCAATGATGGTATCCCGCCACGCCCCCGGAACACACCAAAAGCTGAAATCCGCCCGCGTGGCAATAGCCGGCGCAGGCGGCCTCGGCTCCAACATCGCGGTATCACTCGCCCGCCTCGGCGTGGGCGAACTGCTGATTGCCGATCACGACGTCATCGAGCCAAGCAATCTCAACCGCCAGCACTTCGGCGTCTCACACATCGGAATGAAAAAAACGGAGGCGCTCAAAAATCAACTGGCGGATATCAACCCATTCATCAAAATCAAAACGGTTGATGCCTTTATCGCCGAGGATAACGCCGCCGATATATTTAATGGATACGGCATAGTCTGCGAAGCATTCGACTGCCCGCGATCAAAAGCCGTCCTCGTATCAACCCTGCTATCATCCCTACCCGAAACAAAAATAGTAGCCGCCTCCGGCATAGCCGGCATCGGCAGCGCAAACGATATTAAAACATCCGTACGCATGAGGGGACGGTTGTACATTTGCGGTGACGAGTCGACAGAGGCCGATGAGGGATTAATGTCGCCGCGGGTGCTTATCTGCGCGGGGCATCAGGCTAATATGGTCTTACGGTTGATCTTGGGGACTGTGGAGGCATAAGGGGCCAATTCCCCATCACGCCACAGCCCGAACGAAGAAATTCGTTGAAAATTGCGATGAACTTTAAAGCCATGGGAATGTCTATTGACGATATCGCTAAGGGTACTGGCCTCACAGTAGACGAGATCTTGAAACTGTGATTGTCCGAACAATGAACGCTCCGTAGCGTTTGTTACAATAATCAGGAATCTAATTGCAACATATACGGCCGTTTGTATAATTGGGCAACGGTAATGAGTGGCGCATCAAGTTCAGAATCCAGGCCCAGCGGGATTCAGGGTGTTTGCAGGATTAGGCAGTTTGTGGCGTATTACTGGATTTCCACCCTGACAGCCCTGCTCCTGACCGGCGTGCCGGGTATGGCGGCTTGCAGTTCGTATTTGCCGCTCTGCATCGGCAGGCGGATGGTGTGGGGCGGTGATGTCATCGTATGTTCCTCTCCGTTTACAAACCACAGCAGGCTTTCGGCTTCTGGCTCGGCTGCGGCGTTTACAGATAAGAATGCCTGTTCGGGCGGCATCTCCGGGTCTATGAAGAACCGGGCGCCGGAGCGTGGCCAGGTGATTTCTATTTTGTGGCTGTCGGACAACCTCTCACCGGGGCAGTAAGGGCTTTGCAGGCGCGGAGCGACCGGGAGGCCCTGGCTGCGGGCCCACGATTCGTATTCGAGCGGGAACGACAGGAACGAGCGGTACTCGCGGTACCGTTCGGGGCAGCTCATGTTTGCAAGCAAGCCGTTGCGGGTATCTACCGGCAAAACGCGCAAAACATTGCTTGCCTCTTTCGGCTCTGTTCCCGGCGCAAAAAATTCGCTCGTAACGTACGGCGTATTAACATCGGCGAGCAAACCTGTCAGACGGCATATCGGAAACGGCTGCCATCCTGGCGGCGGGGGGAATGCGCCGCCCTGCGAGCCGTCGCGCTCTTGCGGGTGCAGGCGCATCATTATCATTTTGACAAGCGGCGCCGCGCCGGTGTAGCCGCTTACCCGCTTTGTCGGATGGTTATTTGCGTTACCCAGCCAAACACCGATAAGATAGCGGCTGCTCCACGCGACACACCACGAATCCCTGAAACTGTCGGACGTTCCCGTCTTCACCGCCACGGGGAACGGATACTCGAAAAACCCGTTGCGCGGGAACGTAGGAAGCCTCGCTAACGGGTCGGCCAGAAACCTCTGCATCATCATAGCTGAGTGTTGAGTTATGACCTGACTGTGCTGACGTACCGTATCATCCATAAACCATACGAGGTCGCTGATCCTGCCCTCATTGCCCAATGTCAGGTATGCCCGGCAAATTGACGACAGGCCGCAGTACAGCCCGCCTATCGACAGGCCCAGCCCATAGTAATCACCGCGCCCGTCGTCAGGGGCGAGTTTCAAATCGCCGAGGCGCTTGTATACGGAGTTGACGCCCAGCTCTTTCAACACATGTACCGCCGGGACATTCCGGCTGTTCGCGAGCGCGTATTTATACAGCACGGGGCCGAAAAAATCCCTATCGCTGTTGGCCGGAATGAACGAACGCGCGCCTTCTCCGAAATCGTGGTTGACATCGCGCAAAACCGTCGCGGCGGTGTAGCCTAACTCCTCCATTCCGAAGGCGAAGATGAACGGCTTAAGCAGGCTGCCGGTTGATCTTTTGACAGCCGCGTAGTCGTGCATGCCGTTGTAGGATGAAAAGTACCCGCCGGAGCCTACGTAGGCCAATACCTGATGATTATTTTTGTCGATAACGATGACTGCGCCGTTCTCCACATCGCTGCCTTTGATGTTCTTCAGATAGCTGGTGAGCGCGTTTTGGGCGGAGCGCTGGATATTCATATCAATCGTTGATACAACCAATCCTTTTGCGTTGATATTTTTATCACCGTGAAGCAGATTCTTATATCTGATAATAGCGTGTATCGCCCCCTCCTCCCTTATATCCCTGGGCGGTATCGAGAATGTCGCCAATTCCGCCATCGACTGTTTGTATTCCGTGCTGTCAATCCACCCATACTCAAGGCACCGCCCCATAATCAACCGCGCCCTCGACCGCGCCGCCAGAAATCCATGATGCGAAAACAGATTCATCCTGCCCGGCGCTCTGGGGACCGATACCAACAGCGCGCTCTCGGCGAGGCTTAAATCCTGCACCGGCTTTCTGAAATACCGCCTCGACGCGCACGGCGCGCCCGCGATCCTGTTGCCGTATGGGGATATGCTGATGTATTGCCTGAGGACTCTATCGCGCCCGTAAATCACCGTCAGCCAAACCGCGGCGAATGAGTCCCTGACCTTGGAAAAGATATTGCTGCCGCCGCCGCGCTGCAATCTCGCCGTCTGCATGGCGATTGTAGACGCTCCGGAAAAATTTTTCTTTTTGATATAGTTGTTGACGAACGCGCGCGCTGCGGATTTGATATCAACACCGATATGCTGCCGGAACCGGCGGTCCTCTGCGGCAAGCGCCGCTGTTACAAGCGTCCGTGGCAGCGTATCCGGCGCGGGCCAATAACCGATCTCGCCATCCGGCGATTCTATTTCGGCGATAAAACTGTAATTACGATCGAGGATAATCCACGAGGGGTTATATTTTTTCAGGCGGATATCCGTCAAGCTCAAAACAAACGCGGCGAGGATGAATATCAGCGGCGGAGCAATCAGCGCAAGCACAACGGTTTTGGGTACCGACACGCGCCCGTTTTTATTAATCAGCACAGATAAAACTCTCATATCGATNCCCGCCCGCCGTCATCACCAGATAAACTCTTGTCAAAACGATGCCGGCCCAAACCTCGCCTCAAGCGTTACCGGCCCGCCAACATTAACAACGCGCTGCGCGTCGGCAACACCGTCGCTCCACCCCTCAAATACCGCACCCGGATTGGGAACTGCTTTTACGGTTATCGGGACAGACGGATACGCTTTAAACGCAGCGCTTCCGTTAAGCACCGGCAAGTTGTCTATCAGCACATCACCGCTGCCGGCGGCCGATACCGCTACGTCAACAGCGCCGCGTAATCCGAAAAACTCCTCTATCTCCTGCTGCATCTGCGACGCACGGTTTCTGCCGTAAGTTTTGATGCTGTTGAGGTGGTTATTCATAGACGACGCGTTCAGCCTCCATCTCGACTGGTCCAGCGGTACCTCGCTCGCTATAGCCGCCATCAGCGCGTCTATTCTCGCCTCCACCCTTGCCGGCGCGTAATATGTGGCGAGCAGCAGCGAGAAGCGGTTTATGAACGCGTTTTTGTAATTCTCATTCTGCAGCAGCTTGCGCAGCATAAGCGTAGAGTGCGGCGGGTTGGGCCAGTCGGGGCCGCTTGGGTTTGTCGCGAACTCCAGCATCTTCAGCCCCCGGTTAGCGTCGTAGGGATAGTCGAAACTGTAGTCGGTATCGTACATAAACCACTTCCACTTCGTAGGCGGCGAACTCAGGCGCCACCTCTTCAGGTTGTTCCCCGGCCAGTCCCTGTTTGCGAAATAGATCTGGGCCTGAAAGTAGTTTGTGAAATTGTCTATGTCTATCCTCTCACCCAAAAGCCTCAAATTTTCGTCATCAAGCGTAACGCTCCCTACCCAGCGGTAGATATCCTGATAGTCGTCGTCGGAACCGTTGCTTATCTCGTTATTCCCCTTAACAAGGTCTATCAGCTCACGGTTCATTCCGTAGTTGGTTTCAAAGTAGTGGGCATTGGACCGCTCGCGCAGGTTGTGTATGCCGAAGTACCTGCCGTTGTAGTACACAATAACCGAGCGCCCCTTCTGGTAGTCTATCCCCAGCCCCTCCGTAAGCGAGGTAAGCATCATGTCGCGGATGTAATCAAGGCCGTAGTTGTTGCCGTTGTTGCGCAGGATGAACCTCTTGAACCGCGTCAGGTGCGGGTGTTCCGGGAGCAGGCCGTAATTCAGCGCGTTCTGCCCATACTCTTCCCTGAAGTAAATAGCAACCGACTTCTTGTTCTGCATCCGTGAGTAGTTGCCGAAGATCTGCAGCCCGGCCGGGTGGCTCCATACCTGCTGCGCTCCGCCCTCGAAGAACTCCATCTGTATGGGCAACTCGGTATCGCGCCAGAAATTCGCGCCGAAGTTGGGCATATTGGGGCTCGCGTTGGGGCCCAACGAGTAGAGGCCGTCGGTCTCGTCAAACATATCGTACGGATCGACGGCTATGGAGACAACCGGCAGGCTCGGCAGCCGCTCGCCTATGATGTACGTGCGCATTATCGGGCCGCTTGGGTGGGCGCCGGCCATGAACTGGGCGCAGCGCATTACCGTGGTGCGCGTCAACGTAAGGGCGGCTCCGGAGCGCAGCTCGCTGCCGGCGGAAGGCATACGCCCGGTCGTATCGCAGCAGATGGTGATTTCATCGTTGACACGCGGCAGCGTGAATGTCAGCGCGTCCTCGTAATGACCGCTTTTCGGGATACCCTCAGACGACGGCGGCTGCACCTGCCCCGTGTAGGTCTCGCTTGAGTTCGCGGCGTACGGTGTAGGCGGCTTGCTCAACGCCCACGCGCCGCCGTCCGCGCTTTTAGCGTATGACAAGCCCAGCGTAGACGCCGGGTACGACACGGTATCGCGGATGTGTCCGTCGGAATCCATCAGAAACAGGTTCCCGCTACGGCTGCCTAGTTCAAACGACGCATGGACATTGCTCGCCCGCCTCCGCGCTGTCATGGAGGTAAACGTAAAATCTATCGTACCAAAATTGTTAGCAACGTTTGAGAGGCGTATACCGGAGATGTTAGCCAGATCGGGAAATCCGCTGCCCTCCGGCGGCAGTTCTATCACGTATAGATCGTTCTCAACCCCCGTACCCCGCAAAACAGTACTCCACCCCAGCCAGCTCTCTTTGTCCGGCTGTATAAGGCCAACCTGCAGCCTCGCGCCTTTGTTTATCTGCCCCCTGATAAGAATCTGATTGACACGGGAGATATCAAGGACAGAAGCATCGCCCCATGCGTGCAGTTTCATCACTNCCTCGGCAGTCGACCACCCAAGCCCGCCGGTTCCCGTGTTGTCTGCGGCCGTAAGGGCCCCGGTAATCCTGCCCGATGCAAATGTCTGCCGGGCAGTGCTCCCGCCCGGCCGCGCGCTCTGCGGCGGATCAAGCTGGCTGTCGGCCCAGCTCCACGCGCCCACAGTATTCCTTATCAAATCTATACTGTCCCGCGCCGGCTCTAAATCGGGCTTGTCGCGGCCAGAAAGAAATACAAGCAGATAACCGCGCGGTTCCACAACTACGTTGCCGAATGCCCACTGCCTGCGGTTTACGTTGTTCGTCAGCCAGTAACCGTTGAGATTAACGGACGTATCAGCCGGATTGTAAAACTCTACCCAGCCGGGATCATCCCCGAACTCGTCCGATAAACCGGCGTTGGCCGAATAAACCTCGTTGATGAATACGGGCGGGCTGCCCAAAAATATTGCCTTACCGGTATCGCCGCCATCGCCCCCGTTATCAACAGGGGGCTTAACGCTGTCACAGCCGCAGAACATTATGGCCAAAACTGCGGCGGGCAAAAAAGGATTTACGCGCATAGCACTCTTTCTTTATCTGTGTTATAGCTTAAAATGAAGCGGGCCCAAACCTCGCCTCAAGCGTTACCGGTCCATCAACATTAACAACGCGCTCCGTGCCCGCTACACCGTCGCTCCATCCCTCAAACACCGCACCCGGATTCGAAACCGCTTTTACAGTTACAGGGACAGACGGATACGCTTTAAATGTCGCGCTGCCGTTCAGCACCTGCAGGTTGTCGATCAATACATTACCGTTGCCGCCGGCCGATACCGCAAAATCAACGGCACCGCTCAACCCAAAGAACTCTTCAATCTCCTTGCGCATAACCTCAGGGCGGTTCCTGCCGAAGTTTCTGATTACATCAAGCTGCGAACTCATAAGCCTCACATTCTGCATCCACCTCTCCTGATCCCGAGGTATCTCGCTCTCTATGGGCGCCATCAGCGCGTTTATCCTCGCACTCACCCTCTCCGGCGCGAAGTACGTGGCGATGATAAGCGAGAAGCGGTTGATGAACGTGTTTTTGTAGCTCTTGTTCTCCAGCAGTTTGCGGAGCATGAGCGTAGTATGCGGCGGGTTGGGCCAGTCCGGGCCATCTGCTCTGGTAGCAAAGGCGAGTGCACCAAGATGCGACTGCTCACCCGTACCGTAACTGCCAAAGCCGTGGTCGGTGTCGTACATTAACCACTTCCACCTTGACGGCTGGGCATTCTCGCGCCACCTCTTTATGTTGTTCCCCGGCCAGTCCCTGTCGTTGTAGTATATCCTGCACATATGGTTATAGGTAAAGTTGTCTATGTCAAAACGCTGATCCAGCAATACCAGATCGTCATTTGTCAACGTCCTGCCGCCTACCCACCTGAGAATATCCTGATAATCGGCATCGGACCCGCGGCTCACCTCGCCGCTCGCCTTAACAAGGTCTATATAATCCTCATTTATGCCGTAGTTGGTCTCAAAATAATCGCCATTGGCACGCTCACGCAAGTTGTGGATACCCCAGTACACCCCGTTGAAATAGACGAGCACAGAGCGCCCTTTCTGATAGTCTATCCCCAGTCCATCGGTGAGCGATGTCATGAGCATATCGCGGATATAGTCCTGAGGAAAATTGTTGCCGTTGTTCCTCAAAATGAAATGCTTGAAGGTTGTCAAATGCGGATAGTCAGGAAATAATCCGTATCTCAGACGGTTGACTCCGTACTCTTCCCTAAAGGTGATAACGACCGATTTTTTGTAATGCATTCTGGACCAATTGCCGAAAATCCTTATACCCGCCGGGTGGCTCCACATCTGTTTCGCGCCGCCCTCCATGAAGTCTATATGTATAGGCAGCTCGTCATCCCGCCAAAAGTTCGCGCCATAGTAAGGTTCGACGCCGCTGGCGTTAGGGCCTTTCGAATAGAGCCCTTCGCGATAGCTGAACATATCATACTGGTTAACGGCAATGGACACGACCGGCAGACTCGGCAGCGGCTCGCCTATTATGTACGTACGCATCACCGGATCGCTCTGGTACGCCCCGTCCATAAACTGAGCGCATAACATCATGGTGGTCTTTGTAAGAGTTACAGCAACGCCGGACCGCACACCGCTCCCGGCAACAGGTATGGAACCTGTCGTATCGCAGCATATATAGATATCGTCATTGACACGCGGCAGCGTGAATGTCAATTCATCTCCATAGTAACCGCTCGCAGGGATACTCGCTGACGTTGGCGGCTGCACGATGCCGGTGTAGGTCTCGGACGAATTAGCCGAGTTGGGTGTAGGCGGCTTGCTTAGAGCCCACGCGCCGTCATCAACTCTTTTCGCATACGACAAACCGAGCCTCCCCGCAGGATAGGCTGCGGAATCCCTGATGTACCCTTCGGAATCCAGCAGGTACAGGCTCCCGCCGCGGCTGCTCAGCTCAAACGGCGCGTGGACATTGCCACCCTTCTTCCGCGCCACGACCGAATTGAAGTTAAACTCGATAGTCCCGCGGAACTCCGACGTATTTCCTAAGCGGATACCATAAATATTATTAAAATCCGGATTCGCGCTCCCGTCAAACGGCAGCTCTACAGTATAAAAATCGTCAGGTTTCCCGGTACCCGTTATGACCGCCGGCCACCCCTGCCAGTCGCCGATACCCGTTTGCGGCAAACGCAGCTCAAGCTTCAGGCCCTCGCTCAAAAAACCTCGCAGGAGGATCTGGTTACTGCGGGACAAATCTATAATACTGGTGTCGCCCCAGTTCGTAAACTTCAAAAAAACCACCGCAGTCGTCCAGCCAAGCCCACCGGAGTTGTCCCGCGCGTTGAGCGTACCCGACAGACCGGGCGGGTTCCTCGAAAACTGATGGTACGCGGAACTGCGGCCGGCCACCGGGGTATTCTGGCTGTCCGCCCAGGTCCAGGCGCCTACCGATCCCCCCAAAAGGTCAATGCTGTCACGCGGCGGCTCGCGGTTGGGCATATCGCGGCCGGAGAGGAATACCAGCAGATAGCCGCGCGGCTCAACGGCAACATTGCCGAACGCCCACTGCTTCCGGCTGGCGCTGTTCGTAAAATAATAACCGTTCAGGTTGACAACAGTATCAGCAGGATTATAAAACTCCACCCACCCGGGGTCACCACCGAACTCGTCTAAGAAGTCGGCATTGGCCGAATATATCTCGTTGATGACAACCGGCGGGCTGCCCAGAAAAACCACTCCCGTACCATCCCCGCCCCCATTGCCCCCGCCGGGGCCTACAGGAGGCTTTTCATTGTCATCTGTGCAGGAAACCGCTATAAGAAGGCCGGCAGCGAGCAAAACAGGCATTAAGCGCATAAAAATCTTTCTTTTTGAGGTGGTGGGCATAACTATATAATATAACACAAACTTTCCGCAAATACAAGGGGGGCGACCAATATTTTGCAGTAACCGGCAGATTGAATCTGAAAAGGGACGGTTTTACGTACAGAACGCAGCCAATCCACCAAGCCTATTTCTTTACAACCACAACCCTGCTCCCCGCGCTCGACCCATATACGCTCATCTGGTACATCATCTCGGCGCGCGCCGGCGGGTGGGAGAACTCGCCCTCGGTAATCGCCTGCGTCCTAAAGTAGAAGTCGTACGTGCCAGCCTCCATCCTCTCAAAAAAGTAGACAACACGGTCATCGTAAAACGCGCTGTAGTCTCCCCCGCTCGTACTCCTGTTCATGGGCCGCGCATCGCTTGATGCGTTCTCTAATTTAGGGTTAAGCGGCTCAAAACCGGCGGCGATAGGAACAGATACCGCGACAAACAGCCGCGTTTCCGGGTTTACGACCTGAACGTGCTCTTCCACAATATCGCCCGGATTAAATGTCAGC
This sequence comes from Chitinispirillia bacterium, assembly GCA_009786415.1. GTDB lineage: Bacteria > Fibrobacterota > Chitinivibrionia > Chitinivibrionales > Chitinispirillaceae > GUT77. Next base: position 13,150 of record WQTH01000026.1, on the reverse strand, counting down.
GTGTTCCCGCCCTTCTCAATGGCGAACCGCTCCGGCGCAGAGCCTTTGCTGACCTTTATCNCCCCGCGCTTCACAGAGAATCCGCGCTGCACGGCTTCGGCGTGGCTGCCGGGAGATTCGGGAATGTAGCGCCTGCTCAATTTAACCCAGAACCTGCGGCCATCCTGACCGGCGTACGATACGCTGCCGGCATTGCCGTTTGACCAGTGCCTTGAGTGCGCGCCGGTCATTGTTAATTGCTGAGACTTATCGCCGTCGTTAAATTTGAATGCGCTGCCTGATGTCGATTTTTCCCTGCTGTCAACAATGTTTCGCAGCGCCAGCAGCGCCATGCTGTTCGCAAACGTGCTGCCCCAGCCGTCATGCGAGCCCATACGTACAAGCTCGTCGGCCATACGCGGTATGCGGGCGGCGTTTTCACCCTGCGGTGACGGCAAAGATACGGCGTTAACGAATGACGCGAGAGCTGTGGCATCATTGGAGTGCATCCTCGCTCCTGCAGGTGATTTGCTCCTCTGAAATCCTCCGAAATGCTCCTCGCCCTCACGATCCACAAATACGGCGGATGCCCACAGCTGCTTTTCTACCGCCGCGTATTCGGCGCCCAGCGCGTCCCGCTTTTCGGATATGGCTTTGAATACGTTGGCCGCTCCCTGCACATCAAGCTCACGGGCGGCAGCAGCAAGCTCGCGGGCGTAACCTATATCTATGTGCCCGCTGTTCGCCAGCGCGGCGAGGGCGGCAGTCCTCTCATACGCGCTGTAACCGCCTACGAACCGCCTGTAATCACTCCGCAGAGAACGCTTGAGAGCTTCTATCGCTGATGTATACATCTCCTGATCAAACGCGAGCGGCTGCTTCAGCGTACGGTTGACGTTTTTGACCTCCGTCAAAAAATCAACTACATACGCGGTGAGATATACGTAACCCGGCGTTCCCGGCCAGTACCCGAAAAGCCCATCCCCGTGCTGCGACGTTTTCAGGAATTCCATCGTCTTTTTAACGCTTTCCGCAGCCGGCGGACCGGGAGAATCAATACCGTACCTGTCCCACAAACTTTTGTAGACGATTGACGGATACGACTGTGACACTATCTGTTCCGTGCATCCGTAGGGGTATCTGGCCAGCGCCGTCATCGCGGAGATTATCTTAGGCAGGTATTGATTATCGCTTATCAACAGATTATTGACGGCGGTATTGGGACGCGCAGGCTCCGGCAGCGCATTCCATGAGAATCCTTCCCCTTTGTCAATACGGGCGAACTGCGTCTCTTCGACAAATTGCCTGTCCGGCAATACAGGTATCTTTACCTCAAAAGCGTCACCCGCTTTATCTGCGCTCCTCACCAGCGCCATCCTGACCGTAACCGAATCCCACTGCAATGTGCCGCGCGATGTAAACGGCGGCGTTTTTACACTAAGATCCGCGAGCAGCGGCGCCGGCCTGCTCCCGTCGAGCTGTATCTGCCGGTTCGTGGCGCCCCCCCCTACCGTCATTCCCTTAACCTCAATTGACCAGCTTGCCGCGCCGCCCAAACCTTCCACCACCCGCGCGATACCGCCGGCCTTTATCCTGTCACCCAGTCGCACAAACCGCGGCAGCGCCGGCTGCACAATAACCGGCAGGCGCACCGATACCCTGCTCTTCACGGTCCCAAACCTGTCCGGCCCGCTGACCGCCATCGCACGCACGGAGTAATTCGTCAAGTCGGACGGCATCGGTATCCTGACAGTCGCGTTTCCGTTCCTGTCAACCTTTACAGAGGGATTCCAGTACGGCACCGTCTTAAAATGCTTGCGCGGGGTAATGTGGCCCAGCCCGTCAACATCTTCAAAATCCCCCTCATCGCCGCCCGAATTTTCGAACGAGCGCAGGTAGCCGACAGCAAGGTTCCTGCTGTCCCTCATTCTTATATGCGAGCGTACCTCTTCCAAAAACGCCTCAAGCGGGTCTAAGCTCTTCTCCTTGCGCAATGATAGCACAGCCTCGTCTACTAACCACAGCGCAACCTCGCCCTGCCTCGCGCGGCCCTGATGGTCCCTGAGAGAAACGGTTACCTCAAGCGTCGTGTCCGGCGTGGTGACCGGCGCGTGCACCAGCCTGACATCAAGCGTGTTGGCTACCGGGTTTACCGTGAGCCACGTCGTGTTCCCTATTGTTTCCGGCTTGCCAGCATCCGCCAATACCCCGTCGTCACTGCGGCGCTGCGTTGATACGCGCGGGCGCATCAGTAAAAAGCTGACCGGTATCCTCGGCGCCATGTTTTGCCGTATGTCAAGCGTAAACGCGCCCTGGCCGTTGTTGATGCTTATCCACCTGTGCTGAATGCCGCCGCTTGGCATCTCGACTACCGCCAGCGCCTGCGCGTTTCTGTATGGGCTTTTCAGCAAGATTTTAGCCTGCTGTCCCGGTTCATACGAATTTCTGTCTGATACCGCCTCAAAAACATTCTGCTCTGCCCGCTTCCACACCTGCGGGCCGCTTCCGGCTAAAAACAAATCCACCTTGACAGACTGGAGGCGGCCCAAGCGGTCGCGGGACGAAAGCTCAAGTATGTAGACGCCCGGCTGCTGATCCTTAAACTCAACCTGCACCGGTTCCGCGCCCGTCAGTACGCTCTTCTCCGCCACAACGTCCACAGACTCATCGGTGATATACTTAGGCTTGCCGCGGGAGAAATCGGAATCGGTAAGGTAAGATGTCCACGTTACCCTCTTCAGCTCTACGCTGACCTTTTGCCCGGCAATGAGCGAATCATTAACNCCTATGGCGGCAACACGCGCCGATATCGCCGAGCCGCTCGTGATGTGGCGGTTGGTGCGCACTCCGAGTATGAACGGCGGGAGCGCGACAACAGTATGCCGCGCCGATACTGTTTGGCGGTCGGCATCGGTAACCGTCGCCTCTACGATATATCTGGCCGGATTCCCCGCCGTCGCCGCCTGCGGGTTCAGCGTTATCGACGCGCCGCCGTTCTCGTCCGTCTTCCCGTTCTCCTCAAACACGCTCTGCCGCCGCTGGCCAGACACCGCGCCGTAGCGCCCGTCGCTCGATAATATATAGTTTGCGAAACCATGTGGACGGTGGTCGTAGGGAAACGACGTTACCTTCCACGATACAGCCTGATCAACAACACGCCCGCCGGCGTAATACGACGCCAAAGCGCGCACCTCCGCCGGGCCGTCATTCGGAATCCGGTCCGCGCCGCTCAGGCGGAGCTCAAACCGCGGGACACGGTAAGCCTCAACCACATAATCCGCAGACGCAATCGTCATTACAGCACGCCGCTCTTTTGAATCTGTAAGCAGCGCTGCCCTGTACTCCCCGGACGCGGGATCTTTCGGGGGAATCTTTACATCAAAGCTGCCGAACTCATTCAGCGTTACCGGATAATCAACATACGTCCGCGACGGGCTGTGCACCCTTAATATGTATGACAGCCCCTTAGGAGGCAGGTTGACAGCGCCGTGTACGGTCTCCCGCACGTACCCCTTTATAAACACGCTGTCTTCAGGGCGGTAGATAGGCCGCTCCGTGCGCAAAAAACCGCGCAGGTTTCTGTCGCGCTCCTCGGAGTACCTCTCGGCCCGCAGCCACTGCAGCCATTCGCTGCCGCCGTACCAGTGGTTGTCGGCGAAAACCTGCGCGCTGCCGGGGCCACGTACGTCAAGAACCAGCACATCACCGTCCTTAGACGCCACAACGCGCTTCATCACCGCGTTTTTGAACTTCTCCCTCAACTCGTTGGTATGTTCAAGCGCAAACGTCCCGTCCGAGCCTGTTTTCCCCTGAGCAAGCACCGTCATTTTGTTATTGACTATGCCGTCAATGCTTATGGATACATCCGGCACAACTTTACCGCTTGCATAGCTCGTAACGCCAAACAGCACCCTGTTCTTCGACTCTACCGCGCTTAAACACAAATCCGTAACATCCACCCGCGTGTAATAGCGGTTGGACGAGCCGTCGAGCAGCCTGAACCCGACCAGATACGTCCCCGGCCTGCCCTTGCCGCCAACCGACGCGAGCATCGGCTCAAGGTCAATGCTCTGAAACTTGTTGACGCCGCTCTTCTCAAGATCAACTACCTCCGAATACTGCGGGCTGCCGAGCATCATTATATGCTTGCCGATCTCAAGCTCAAGCCTGTAACTCGAAAGCCGGCTCTCTATTGAGTCTAACCTCACTGGTTCCTCGCCGGGGCCGGGCGGCCGGGCGGATTCGTAGACCGATACCTGCGAACGCGGGATCTGGCCAAACGCGGTGTGCAGCGGGTCAATCTTGTACACCCGCATATCCAGCGACGATACGCCCCGCGTCTTTATGGGAAAATGCTGCGGCCCGAAACGCTCAACAATCCCAAACCCGCGCTCCCACTGCGCAAACGGCGTAACCTTGGGCAAAAACACGAAGAACGAGCTCGACCTCCTGTTTGTCAACGAGCGCCCGGCGAGGTCTTTTATAGCAACAGGGTTCAGCGTTACCTTATACATCTTCTCCTGCTCTATCCCCAGATTGATAACTATCCTCTTTCCGTCGACGCGGTACCTGAACTCAGACGGCGCCGGTGATATGCCGACCATATTTTTTACGGCCGACAGGCCGGGGTCAGCGGGCGGCGCGGTGAACTCCACCACCAGCGTACGCTCAAAATCAAGCTTCACCGCCTGACGCGCGTCATAAGAGATACCGCTTGAACTTAACGACAGCAGCTGCCCGTACGCCCCCGCCCTCTCCATCGCGAACTGCGGCATAGTCTCAAACGAATATACCTTAACCGCCTCCTTAAAATCCGCCCTGTCCGTAAGCTTTAAGTTGACCTTTACCCGGTGGCCGTACCCGACAGGCTCATTAAACGTAAACTGGTAGAGATACTGCAGCGTGCCGCGTACAGTCTCGCGCACCTTATACTCCGCCGGCCTCATCGTCCGGCAGCTCCTGCTGTCAACCCCGGGCAGCGCGCAAACCTCAAAACTCACAAGCCGCGACAGCGCCTGCGGATCAACACGCGCCGAAAACACAAACCCGATGCTGCCCACCGGCGCCAGATCAACACTCCCATGCGCCGGATGCACCGACTGCGGAAGCGGCAACAGCGTTATCAACTCAAGCGTGCTCTTCTGCGCTGTTACCTTGTACCGCTTAAGCGGCTCCCAGGGCACAGACGGTCTGAACTCAATTGTACGCGCGTCCACCTTAATAAACTCACCCGGATGGGCGGGCGTAATAGACACCAGCTGGCTCGGCGGCTCAACAGGCCCAACACTGCCCGGCACGGCATCCCTGCCGAAAAACACCGTTATCGGGTCATACTCGCGAAGATAGGTTAGCGGCAATATCCTCGCCTCCCCCCCCTTAACAGCCGCAGCCTGATTCCGGTCGGCAGGGGNATAGGTGTAGGGCTGGCCCGTAATCGTATTAATACAGGCGATAATGATCAACATTCCAACGTAAATGTTTCTCATCAGTAAACTCGGCATTATTTCTTCTCCTGCCCTTTCTCTTTCTCCTCCAACAACTTCACCAGACCACCAAACGTCATATCGTCGCCATAAGGGCGCTTGTTGTACCCGTCTAAAAACTTTGTCAGGTACTCTTTTGTGTAATCTTTCGGATTTACAGATATTCTGTGGTTCTGGTCCTCTATCGCCGAGAATACCGAACTTACCGTCTCGTTTTCGAACTCTCTGGCCGGCACGAACTGCTTGGTCCCGTAAACCTGATGTATGAATTTCTCGTGTATCAGCCAGTTGAGTATGCCCATCGCCTGCGGCTGCGTCAGCTCGTATGTCTGGCAGAAGTGCGCCAGCGTCGGCGGGCGCGTTTTTTTTATGAACGCATAGATACAGTCTATCATAATCCGCATGGCAATGTAGCTGCGGTAATCCCCCACGCGCCTGTCCCAGCGCTGCGCGGCCCTTAAAAGCGGGCGGAAGTTCTGGTAAACATAGGCTATCTGGGCACTCAGCAAAAAGAGCAGGGCTGTAAAGTATATTGACATGAGGAAAAAGACCATCAGGCCGAATGTACCGTATATCGTCTGCGTCTGTATGGAGAAGTTTACGTAGTACCCGAAACACCAGCGCTCAAACTCAAACAGCGCGCATGATATCCCCCCGCCGATGATCGCCGACGATACGCGCACTTTCGTGTTGGGGATGAACCACAGCATCACGGCAAACGCGAGTGTGGTAAACGCTATGGGCAGAACGCGCATCAGCACAACATCCTGAGGCAGCCCGCCAAATATGCCGCTGTTGCGCAGGTAGTACGATACGTAAAAGAGTATGGGGCTGTAGACCACCACCATTGTAAACGTGCGCAGCCGGCTGAAAAAAGTACGCGCGCGCGCCACCTTCCAAATAGAGTTGAGCGACTGCTCCGTAATGCTGAACAGCGAGAGCGCCAACAGTATGAGAACGCCTACGCCTATGCCCCTGAGGTTGCGCGCGTTCACAAAAAACGAGGCGATGTACTCCGTAACCACCGGCGGGGCGAACGGCAGCGTCATGGACATGACCTCCTCCACCTGCCGCGACGAAATCTCCGTCATGGAAGTGATGAAAAAGCCCATTGTCGCAATCAGCGGGATAAGCGTAATGAGCAGCACAAACGCGATGCCCGACGCGCGGCTCGTGCCGTGGTTGTGCACGAACTCTGAGAACATGATCCGCACAAACACCGCGAACCTCACGATAACGCGGCACAAAAGGCTCCGCCCCGCCCCGGCCGTCTCCATCGCCTGATTGGGATGGTGGAAGATGTCGTAGTATATGTTTCTTTTCATATTTTCACCAAGGATATTAATACAATATGGCAACGCAGGGATGACGGCGCTGCGTCATCCCTGTGGGCATACAATCAACCTGCTTATCTTCCAATCAAGGCTACGGCAATCACGCCGCGTCAGCAATCCCGTTCAGTTCTTTGCTTATAGCCCCGATCTTCCCCGCTACGGCTTTCATCGCGCCGTCAAGCTCCATACCGCGCTCAGACCTGCACGATACGTAGAACTTTATCTTAGGCTCGGTGCCGGAGGGGCGGACCGTTACCACGCTTCCGTCCTCAAGGATAAACTGCAAAACGTTGGAGGACGGGAGGTTGATGTTCCTGTCGCGCGAACCTGTTGACGGGGTGAACGTCGTGCCGTCGGAATAGTCCTTGACATATGACACTTTTTGGCCGGCAAACAGCGCCGGCGGGTCTTTCCGCAGCTTTTCCATCAACCCATTCATAGTGTTGAGCCCGCTCTCGCCCTTGAACGTCTTCGAGATAAGCGCCTCCTGAAAGTACCCGTACTTTTTCCATATGGCGCGGAGCTGGTCCAGCAATGTACGGCCATGGCTCTTGTGATAGAGCGCCATCTCTACGGTCATAGTCGCGGCGGAGACGGCGTCTTTATCGCGGCAGTCGGTGTTGACAAGGTAGCCGTAGCTCTCTTCGCCGCCGAACATGTACTTGTACCCGTCGCTCCCCGTTTCGAACTCGCGGATCTTCTCGCCTATGTACTTGAAGCCGGTCAGCACGTCAAAAGTCGCAGCGCCGTAATCATCCGCTATAAGCCTTTGCAGCTCGGTGGTGACGATGGTCTTGATGAACGCGGGCTTGGCGGGCATCTTGCCCATCTCTTTACACGCGCTGAAAATGTAGTCGGCAAGGAGCGCGCCGAGCTGATTGCCTGTAATCAGCACAAATTTACCGCCATCCGGGGCGGCGGTGCCAAGGCGGTCGGCATCGGGGTCGGTCCCCAATACAAGATCAGCCCCAACCTTTTGGGCGAGATCGAGCGACAGCTTCATCGCGGAGGCCTCTTCGGGGTTGGGGTAATTGACAGTCGGGAAATTCCCGTCCGGCGCCTTCTGCTCCTCTACGAAAATCACGTCCACGCCCATCTCCCTGAGCGCGGTATCTACCGGCATCGCGCCGGTACCGTGCAGCGGGGTGTAGACGACCTTGAGGTCTTTCCCCCCATCCTTCAGCAGCTTCGGGCGTATGGCGCAGTTCTTGACCATATTTATGAACGGGACGTCAACCTCCTTGTCTATCATCACCAATTTGCCGGAGGAGAGCGCCTCGCCCTTCTCGACAGTCTTAACGGCGTCGCCGACGGCCAGCACCTCCTTGATGATGTCGGTGTCGTGCGGGGACGTGACCTGGCAGCCGTCGTTCCAGTATACCTTGTACCCGTTATATTCGGAGGGGTTGTGGCTGGCGGTGACCACGATCCCGGCGGAGGCCCCAAGCCGCCTCACGGCGAACGAGAGCTCCGGGGTGGGGCGCAGGCTGGTGAACAGGTATGTCTTGATCCCGTTGGCGGCGAGCACGAGCGCGGCCTGCAGGGCGAACGAGTCGGAAAAGTTGCGCGAGTCGTAGGCGATAACCGCCGACGCGCCCTCCGGCACGGCCTTCACTATGTAGTTGGCCAGCCCCTGCGTGGCCCGGCTGACCGTGAACATATTCATACGGTTGAACCCACCGCCGATAACGCCGCGCAGGCCGCCGGTGCCGAACGCCAGATCGGTATAAAAGCGGTCGTTCAGCTCCGTCCAGTCCCCGTCGGCGAGCAGTTTTTCGACCTGCCCGCGGAAAAAGGCGTCTTTTTCGAGGCGGATGTAGTCGTTCGCCTTTTTAGTTAATGCCTGTGTGTCCATAATACCCCTCCCAAATGGTTTGCTGATATATTAATAAAGTATAAATATAATTCCCGGCAAACCGCCCGCGCCAAATTTGTATCGTAACCGCCGTTACAATAAACGGGGCAGCCTGCCGCCGCACCCCACACGCATACACGATTTTGATAATTTTACCACCATAATATATATTGATACTATTGGCTCAAATTGCCCGTTATCCGCACGAAACGACGAAAAAACTATATCTCTGATTATAGTATAGATACACCAATCTGTTTAAAGGAGGCAAAGACAAATGGCGCTGTCACGACGAGAGTTCATTAAAGGCGGGCTCATCGCTGCCGGGGCGGCGGCGCTGGGGGGACTGGGGGCCGCACGGGGGCTGTTCTCCGAAAGCGGCTCCGACGGCGGGACGGTTCAAACCGCAAACGCGCCGCCGGCAAGCCTCAGATACCTCGACCTTGAACGCAGCGGCGAGCTCGAACGCCGTGAAAAAGCGCTCTGGGAACTGTTCAGCCCGTGCCGCCTCTGCCCGCGTATGTGCGGCGCAAACCGCGCGGCAGGCAGGGCGGGGCTATGCTCATCCGGCGAACACTTCAAGGTCGCCTCGTCAGGCCCACACTTCGGCGAAGAAGCCCCGCTTCGCGGCAACCGCGGCTCAGGCACAATCTTCTTCTCCAACTGCAGCCTGCTCTGCGTGTTCTGCCTGAACTGGGAAATCGCACACCGCGGCGACGGAAACCAAACAAGCCACGCCGAACTCGCCAAAATCATGGTCAACCTGCAGCGCGATGGATGCCACAACATCAACTTAGTAACACCCACGCACCTCGTGCCCCACATCGTCAAAGCGCTCCGGCTCGCCATAGCAGACGGGCTTACGGCGCCGCTGCTATACAACTCCGCAGGCTACGAATCGCTCGAAGTCATCAAACTGCTCGACGGCATCGTCGATATCTACCTGCCGGACTTCAAGTACCAAAGCGCTGAGGCGGGCATACGCTTCTCGCAGGGCGCCGCAGACTACCCGCGCCACGCCGCCGCGGCTATCAAAGAAATGCACCGGCAGGTCGGAACACTCAAACAGGCCGGCGGCGTAGCACAGCGCGGACTGCTTATACGCCACCTTGTCATGCCGGGAAACACGGCAGGCACCGACGCCTTCGTCCGCTGGGCTGCCTCCGAACTGGGCGCCGATACACACGTCAACATAATGGGCCAATACACGCCAATGTACAGGGCAAACGAATACCCGCCGCTGAACCGGCGCCTAACCCAGCAAGAATACGCACAGGCAATGCGGTGGGCGCGGGAGGCCGGGCTGTGGAATTTTCATTAGAACATAAAAAAATTGCTTTTTGGCGGATTTTGACGTATTTTATATGCAAGGAGAGCAAAATCATCACAGACAGGAATCCAGATCAATCCCTTATTGACCAGAACTTCCAGTATCTCCGCACGATATGAATGCTGCGAACCGTACGAATTTATCAGTTCAAACGCAGAAAAGCGCATTGAGGGGGTCAAAAATGAGTGTGTGAAACTTGTGCGGGATAAAAAATAAATACCATTTTGCCTGTTTTTATATGTTTTCCGCCCCATTCAGATATAAATTACGCCACTTTGAAAAATATCAAAAAATGGCCGCACAGATGACTGTGACCTACGGCGACAACATCCGCACGTAGTGCCTGAAATATACCGAACGCGGCATCCAGCATACAACAACGGCGGCAAAACTTGCCCCGAAATTCGTGCACGAAGAGACATAATTCGCCCCGAAATTCGTGTAAAAAAGTACTATATTCGCCTTGAAATTCGTGCAGAAATATAGTATATTACATTTATAGTCATAACAAAAATGCCATAAAAGGGGTAAAAAATGGCTAATTTCTATATAAAACGCGATATCGACAACGAACTTTTGGCCTGGAAGGCGGAGGAGGGGCGCCGGGTTTTGCTGCTTCGCGGCGCCAGACAGGTGGGAAAATCAAGTTCGGTAAGGAAACTTGGTGAGGATTTTGAACACTTTTTAGAGGTAAACTTTGAAAGGCATGAAAAAGCCCGTACCTTGTTTGACGGCGATTTCGAGGTTAAAAAGATTAGTGAAGAACTCTCTTCCATGTTCCGTATACCGGTCATTCCCGGTAAAACGCTCGTGTTTTTTGACGAAATCCAAAGCTGCCCGAGGGCGATCACCGCATTGAGATATTTTTATGAGGATTATCCCGATCTTCACGTGATAGCTGCCGGTTCGCTTTTGGAATTTGCGCTGAGAACCCTGCCGTCATTCGGAGTCGGCAGAATCAGCCCGCGTTATATGTATCCGCTCTCTTACAGCGAGTTTTTGAAAGCCTGCGGAAACGATATGCTTTGGGACGCCGTATGCAAGGCATCGCCCGAAATCCCCCTGCCTGAACCGCATCATCATATATGCTTAGACTATCTGAAGAGATTTCTCCTGTTGGGCGGTATGCCGGCCGTTGTGGCCGATTATCTTAAAAACGAAAGAATACTTGATACACAAAAATCGCTTAGAGATTTAATGGAAACGTACAAATCCGACTTTGAAAAATACAAAACCGCGATTCCCGGCCTGCAAATAGCCACCGTGTTTAAAGCCGCAGTAGAACAGAGCGGTGGGAGATTCAACCACGCCAAAGTCGAACAGCTAAACTACCGGCAGGTCAGGGAAGGATTAGACGTGTTGCAGATGGCCGGCCTGCTGATCCCCGTTACCCACGCATCAGCCAACGGTATTCCGCTTGGAGGACAAATTAACCCTAAAAAAATGAAGTACCTTCTGTTAGACACAGGCATATTCCAAAATCAGGCAGGGCTGGAACTGTCTGATATCTTACTCGGTGACGCGGTTACGCTGATAAACAAGGGTACCATCGCCGAACAATTTGTCGGATTGGAATTGAAAAAAGCGTTAGCCGACACTTTGCAGAACGATCTCTTCTTCTGGTCGCGGGAAACGCCAAAAAGCAACGCTGAAGTAGACTACTTAGTGCAAAAACAAGGAAAAATAATCCCGATTGAGGTAAAATCCGGCGGCACCGGCAAAATGCAGAGTATGCACATCTTCCTAAAAGAAAAAAATGCGGAGTTCGGCATACGAACATCGCTCGAAAATTTTGCAACGTACGACAAAATAAAGGTATACCCGCTCTACGCCATCGGAAATTTTGTGCGCGAACAACATAGAAATCTGCCGGGAATTCAATGAGCGGGGGGATTCCCCCGCTCGCCCGATACCTCCGAATTGGCGCTGTATCAATTTTTGATACAACGTACTGATGCTGTACCTTCCGGCTCGTATGCACTCATATGAGGGGGGACTCTCTGTCCACAGCTTTCCGTTATCTCAGTACCATTACCCATATCCCAAGCAACCGGTAGATGCCTGCACCACCCGGCGTAATCCCAATCACCAATCGTGGCACTCCACCAATAGCCGCCACTGCCGATATCGTAGAAGTAGAAGGTGTGGAGTGAAATGTTACGCCCACCAGGTAAGGCAGAAAAGCCAAAAGCATTAATACCGTTGCCGCTACTTCCATCAGATTTATCGTCCCAACCGGTTTGTGATTTGAGTTTCTCTCCTGCTATTTCCCAGCCACCTGCCGTATTTATCAAAATGTTCCAATCCGCAGCATCAGGCAAACGCCACCCCGCCGGACAAGCACTCATCGCGGTTTCCCACGTATACAATCTGCCGTATTTTACACAATTAGAATCTGCGTAATTATAACACCAGTTGTTGCCTGTCATATAGTTAAGGTTCTTCGCCATCCAGATTTGTTCACCTGCTTTTATCGTGGGATAAACTTGTCCATCTCTCGAATCAGTAAAACTATCGGATATAATTTGTCCAAAATTGGCGGTTAGCATCAAGGCGCTGTTCATCTTGAGCGTTATCGTGGTATTCTCGGAGGTTGATGCGCCTGACCAACCGATGAACCAGTATTCGGCATTTGCTATTGCCGTTGCAGTATTACCAGCTGTTGTTACAACCCCACCATTTGGGGGATTTACATTGATTCTAATGAAGTTGACAGTCAACGTTTGGTTGCTGTTCATAGTAACCATTGTCGTAGTGTTATTGTCGGTCGATGCACCCGACCAACCGCTAAACACCTAATCGGCATTTGGTGTTGCCGTTATATTGACCGCCGTACCGGGGGAATAGCAAGTACCCTCATTCACTGGGAGCTTACCTCCAACTTCGGGATTGGCACGAACCGTCAGCGTATAGCCATAGTCACTGCAATCTATAATTACAACGTCACCGCCGGAACTCTCGCTAAACCTGCTTAAAAAATCGTTCACCCCGCTGCTCTCCCCGCTCATCCCATCATCCCCGCACCCAGAAAACATCACAACCGCAACAACCGCTCCAGCGCAAAGCGCCCTCAAAATAGATTTCAACTTCATCACAATATCCTCCGATTAATTGGTTAATGTCATTTGTTTATCAACTCAACATCTTAATCTTAAAACTTCATCCCCGC
>WQTH01000025.1 GCA_009786415.1 Chitinispirillia bacterium | reverse complement strand
CTCCCTGACTCTGATGATATTGAGGTTTTTATTGACGGCAAAAAGGTTCAGACGGTTCCCCGCATTAAGCCGGAAGTTGTGGAAGATGACCAGATTAAGGAAATTTATTGGACTTACGGGAAAAAGTACACCCGTTTGTGTAATAAAAGTGGGGATGGGGATGATGTTGTTTGGCAATCGAAATATTACTATGACTTAAATCTTCATATTGTAGTTGAAACGGGAAATGACGGAAAAATTGTGTGGTTTGTGCTGGAGAGGGAAGACGGGCGGGAAATTATTTTGCGCAAAATTGTTTCTGGAAATCACGTCGTGTTTGATAAAGTGTTTGAAAAATAACTTAAAATTACATTATCGGGAGGAGTAAAGTATGTGTAAAAAGGCTCAGTTGAAAAATAAAAATAGAGAAGTCAAATCGTCTGTTGCGGCGAAGGGTGATAACGCGTCTAATGTGAAGAAGAACCTCAAATATTATATCCTCGTGACAATGGAATCTGCTGAACCTAACTTAGTAATATTTACTCCGTCAGAACATTACAGGATGCTTAAAACGTTAGTCAAAAAGTTGAAGGAATGCGTTGAGAAGGTCGACGGCGCTGTTGTGTGGATATCTCCAGATCCACTTGGCCGGGATGAGGACAGGTACGAAGCTCCGCATTTGAGAATTAAGAGGAATCCGACAATTAAAGATTTTATTGATGCACATAATGATGATGAACATGAGGTTGTTATTTTTAACTATGGCCATGCGTACGCTGATGCGGCGAGGTTACTTTTTGTGAATGAGGATCCTTTTCAAAAAAAAGATGAATTTGACGCATCCGCCGTTAAAACATTAATACCTAGTAAAAATGGTAGAAATGTGCGGTCACACAATTATGTATGTTATCAAGAACAATTTGCGAAGTATTGGAAAGACGAGCTGCCGAACGCAAAATTTTATTTTACACGTAGAACCAACGAATCGGATATGGCAATATTATTTCTAAACGCATTAGCAGATGAAATAAATAAATTATGTCCGGGTACTCATCAAAAAAAATATAAATACAAGTGTACTGCTACNGAGTGTGTAAGGCAATTACGGCCTGATCGATGCAAAGATACGAGCAAATGTGAAGATACAAATTTCAAAGAAGGGTTGACAGATAAGCCTCGTCGGGGAAACATATTTCCGGAGTAATATAGAAAATGTTGCGTAAAAAACACGTGAAATATCCTAAATGTATACGCCGAAAGAAGGTATATTGTATGGATCTTATCAGGTTATTGGTAAAAACGGTTGTTATGACGATTGTACTTTTGTCACTAATCGGATGCGATGGAACGAAAGCGCCTGGAAAGTCGGTAGATCCCGTCGCGGTGATGTTCACCGATGACCGCGACGGCAAGACTTATCACGCGGTGAAAATTGGCAAACTGGTATGGATGGCTGAGAATCTCAATTATAAAACAAAAGACAGTTGGTGTTACAATAATGTCGATACCAACTGTGTGAAATACGGCAGGTTGTATACGTGGGATGCCGCGATGGCGGCTTGTCCTGCAGGATGGCGGTTGTCTGATACGACTGATTGGCAAGATTTGATTACTGTTGTCGGAGGTTTGTATGAAAATAAGAAGTTGAGGTCCAAAACGGGGTGGGGGTGGTTGGATGAATACGGTATAAATGTATACGGTATAAAAGATGACGGTACAGATGATGTCGGCTTTTCGGCCTTGCCTTGCGGCCACCTCCACCCCGATTACGGTTTCGACCATCTCGGTATATGCTGCGCCTGGTGGACTGCTACGGAGTACACCCCCGGTAGATCAATGTACTTCTCAGTCATCCCGGGGTACGACGATGAAGTGGTTGTTAGTGTCAACATGATGGACTTCGGCTACGCGGTTCGTTGTGTCCGGGGTGAGGTGCGCCAGTAGAGCTGTCGCTTCCCCGTTTTCAGTGGAATACCAAATGCTGTTTATTTTTATTTTCTGTCAATATTCCAATCTTTTAATACTGAGTCAGCTTCTTCCTTTGTTAGAATAAAACTTTTGAACGATGAATACGCCTTTTTCGGATTTGTAATTCGTTTACCGTCTATAAGATAAGCTGTTTTTTCCAGATCTGGAACGTCTTCACCACACAAACTGTATCTCCATCGGCTTTCTGAAAAAAAATAGGTTATATATAGCTCTTCTTTAAACGTACCATCTATTGTAGTATACTCTCTTGATCCAATATACAAGTCTGTCTCGCTAATGATAACATCGGTATTACGAATGGTATCATTAGTATATTCAAATGATTTCACTGCATAATGCGGTTTATCGTGCGTTCTTGCAATATTTATCCAGTTACCGGCAAATACCCTGCGGCCAGACTCATCATACATCTCCCCATATGATCTTGAATATCTCCAATTAGAATCCAAAATGTGCAAACCTATTTTTTCCCTTTCTTCATTAAACTCAACTCCGTATTTGGGAGTTTCCGGCGGCACCACTGCCATGACTATCATTGTCACAAAATTTAATACAGCCATGACAAGGTTGACAATAGCGTTGCTGAGAGTATTTTTGATGTCACCATCACAAGACAGTAACGGTATTAATAAGAAAAATATGTAATTCTTTTTCATTATGGTTCGAATGTTTCTGTCCATCTCCGCGGAGCAGTTCGCGTTTTGACGGGTTTGTGTACTTTTGTTTAGGGCGCTATCTTGCTTAAAAATCAAGATAATACATGGTAAAATGCCGTGTCAATACATTCTTAAACATTTTTGCGCTTCATATCCTGAATTCCTGCAAAATGGCAGCACCCATAGATATAATAGTGGTAATATCAATGACTTATTGGTAGTTTGGAGCCTGTTGTCCTGGCTGGGCTTGCGGGAGTCGAGATTGACGCTTGGCCCGGCGGTGGCCGCCCGGTGCATCGCGGGGGCTCCATAAAAATAAATATTTCTTGTATTTTTGCTTACCTGCAATATATATTGACAGTAGCTTTTTGTTTGGGCCATTAGAAATAACAAGAACAGGGGAAAGGGCCGGTATGCGTAAATACGAGATTTATGATTGCTAGAGCGGTACTCTTTTGGCGGAGGGTACGCTTAAAAAGGAGAGTGATATGAGGCTGAAGTCAAAGAGATTGTTTTTTATTATTGGTATTCCGGTTATTGCGCTGGTTCTCGCGTTCGCGCTGAAATTGGTTAGAGTAGAGCGAGGGGAATTTAACCGGATCGAAATTTGGTATGTGGCGGAATTCGGTAAATGGAACGTATATAATATTTTATACACCCCGAAACATCGACTTGCAAAATTCTCAAAACTTAAAATAGGAATGTACCCTGACGATGTCTATAAATTGGTGGGAAAACCAACTGCTTCGAGAGGTACAGGTATACCGTGGGAGGGATATAAATTAGATAATGGTTGGTATATTAATTTACGATTTGGGAACGCTGGTAAATTAAGCAGAATAGAAATAGTAGATTATCACAATGATCGAACATTTGAATTAGAACAAGGTGTACAAAGTTGTGGGGCATTGCAAGAACATTCAACGCAACTTGAAGATAACGAGTAGGGGATGGGCAATTCGCGCTGTCAGTATTAATCGAGGCCGCCGGAGAGGAGGTGAGGGTTCGTCCTTGCCAACAAAATTGGGGGAAAGGTTTAGCTTTCCCCCAACGTAAACCCCCCGTTTGATACTGATACAATCTGCTTTATTTTCCAACAACTGTATGCAGCAAAAAGAATCCGCCGATAAAAACCGCGCCGAGGACGCTCATCGCCGTGAGCAGCCCTCCGAAAAACTCATACCGGCGAACATCTACCGCCTGCCGCACCCCTGCCATACGCATCATCTTTGACATATTACCTCCTTTATTTTAGAGTGTGTTATTTATAATATCTTCAAACCGTTTATTATTATCCCATCGTTTCAAACCCACACTAAAAGCATCCCGCATACCAGTTCTATAATATAACACATTTTTTATGAAAAATCAAGAGAAAAATTTAGTTTTTTACCACAAAATAATGTAAATATTTCATATTGTTGTAGTGTTTTGGCACTGTAAACCAAAAGACATTTGGTTATTGTGACATTTTTGTCAATACCGTCTTTTTGTTGTATTATTTCATGCGTACTAAAACCTGTTTCCATCAATTTTAATTTTGTGAACTCGAGTATATCGCCGGCGTATTTCAGGGCATCATTCATATCCCTGTCCGGCCCATCTTGCCCACGATTCTGCCGTGTTCGGATTTGACTTTTTCGGTATGATATTTTCGAAACAGCTGCCGCGCAGGCAATTTCAGCTCGCCGTGGGCAGGTGATAATTTTTTTTCATCAATCGCGTCTATTCCTACCTATTGCGCCCGCCCATTATATATATTGATATAAAGACCACAAAAAGCACAAAAATTGTGCGGATAGGAAGCTTAATATGTGCAGATTTCGGGTGAAAAATCGGGTTTTGTCGCTGGCGGCCGCCGGGTGCCTGCTGATTACGGGGGCGGCGTGGGCCGATCAGTGCGCGTGGATTAACGAGGTGCAGGCCGCCCGGGCGCAGGCTATCCTCGCCGAGCGGCCCATGGTGCTGGAGCACTGCGAGCCGTGCGCGGAAAAGGGGGCGGGCACGCCGTACGCGGTTGATACCGTTGGGGTTACAACACCCGGCGAGGGCTACCGCGAGATATCCATAAACGGTAAAAATATCGACCTCGCGTATATTTTCGTACGGGTGTCTCCGGGACGATACGACAATTTCGCGTTTCTGGTGGGTTGCGAGGCGACTGATGTATCGGAATCGCTTTCCATCCCCGAGGAGGTGGGGCTTGACGCCAACGCCCCCGAACCTGCGGAATCTGACGCCGACGCGGGTGAGGCGGACCTCGTCATTGAGATGCCCAAGGCCGACGACGCCCATGACCACGCCGGGCTGACGGCCGAGTTCGTATCGTCGTCGGGGCGGCGGACGGTGGGGACGGTGAACTTTTTCCGTCAGGGTGGCAAGATAGAAAGGACGATATTGCGCGTTTTCGACTCGCGCGGCAACCTCGTCAAGAGGATCAACATAAACGACCGGGCGCGGCGGGGCGAACGGGAGAAGCGCATAGTGGGGGCGTGGGACCTGACTAATATGAACAGCCGCCTGGTGCGCCCCGGAAAATATACGGTTAAGGGGACTATTGCCGCGCGGGACGGCAAGGGCGACGAGGAAGTGCTGCTGACTATAGACATCCGTTAGGCGAGTGGGGCGCGGCGCTCTTTTTGAGGCTGCCGCGCCCACGCCGAATTTTCCAGTATCTATTTCTGTCCGCCACCGCCGCCCATTATGTATATTTAACTTATTATGGATGATTTAGCCGGGCGGCTTTCTGATGTGCGGGGAAGGATTGAGGCGGCTTGCTCCCGTGCGGGGCGGGCTGCGGGGTCTGTGCGCCTTATCGCGGTGACCAAGAACCNCCCCGCCAAAACGGTGCAGGCGCTTATTGACCTCGGCGTGCGGGATATAGGGGAAAACCGGGTGCAGGAGATAGAGGAGAAGGCGCCCCGGCTGACCGGGGAGTTCACCATGCACATGATAGGGCACCTGCAGACCAACAAGGCCGGCAAGGTGTGGCCGCTGGCCGGGTGGATCCAGTCGGTCGACCGGGAGAAGTTAGTCAGGCGGCTTGAAGGGCTGTATGACGGAGAGCGTAATCCGACAACGGGATCAGGGCCGGGATTAACGCATGGCGCGCCGGGATCAGTGCGTGACGGGCATTGCAGGGGCGGCACGGAGCCGTCCGCGCAGGCGCCGGCTAAGAAGATGGTGCTTATTGAGGTCAACACGTCCGGCGAGGGGTCAAAGTCCGGGTGCCATCCCTCCGAGTGCCGGCAGCTATGTGAACTCGCCGTTCAGAGCAACGCGTTGGAACTGCGGGGGTTGATGACAATAGGCCCTTTGGGCGGCGACGAGCGGGCTGTGCGGAACGCGTTTTCGCTGCTCAGGGAGTTATCCCAAAAATGCTGTACCGGCATTGCCGCGCCGGAGTTGTCTATGGGGATGAGCGGCGATTTTGAGTGGGCAATAGAGGAGGGCGCTACGATGGTGCGGGTTGGCACGCTCCTTGTCGGGAATCGTACTTAGATTTTAATCTTTAAACAGCGGGCGGCTCTTGGCCGGCCCGCCAAAAACATAAAGAAAGAGGGATGGTCTATGCGTCTAACGCCTCTTGACATCAGAAAACAGCCTTTTCCCCGCCGTTTTTTGCACGGCTTCGACCCCGACGCGGTCAATAGCTTCCTTGAGCACGTTGCCGGGGAGTATCAGGCGCTCATCCAGCAGAACGATACGTACGCGACGCAGGTGAAGAGCTTGGAGCTGCAG
The DNA here is from genome assembly GCA_009786415.1 of Chitinispirillia bacterium. Taxonomy (GTDB): domain Bacteria; phylum Fibrobacterota; class Chitinivibrionia; order Chitinivibrionales; family Chitinispirillaceae; genus GUT77. The sequence goes on along the minus strand of WQTH01000025.1, from coordinate 28,354 downwards.
CTTGAGAAGTTCAGGCAGATAGAGCAGGTGCTCAACGAGACCCTCCTGACCGCGCAGAAGACGACGGACCAGGCGCGGGTCAACGCGCACACGGAGGCGGACCTCATACTCAAGGACGCGCAGATCCGCGCCGACCGCTACGAAGACGAGTCGCGCAGCAGGGTCAACAAGCTTGAGAGCGAGCTCATATCTCTCCGCAACCAGCGCGAAAGCTTTCTGGCGCGGTTCAAGTCTACGCTCAAGACGCAGCTCGACCTGCTTGAGGTGATAAGCGGCGACCTGCGCAGCGAAGACCAGCCGGTGCAGCAACAGGCGCAGCAGCCCCAAAAGCAGCAGCTATTCCGCCCGCCCGCGCCGACAAGGAGCGGATTCAGCCCCGGCGGCGACGACGACACTATAGACGACGTGCCGCCGCAGCCGGTTATTATAGGGTGAGCGCGGGGTTTGGGATGGGGGGATTGAGTGGCCGCTACTATTGACGTCCGGCTGAAGCCGCGGGCTACCCGGTGCGCCGTTAAGGTATGCGGGCCGCGCAGTTTGGAAATCTCGGTAACGTCGCCGCCGGTTGACAACAGGGCAAACGAGCAGCTGGTTGAGTATCTGGCCGGCATACTCGGCGTCAGCAAATCGTCTTTGGCTATAATCAGGGGCGGGCACAGCCGCAATAAGGTTGTAGGGGNGGATGGATTGACAGAGGGCAATATTGATGATAAGCTGCGGGGATTGCCGCCGCAGTAAAACGAAAACTGTTATCAACAATTAACAAACGGAGCAAGAAATGGCAGAACTATTCGAAATGGTCCAGGAAGCCGAGAGGTTCATCAGAAGCAAGACATCTGTGGCGCCGGAGGTCGGCATCATCCTCGGCACGGGTTTGGGCAGGCTGGCCGACAGCATAACGGTCGAAACCGCCATAAGCTATGAGGATATCCCGCACTTCCCCGTGTCAACCGTGGAGTCGCACGCCGGCAAGCTGCTCATGGGCTCAATAAGCGGCAAGCCGGTAATGGCCATGCAGGGGCGCTTCCACTTTTACGAGGGGTACACGATGCAGCAGATAGTGTTCCCGGTGCGCGTGATGAAGTTTATGGGCGTAAAGACCGTCATTGTGTCAAACGCCTGCGGCGGCATCAACCCGCTCTTTCCGCCGGGGACGCTCATGGTTATCACCGACCACATAAACCTGCTGCCGGGCAACCCGCTCACAGGCCCAAACGACAACCGCATCGGCCCGCGCTTTCCCGATATGTCGGAGCCGTATTCGAACGAGCTGATAAACCTTGCGTCAAAGATCGCGCTTGAGAACAAAATAAAACTTGAGCGCGGCGTATACGCCTCCATGAGCGGCCCGTCGCTCGAAACGCGCGCGGAGTACCGCATGCTCAAAACGCTGGGCGCGGACGTTATCGGCATGAGCACCGTGCCCGAAGTAATCGCGGCGGTGCACGCCGGGCTAAAGGTGCTCGGCATCTCGGTCATCACCGATTCCTGCCTGCCCGACGCGCTGGAACCGGCAACGCTCGACAAAATACTCGCGGCAGCCGCGCTGGCGGAACCGTCCCTCGTAAAATTAGTAGAAAAGGTTATGCAGGCGCTATGACAAAACAGCAAGAACTCTTTGAGCCGGTCAATTCGCAAATCAGATTCCCAGAAATTGAGCGGAACATCCTTGACATGTGGGAAAAGAAAAAGACATTTCAGGCAACGCTTAACGCAACCGCCGGGAAAAAGGCGTTTGTGTTCTACGACGGCCCGCCGTTCGCCACGGGGCTGCCGCACTACGGACACCTGCTGGCGGGGACGCTTAAGGATATTATCCCAAGATACTGGACCATGCGCGGGCACCACGTAAACAGGCGCTTCGGCTGGGACTGCCACGGACTGCCCGTTGAGAACGAGATGGAGAAGGAATTCAAGGTGTCGGGCAAGCGCGACATCGAGAAACTCGGCATACACCTGTTCAACGAGGCGTGCCGCTCTATTGTGCTGAGATACACAGGGCAGTGGGAAACCGTTGTAAACAGGATGGGGCGATGGGTTGATTTTGTCAATCAATACAGGACTATGGACCCGCCCTACATGGAGAGCATCTGGTGGGTGTTTCGGCAGATGTGGGACAAGGGGCTGATATACAGGGGATTCCGCGTACAGCCGTACTGCCCGCGCTGCGCTACGCCGCTCTCCAATTTTGAGGTTAATGAGGGATATAAAGAAATCAGCGGCCCCTCCATAACCGTATCGTTCCCGCTTGCCGATGATCCCTCAACAAAAATATTGGTGTGGACGACTACGCCGTGGACGCTGCCGTCTAACGTGGCGCTTGCGGTGGGGAGCGGTATTGCGTATGTCAAAATCAGGGACGGCGATAATACATACATCATGGCGAAAGAGCGGCTCGGCGCTTACTATAAGGATGCGTCGGCTGTTGAAATCATTCAGGAATTAACAGGCGCTGATCTTGCAGGATTGCGTTATGTGCCGATATTTGATTTTTTTAAGGACAGGGATCCTAAATTCTTCGCGGTTACCGCGGCGGATTTTGTGTCGACGGCGGACGGCACGGGCATAGTCCACATCGCTCCCGCTTTTGGCGAAGACGACTTTCAGGTCGGGCAAAAATTGGGGCTGCCGATTGTCTGTCCCGTTGACGATGAAGGAAAATTTACGGATGAAGTCCCCCAGTGGCAAGGCAGGCTTGTATACACCGCTGATGACGAAATCACGAGAACGATAAAATCGGCCGGCAGATTATATCACAAGACAACTATCGTCCACCGCTACCCGCACTGTTACCGCTGCGACACCGCGCTTATCTACAAAGCGATAACGACGTGGTTCATGAAGATCGAGCCGCTCAAGGCTAATATGCTTGATAACAATCAGCAAATACACTGGGTGCCGTCGCATCTGCAGAACGGCCGTTTCGGCAAAGGCATAGAGAGCGCGCCGGACTGGAATATTTCGAGGAACAGGTATTGGGGGACACCCATCCCCGTGTGGCTGTGCGAATGCGGGCATACGGAGTGCGTGGGCGGGCTTGATGAGCTGCATAAACTTGTCGGCGGTGGAGATAAACCGTCAGGCCAGAACATCCACGCGAAAACCGCGCAAAAAGTTCAGGACAGTTTGAAATCGGACGACGCGGCGAAACGGCTGTCTGACGCCGGGATTGACCCTGCGTGGGCGCAAAGGCTCAAAGACGCGAAAATCAGCCCGGTTGACATTCACCGCCACATCGTCGACGAATTGGAAGCGAAGTGCCCCAAATGCGGCGCGCCGATGAAGCGTACGACCGAGGTGCTTGACTGCTGGTTTGAATCGGGGTCTATGCCTTACGCGCAGCAGCATTATCCGTTTGAGAACAAAGACGTGTTCGAGAAAAACTTCCCGGCTGATTTTATAGCGGAGGGGTTAGACCAGACGCGCGGGTGGTTTTACACGCTTACGGTTCTGGCGGGCGCGCTCTTCTCCAAACACGCCTTCAAGAACGTCATCGTAAACGGCATTATCCTTGCGGAAGACGGGAAGAAGCTGTCAAAGCGTTTGCGCAATTACGCCCCCCCCGAAGACGTGCTGAACCAGCTTGGGGCCGACGCGCTGCGTTTGTTCCTTATCAATTCCCCCGCTGTCAAGGCGGAGGATCTGCGGTTTTCGGAAAAGGGCGTAATGGAGATGTCGCGGGCGGTGCTGCTGCCGTTTTGGAACGCGTATTCATTTTTCGTCACCTACGCGAATGTTGACGGATGGAAGCCGGCGGGATCAGAGCCGCCCGCGGGCGGTACGGAGCTTGACCGGTGGATAATATCACTGCTTAACGATGTTATCGCGTCCGTCAACAAAGAGATGGAGCAGTACAATCTCTACAAGGTTGTCCCCCATCTTGTCGACTTTATAGACAACCTGACCAACTGGTACATCCGCCGCAGCCGCCGCCGCTTCTGGAAGAGCGAGAACGACGGCGATAAGGACCTGGCGTACGGGACGCTCTACTACGTACTCGTCCAATTCTCAAAGGTTATGGCGCCGTTCCTGCCGTTCGTCACCGAGGCTATATACCGCAACCTCGTAAACGGCAAGCTCAACGGAGAGCCGGCAAGCGTGCATCTGTCGCCGTATCCGTCGGCAATTGGCGGCGCGATTGACGGGCCGCTTGAATTGAAGATGCAGCTGATACGTCAGGCCGTAACAATGGGCCGCGCGCTCCGTAGCCGCTTCACGATCAAAACGCGCCAGCCGTTAAGCGAGTTTACCGTCGTTGCGGCGGATAAAAAGAAAATTGAGCTTATCATGGACATGGAAGAGCTAATAAAGGATGAGCTGAATGTCAAGAAGGTGATCTTCGACTCGCAGGAGGAGCGCGTCGTCAGCATATCCGCGAAGCCGAATTTCAAGAAACTCGGCAAAGTCTTTGGCCCAAAGATGAAGGACGCCTCCGCAATCATCGAAAATTTCTCCGCCGCGGATATCAAAAGCCTCGAAAAGGGCGGCACGGTCGATGTTCTCGGTACGTCATTGACATACGAAGACATCGAAATCCGCCGCGTCAAGCGCGAGGGGTTTGAGGTGGAGACCGAGGGCGAGCTGACCGTAGGGCTTGAGGTTACCATCACTCCTGAATTGAAAAAAGAGTGCATGGCCCGCGAGTTCGTCAACCGCGTGCAGAACCGCCGCAAGGATACCGAGCTGAACGTTACGGACAGGATAATCATCCGCTGTGCGTGCCCGCCCGAAATCAGGGCCGCGCTTGATGAGTTCAGCGCCTATGTCTGTTCGGAAACGCTGGCTGTTGATATCAGGCACGAACCGGGCAGTAACATCGAAAGCGGCGAGCGCGTTGAAGTCGAGGGGCTTTCCGTGCTCATAGGCGTTGAAAAAACAGAAACCGGCGGCTGACACTGTGGGCTTGATGAAAAAAATATTCCCTCGCAAATTCCGGCACCTGATGCTGGGATGGGCGGCGAGATTCGGCTTTGCGCTCGGTAAGATAATTCCGCGCAAGGCGGGGCTTGCGCTGTTTTCGGGCATGGGGACTGTTTGTTATTACCTCTTGCCAAAAGACCGTAAGCGTACGCTTAAAAACCTGCGGTTTGTTTTTGGTAAAGAGTGGAGCGATAAAAAGATCCGCGCAACCGCCAAAGCCGTTTTCGCAATGCTGGGAAAAAATCTTTTTGACGCCGTCCACCTGAACACGGTACGCGCGAAGACATTTTATCAGACGTTCACGCACGACAGCCTCGACTGTATAGCCGAGGTAAAGAGAAGCGGCAAGGGCGCTGTTTTCATCACCGCGCACCTTGGGTGTTTTGAAATGCTTCTGCACTACTTCGCGCGCAGCGGCTTCGACGGCGTCATCGTCGGGCGGGCGTTCAGGAATCCTGCGCTCGACGAGGTTGTGCGCAAAATGCGCAGCGGGCCCGGCATAGAATACATCGACCGCTCCGAACCTCCGCGCAAAATCGTGCGACGGCTGCGCGAAGGCAAAATGATGGGGGCGCTGATAGACCAGGACACCAATGTAGAAGGCGTATTCGCCGACTTTCTGGGACACCCGGCTTTCACACCGAGCAGCGCGGTACGCTTCGCCATGAAATTCGATATGCCGATAATCATATCGGTAACGGCAAGGGCCGAAGACGATAAACACCACGTATTCGTCACCCCGCCCGTCACCTACGCCAAAACAGATAATTTCGATGCCGACCTGCACGGTGTCATCCGGCAGATAAACGAGATAATAAGCGGCTACATCCGCCAATTTCCCGAACAGTGGGTGTGGATGCACGAGCGGTGGAAGACAAAACCTCCAAAACAGGAGGCTGTCGGCAAATGATAACTATCCGCATAGCCGCATATTTTATGATTTTTGCGCTGATATCAGGATGCGCACCGCCTAAAGACACAATACCCGTAGCGTCTGACGCCATCTCCGCACCCCATCAGGCGCTCACCGACGCGTCGTTAGTCTTCTACGAGCACGGCCTCAAGCGCTGGCAGCTTGATACCGACTACATGAACAGGCCGCTCGCCGACACGGGCACCATGTTCGCATATCCGGTAAAGATCATAGTCTACGATTCCGTCGGCAACCTCTCGGCGCGCATCATCTCCGACTCCGGCAGCAGCGACGCGAAAATGGAGATATTCAACCTGTGGAGCAACGTGTATATAAGAAATGAGGACGGGATGGTGGTGAAGAGCGAACAGCTTAAATGGTACAAGAACTCGCGGCTGATCACCTCCGACACGTTCGTACAGGTCGAGACCCCAAAAGGCGATATCCTCAAAGGCAAGGGGCTGAACGCAAAAGACGATTTCTCGCGCTTCTCGTTCAGCTCCGACGTTCAGGGGCGGTTCCCCGATTTCAGGCGGAGGGNGGAGGAGGACGATGCTGACTTCCTCAAATAATCATCGGTATATTAATATCTGTGTTGACGCACCGCCCATCCCGCAAGTCAATATATGCGTTGCGCCTCATGCAGGCCGCCGTATCAATGCTCACGCCGGCATACGCGTCATCGCGGCAATTATACTGCTCTGCGGATTACACATTCTCGCGCAGACAAACGACGGCGCGCTCATACTCGAACACGCCGACAGCAACGAGAACATCTACCAAAGCTCCACCGGCGACTTCATCAGCTACCTGCGCGGCAACGTCGCCTTCCGGTTCGAAGACCTCCGCATATCGGCGGCGGAAGCGATGTGGCAGAGGAGCGCCGGGGTCGTTGACTTCAGCAGAGACGTGAGGCTTGAGCAGAAAGGGCAGGTGATGACCTGCGACAAGCTGCACTTCGAGCGGGACAAAAACATAATTACCGCCTCCGGCAACGTACTCTATGTCGACTCCGCCAAAATAACGTTCATGCGCGGACAGACCGCTGAGTACGCGACCAACAAAAAGGAGTGTACCCTGCACGGCGACCCGCTGCTCACGAGGGTAGATACCACCGAAGTCGACACGCTCTTCATCAGCGGCAGGGNAATGACATACAGCGACTCACTGAAAATAGCTACCGTTACAAACGACGTAAAGATACACCGCGGCAGCCTCACCGCGACAGGCAGAAAGGGCCTCTACTTTGCAAACGAGAATAAGGCGCAGTTGAGGATAAAGCCTGTAATCGACTATGAAAAACACCGCATCGTGGGAGATTCGGTAGACCTCTTCTTCGGCAAGGAGTCTTTAGAAGGCGCCTGCGTTATGGGCAATACGCACGNCTTTTACTCGGAAGTAGCCGACTCGTCCATGGATACTACGGTTATGAACATTTGGAGCGACAGCCTCGCCCTCTCGATGTTCGAGTCCGGCAAGATAAACTCAATAAAAGCCTTCGGCAGCGCGCGCGGGGACTACTCGGAGATCCCCGCCGGAACGCGGGCCAAAACCGTAACGCACATCATGAGCGACAGCCTGCACATGTTCATGTTTGAAACCGGCAAGGTACGCGGCATGAAAGCCTTCGGCAGCGCGCGCGGGATATATTCGGAAATAGCCGCCGACGCCGGTAGCGCGATGGCCACGCACATCTCAAGCGACAGTATGCACATGTACATGTTCAAAACCGGCAAGATCAGCGGAATAAGAGCTTACGGCAAGGCCCACGGGCGCAGCGCGGAGTGGAACGGGACATCATCAAAAGACTCCGCGATAACACATATATGGAGCGACAGTTTGCGGGTGGCAATGACCGGCGCCGGGAAGATCAACACCATGCGGGCCTTCGGCAACGTCATAAGCAGGAACTTCACGGCAGGCGACTCCGCCCGCGCCAACGAGGNATCAGGGCACCGAATGACCCTCGCCTTCAGCCCAGCCGGCAAGGTAGAGCGCGCATTGGTCCGCGGCGGCGCGAAGAGCCGCTACTTCGTGGAAGAGGCCGACGGCGGCGGGTGCAACGTTGCCGGCGGCGACATTATCATAGTCACCTTCTCGCACGGCAAAGCGCAAAGGGTGCGCGTTTGGGGAAACGCCAAAGGAATATACTTCCCATAAATAAAAGCCCGCAGCATTTTGCTTTTGATTTCGGGCGGCATATTGTATTTTAGGAATACTATGGACAACGAAACGGCAGTACCGGCAATCTCCGAAAACGCCAACGCGGCAAATACCGCGCCCGCACCGGCAAATCCGCCCGGCGCCGGCGCGCCCGCCCGCGCCATACGCGAAATACGCACCGACAGCCTCGTCAAAATATACAACAAGCGCTACGTGGTAAACGGCGCGTCCATAAATGTCAAACAGGGCGAAATCGTCGGCCTCCTCGGCCCCAACGGCGCGGGGAAAACCACCTCGTTCTACATGATCGTAGGCCTCATAAGGGCAAACAAGGGCAAAATATTCCTCGACAGCAAAAACATCTCGCGCAAACCGATGTACCGCCGCGCGCGCATGGGGATCGGATACCTGCCGCAGGAACCCTCCATCTTCCGCAAACTCTCGGTCGCCGACAACATCATGGCGGTCCTTGAGTACCAGCGCATGAGCGCCAAACAAAGAAAAATCCGTATGCGGGAGCTGCTTGAAGAACTCAACGTGGGCCACCTCGAACGCAGCCTTGGCTATATGCTCTCAGGAGGCGAACGCCGCCGGGTAGAAATCGCGCGCACCCTCGCCATCAAACCCGACTTCATCCTCCTCGACGAACCCTTCGCCGGGGTCGACCCCATCGCCGTTGAAGACATACAGGGCATCGTGCACCAGCTCAAAGACAAAGGCTATGGCGTACTAATAACCGACCACAACGTCCGCGAAACCCTCCGCATCACCGACCGGGCATACATCATGTGCGAGGGCAAAATCCTGATATCCGGCACCGCCGAAGAACTGGCGAACAACCCGGAGGCAAGGAAAATCTATTTGGGGCAGAATTTTACGCTGTAACAAACAACTGTCCCACCCAGCGACGTTCAGCGACGGACGTACCCACCATGACCTCGGCAGTTTTCGCTTCCTTAAGGCATGCCGGGGCAACCCATTATCTGAAACGTGCGGCGGCTGCCGCTGTCGTTGTCGTCATAGTAATCATCATAAACGCCATCACCATCACATTCCCGCCTTCTCGCAATAACCCGGTCAAATCTTCCGGTCAACATCTCCATTCATGCATCCGGCGCACAACTCGCCAGCTCCGCCTCAAATCAGTTCCTTTGTCTTCCCCGCGAGGTACAGCGGTATGTTGGTTACCGCTCCGGTTTTGCGGTATTCCAGTTTGGAGTAGCGTATTGCCTTTGCCGGGGCGTATTTGTCTATGTAATTTTTGAAACTGTTGGCTTTTACGCTCTCGCCTGCTTTTACCTCCACGGGTATTATGTCCATGCCGTTTTGGAGGAGGAAGTCGATTTCACCCTGACTCGACGCGGTGTGCGAGAAGAAATTCGGTTCGGAGTCGAAGAGGCTGCGGATTTGCTGTAAAATGTAATTTTCGGTCAGCGGACCCTTAAACTGGTGGTCTGACTTCAGCAGTATCACCTCGTTTGGCAAACCGGACATATATTTCAGCAGCCCTACGTCAAACATGAATAGTTTAAAGTGATGCAATAGCTGAAACGCATTCAGCGGGCATTCAGGTTTGCTGACATTGTGCGTCCGTATAAGTATTCCCGCAGAGACAAGCCATTCAATAGCTCCTTCAAACTCCCTTGCCCGCGCCCCTTCTTTTAAGCAGCCGTATATAAATTTCTCATTTTCTTTGGCAAGTTGTGACACTACGCTGCGTAAAACAAGCAGTATTCGGTCACAATTGATTCTTCCGTGATGCTTAAGAACATCGCGCTCATAGAGTGCGACAAGTTCGCCTTGAATCTCTTTGACCTTGGCGTAGTCCTTCATTTCCGTCCACGCCGCAACACATTCAGGCATACCGCCAACTATCAAATAATAGCTGTAAGCTTCAAGCATCCTGTTGTGGAACACCTTGTCTAACACATCCGTGCCATTCATCGTATTGTAGGCCGCGTAGAGCGGTCCGCCGCATGCCGCCAGAAACTCATCAAAGGTAAGGGGATATACGTTAATAATGTTCACTTTTCCAACCGGATACGACATCGGCTGCGCCAAACACGTTCCTAAAAGGCTTCCAGCGGAAATGATGTGGTACTCATTCGCATCCTCGCAAAAATACTTGAGGCTGTTCATGGCCTCCGGGCACTCCTGGACCTCATCAAAAATAATCAGGTGCTTTTCCGGCAAAATCACCTTTTCCCGCAAAGCCCCAAGCAGCTCGACTATTCGCCCCGGGTTTTTATTCGTATTAAATATTGGACTCAGATCTTCACCCTCGGCGTCAAAGGTGAAATAGAAAGTATCCTCATAATACAATCTACCGAACTCCTTGGCCAACCATGTCTTGCCCACCTGCCGCGCGCCATCAAGCATAAGCGGCTTCCTGCGGGAGCTGTTTTTCCACTCTAAAAGCTTGTCTAACGCATTTCTTTTCATACACTACCTCCTTCTATATTATAAATATAACACATTATTGGACCAAAATCAAGGATATTTTACACATTTTTTGACTTTTTTTGAGACTATTTTACACATTTTTTGACATTTTCAGAGACCATTTTACACATTTTTGGATTTTTTTGAGTTCGCCTTACACGGTTTTGTAACGTTTTCGGGGATAAATTTACACATTTTGATGAATTATGCCCCCGCCCGCACTGCCCATAATCTATATTCTATATAATAACGGACCGTACCACTACCAAACCAATTTCAGCGGGGATTTACAGGTGAACCTCGGCCTGGGACAATCACAGCAGCTGCAACAGAAACTGTCATTCCAAATGATCCAGTCTCTGAAGCTATTGCAGGTAACTACGCTGCAGCTTGAGCAGATGCTCAAGACCGAACTGGAACTGAACCCCATACTGGAGATTGAGGAGGATTTGGAGATTGAGGACGAGCGGCGGGAGCGGGACGAGGACGACGGGGAGCCAAATGACGACGACCAGTACCTTGAGGAGCTTAAAAGCGGCGAGGACGGCATAGACTGGGATGAGTATTTAGACGAGGGGTTCGACCTCGGCTACTCCTACAACGAGGAGGCCGACCCAAACGAAGAGCGCTACGAGCAGTCGCCCGTATACGACGAGACGCTTGAGGAGCACCTGAACAACCAGCTTTCCGAAAAAAAGTTCGAGGAGCGCATAAAGCTGCTGGTCCAGTTTTTGATAGGCAGTTTGGACGACGACGGGTACCTCCGCCTGACGGTAGCTGAAATCAGCGAGGCCACCGACGCCGCGGGCTGCGAGGTCGAAGACGCTATAGGCGTGCTGCACAGGCTCGACCCCGCCGGGGTGGGCGCGCGCGACCTGCGCGAGTGCATGATGCTGCAGTTGCGCGCCCGCAAGATGGAAGACACCCTCGCGATGGCCGTGCTGACTGACCACTGGGACTCCTTGGAAAAACACAAAATCCCCGAAATCGCCCGCCACCTCGGCGTTGAGCCGCGCGAGGTGCAGGAGGCCGCGGAGGTTCTCAAAACGCTTAACCCCAAGCCCGGCAGCCAGTACGGCGGGGGCAATTCGTCCACCATCATCCCCGACCTCATTGTCGAAAAGGTAGAGGGCAAGTTCGTGGTCATGCTCAACGACCGCACGATACCGTCGCTCACCATAAACAAGCTCTACGCCGACATGGCCAAGCGCGGCAGCAAGGCGCGCGCTGAGGAGAGGGAGTACATCCGCGAGAAGCTCAACAGCGCCAACTGGTTCATAAAGTCCATAGAGCAGCGCCGCTCCACCATGCTCAAGGTGATGTACGCCATCATCGCGCGCCAGAAAATCTTCTTCGAAAAGGGGCCGCCAAACATAGTACCGCTAAAGCAGCAGGAAATCGCGGACGACATAGATATGCACATATCCACGATTAGCCGCGTGGCGAACAGCAAGTACGTGCAGACGCAGCACGGGATATTCGAGCTGAAATACTTTTTCACGGAGGCGGCGGGGCAGCTTCGGGGCAGGCAGAAGGGCCGGGCGAAGGACAGCGGCGACGCGGAGGGCGCGGATAGCATTAATGCGGACAGCGGCAGTGACGGCGATATAGCCGGGGGCGCGGATGTTTCCGTCGAGCGCATAAAGGTCAGGATCAAAACGCTCATAGAGGACGAAGACCCGAAAGCGCCGCTGACTGACCAGGCGATTGCGGACATCCTGAAGGCCGAGAACCTGCCGGCGGCCCGCAGGACGGTGGCGAAATACCGGGAGCAGATGAAGATACTGACTACGCGGATGCGGTTGAAGTATGACTGACAAAACAGGTATCCCGCCAAAGAGAGGCGGCTGATATATGAGCGATGTACACGTTGACGGCGAGCATCATACCGGCGCCGCGGCCAGGTTCCCGCCGTGGCTTAAAAGGGATATCGCCTACTCCGGGCGGCACGGCGAGGTATCGGGCTTGATTTCCTCCTGTCAACTCAACACCGTATGCGCGGAAGCCAAATGCCCCAACCGCGGGGAGTGCTTCAGCAGGGGCAGCGCGGCGTTCCTCATCCTTGGGCCCATATGCACAAGGGACTGCGCGTTTTGCGGCGTGGAGTTTGGGCAGCCATTAAATGTCGATGCCGGCGAGGGGGAGCGGCTTGCGGAGGCTGCCAGCCGGATGGGGCTCAAGCATGTCGTAATAACATCGGTAACAAGGGACGACCTGCCGGACGGCGGGGCATCGGCATTCGCGGATGCGCTAAACCACCTGCGCAGTAAAATCCAAAACGCTACTACAGAGGTGTTGATACCGGATTTTCAGGGGTCGGCGGACGCGCTGGCCGCCGTACTCAACGCGGGGCCTGCAGTACTCAACCATAATGTAGAGACGGTCCCGCGCCTGTACCCCTCCATACGCCCGCAGGCAATTTATGAGAGGTCATTAGAGCTGTTGAGGCGGGCGGCTGACGACGGGCGGGCAATTGTTAAATCGGGGATAATGGTGGGATTGGGGGAAACGGCCGGCGAGGTAAACTCATTAATGCGGGATTTAAGGGAGGCCGGATGCACGGCAATCACCATCGGACAGTACCTCCGCCCCTCCCGGCGGCAGGCCCCGGTCAAAGAGTTCGTAACCCCGGAGCGATTTTCCGAATACGAACGGACGGCCAAAGAAATGGGGTTTGCCCACGCTTTTTGCGGGCCTTATGTACGCAGTTCGTACAGGGCAGACGAGGGGCTTGCCTGAACCGGGCTTGATTATAAGGATTACCGCCGCAACATTTTCCAAATATTGTTTAAAAAATAATCCCCGCGTGATGTATATTTATAAGTTTTGATATAATCATTAACCGGGAAGCGTACCGCCGTGGACACCGCGAAATTCTTGGAGATACTCCGCATCACCCTGCCCGTCTTCGCCCTTTTGGGCCTTGGCAACATACTATCGCGCGCCGGCAAGATGACCGATGAGCACCAGTCGTTTCTGAACTGGGTCGTCTACTACATATGCCTGCCCGCCCTCATCTTCGCGGGTATGGCCGTGCAGCCCATAAGCAGCCTCCTTATGACGGACTTCATCTGGACCACGCTCCTGTCGATGCTCTCGGTTTGCGCCGTTTATCTCCTTATAGCTTTGGCCCTGCGGCTTGACAAAAAGATCGCGGTTATAATGGTTTTCAGCACCTACTGGTCCAACTGCGCGTATATGGGTTTCCCGCTCGCGGAGTCGGCGTTCGGGGAGCGCGGGTTTCTTATGGCGGCCATTCTTAACGCGGTTACCATGCCGATTATGGTGATCATATCGTTTGTGATGATAGGGATGTGCTCGGATAAGAAGCAGGGGGTTGGCAAGTCTCTGCGCGACGGGCTTTTGAACCCCATCATAATCGCCTCGTTCGCGGGCATCGCCTGGTCGCTTGCCGCCGGGGGGCTCGGGCTCGACGGGAATGGGGTTAATACGCTGCCGCTCGCGGTGCGGGAGGGGCTGGGGATCGGCGAAAAAATCCTGAAATCGCTCGGCACCATGGGGCTCTCGCTGGCCCTCATCGCTGTTGGCGGAAAACTGCGGTTCAGGCATATCGGCAAGAACGTGCTGCCAATGGCCTTAGGGGTCGCCGGGAAGCTGGCCGTCCTGCCCGTCATAACCTGGGCCATAATGCGCGCGCTGTTCCCGTCTACCCCCAAAGACGTATTCGGCTCAACGGTGCTGCTTATGACCATGCCCACGGCGGTAACCGGCGCGGTGGTCGCGGCGCGGTTCAAGCTTAACGCGGAGTTCGTATCAACACTCATCGCGGTGTGCATGATGGGCAGCGTTGTAATGATCCCCGTGTGCCTGTATTTAGTGCTCTGACGCAACGTAATCCTTTAATATGCACTATGTTACAGTACCTCCCCCCTCCCCCCCGCTTTTGAGCGAATCCTGAGCGGTTTTGTGGGTATTTGCGCAATATTCCAACAAATACCGCGCCGCGCGTAATTAAAAATATTACATTATTATTGACTCTATTAAGTGCGTATTATATTTTTATACTCTAAATCTTTTCTGCTCTTTCTAAAAAATTTCACACTTTTTAACCCCAATAAAAGGAGTTACAGATGTTGAGGAAGCTTGCTTTTCTTGTACCCGCAGTTGTAGTCGCAGCAGTAGTTTTTACCGGATGCGTACCCCCTACGGCGGTAACGAATACCGGAAAAAGGGATGCCGTTAACACCATTAAGTACTGGGAATCGGCAAATCCCAAGGTCATAGTGACCCCGACAATCGTCGACCTTGAAGTTTCCGAGACAAAGGTTCAGGGAACGGCCAAGGGCAATTTCACAGGCGCCAACAAGTCCAGCGTCAGGGATATCGCCGAGCAGGCGGCTATCGCTGAGGCTCTCAAGCAGCGCGAGGGCGCCGATGTACTGGTCGGCGTAATTTTCTACTACACCGAGAACCGCGTAACCTACGAGCGCGGCGAACTGACCGTTACCGCAATAGGCTACCCCGCCCGTTACAAGAACTTCAGGCCCTACAAGTTCGAAGAGGGCAAAGACGGCAGCGGCAAGTCGCTCATTCTCGACGATCTGATCCGTCCGTCCAACCCCGGCGATGGGGCGCACTAACACTGTCAATCCGATTGCATTCCAATCAAACAGACAGATATAAGGTGCGCGGTAACCCGTGCACCTTTTTTATATCCGCATAAAGGGCATGGCAGGCAGGGCAACTGTCCAACAATTAAAGGCTGCCCGGACAAATTTGATTTTCCGCACCCCATAAAACAGAAAAACCGCGCCCCCCGTCTGGGGAACGCGGCCTTTACAAGAACCCATACGGTTCTCAAACACTATATAGTATTAGAATCCGTAAGAAACGCTTGCACCGATAGTAACAGGCATATTGTTGTCGCCATAACCGGCAAGGCCAAGACCCACGGTCACGTCGGCACCGAGCGCCTCGTTGATCTCAAACGTGGCACCAACGGTCAGGTCAAAGGTCATATCAGCATCTGACAGCAAGTTGCCCAGCCCAATGCCAATAAGAGGAGTAACCATACCGAGGGAGTAGTTGAACTCCGCACCGATGTACATATCAAAGTCTTCGTTCTCAATGATCGGGAGCGCCAAACCAAGTTCAGCGCCAAACTTCATCTGATCGTTGATGGTCATGGAGTACTGGACACCGGCATCCATATCGAAATCGGGCTCGTAGCCGTCGCGTGTATCAACAGGCAGGAACGCGTCGACAAATAAACCGAGGCCCATAGGCAGCCAGTAGCGTACGCCGAGGGNAAATTTTTTATCGGTAGCGGGGTCATAGCCCAAACCGACATAGTCTTTGGCACCATTTCCATCAAACGAACTCGACAACGGTACGGGCAGGATTAACGATGCCTCCAAACCTTCAATGATGGTGTAACGTGCGCCTAAGTAAAGGCCCATATCTGCCCGCTTCTCAGCAGGGATAGAATAAGCAAAACCAAGCTTGGCCTCGCCGCCGGATTCTTTCGGCGGGAAATAATCCCACGAGGCAAACGCGGAAGACGACGCTATCAACAACGCAACTGCAACTGCGGACAACCTTTTCATACTACACTCCTTGTTTTGGTGATAAAAATGATAATTTAAAATAATAATCTATTTTCTTTCGGGTTTCGGGCGAAAAAACTGTACATCAACCCTTTTTCAGTATCATATATAATATCATTATACTATTCGTTCCAAAAAATATCAAGTTTTTGACATATTTTTTACCTGACGTAAATAATCCCGTCAGGTTATAAGCCGAAAAAAGCCGCCCCAGATACAGTGTGCAAGCGTCCAAAAATCTGGCCGCTGGCTTTGGATAAATCATTTTACGGAAAACATTACCTTGACTTTCCGCGTGTCGAAATATAATATTACTATATAAGGGAGGATGTTATGCCTGACAATGCGGCCAATCCATTGCTGACAGAGCGTTTCTGCGGCTCGCTCAAAGATCTCGACCGGTTGAGCGCCGCCCTTGACGGCGGTGACAGGGCTGGGTGGGAGCGCTATGCCATTGAGGTCGGCAGCGCCGACCTGCGCGGGGCGTACCTGTCGGGGCGCGACTTCAGCGGATGGCATATGGAGGACGCAGACTTAAGCGAGGCCGACCTCTCCGGGACGCTATTCCGCGGGACCAGGATGGCGCACGCCAAAATCTCCGGGGCGAACCTGCACGGGGCACAGCTAATAACCGCCGACCTTGAGGGCGCCGACATTTCGGGGTGCGACCTCAGCGAAGCCGACCTCACGCGGGCGCACCTGCGCGTAGCCAAAATATCGGACGCCAGGGCTATGGGCGCGGTATTCAGGGGCTCGAGGATGTACAGGATACAAATACGCGGGTGCGACATGAAAAACGCCGACCTGAGCGGGGCGGACGGGCGGTACGGCTCCTGCGTGGACAGCGACCTGACCGGGGCCGACCTGCACGGGAGCAACTTCGCGCGGGCGGCGTTTTGCAACGTGGTCATGAATAACGCGAATCTGTCTTTAGCATATTTTTGCGACTCTTCCCTGCAATCGGTCAGTATAGACGGGGCGGATATGAAGGGGTGCCTGTATCCGGGCAAAAAGTAAAAAGTCAGCGGCAAAATCAACCACAGGTTTTTGACTTTGGGTATGCCATTTATTATCTTATTGTAATACCAATACAAAATCCACTAAATGATAAAGGATTAAAAAGGTCAAGATGGCTAATGTTAAATTTTATGCCGGGGAGTCTTTCCCGCTTGAAATGCACAAGGTGCGCATAATCCAGAAGCTCAATCTTATACCCATAGAGGAGCGCGGGAAGGCTATAGCGGCGGCCGGGAACAATACGTTTTTGCTGCAAAACCGGGATGTTTTTATGGATATGCTGACCGACAGCGGGGTAAACGCCATGAGCGACCGGCAGCTGGCCTCCATGATGTACGCCGACGACAGCTACGCGGGCAGCGAGACCTTTACCCGGCTTGAGCGGTCGGTCAAGCACTTTTTCGGCTGCAAGCACTTTTTGCCGGCGCACCAGGGGCGCGCCTGCGAGAACATATTGTCCAAGACTTTCGTGACGCCCGGCAGCGTGGTGCCCATGAACTACCACTTCACCACCGCCAAGGCGCTCATCACCCTGAACGGCGGCACCGTCGAGGAGCTTATTATCGACGAGGGGCTGAAAATAAACAGCGCCAACCCGTTCAAGGGCAATATAGATATAGACAAGCTGAACGCCGTAATCAAGCAGTACGGGGTTGACAAAGTAGCGTATGTACGTATGGAGGCGGGAACCAACCTCGTGGGCGGGCAGCCGTTTTCGCTTGAGAACTACGAGCAGGTGAGCCGCATCTGCCGCACCGCCAAAATCCCCCTCGTGCTCGACGCCTCCCTTCTGGCCGACAACCTCTACTTCAACAAGAAGCGCGAGGCGGGATGCAAGTACATGACCCTGCACCAGATAGTGCTCAGGTTCGCCGAGTTGTCCGACATCATCTACTTTTCGGCCCGCAAGCTGGGTTTCGCGCGGGGCGGCGGCATCTGCACAAATAACGACGATATTTTCATGAAGCTCCGCGAACTTGTGCCGCTCTTCGAGGGCTTTCTGACCTACGGCGGCATGTCGGTGCGCGAGATGGAGGCCATAGCGGTGGGCCTTGAGGAAACTCTCGACGAGGATATGATCAGCCAGGGCCCCATATTTATCGACTATATGGTGAAGGAACTCGACAAGCGCGGCATCCCCGTCATCACGCCGCCGGGGGGGCTTGGCTGCCATGTCGACGCCGGGCACTTCCTCGACCATATCCCGCAGAGCGAGTACCCGGCGGGCGCGCTGGCGTCGGCGTTCTACATTGCCAGCGGCATACGGGGCATGGAGCGCGGCACGCTTAGCGAGCAGCGCGAACCGGACGGGTCGGAGCACTACTCCAACATGGAGCTTTTGCGGCTTGCCCTGCCGAGGCGCGTATTCACGCTGTCGCAGGTCAACTACGCCATAGACCGCCTGATCTGGCTGCACGAAAACCGCAAGATTGTGGGCGGCCTTAAATTTGTTGAAGAGCCGAAAATTTTGCGTTTCTTCTTCGGCCGCCTCGACCCGGTCTCGGACTGGCAGACCAGGCTTGTCACGAAATTCAGGCAGGATTTTGGGGACAGCCTGTGATAACCGTAATAATATCAGCGCGCAACCCCGTCCCCGAATCGACGCTTGAGCGGAACATCCGCAAGACCGCCGGTGCGCCCATTGAGCTGTTCATGATCAACAACTCTGGCGGCGCAAACGGGCTGGCCTCCGTCTACAACTTCGGCGCGTCGCGGTCGCGCGGGGATATACTCGTGTTCATGCACGACGACGCCTTCTTCATGACCGAAAACTGGGTGCCGATCCTCGAAAACCTGTTCGCGCAGGACCCGTACCTCGGCGTGGTGGGCGTGGCTGGCACGCAGTATCTGTATAACGACAACGCCTCGTGGACCGCCGCCGGGCAGCCGTTCATCAAGGGGCGCGTAGTGCACGACCTGCAAAACGGGGACTTTTTCGCCACCCTCTTCTCGCAGGAGCGGGAAAGTTGCGAAGTGGTAGCGTGCTGCGGGGTGTTCTTCGCCGTCAGGAGGACTTTACTTACGCAGTTCGGCTTCGACCAGCAGGTGTTCAACTCGTTCTACTTCCACGAGATGGACTTCTGTATGCAGGCGCGAAAAACATGGCGGGTCATGGTCACCGGAGAGATACTGATCAAGCACCGGTCCACCGGCACCTACGACAAGGGGTGGCACCACTACGGGCAGATGTTCCTCAGCAAGTGGGCAAGCGAGCTGCCGGCAAGCTGCGCTGGAGACCTCGTGCCCGACCCGGCGCGGTGCGTGCACGCGGTCAACGCGAACCTCAAGGGGAAGATTGAGCAGCGGACGATAGCGTAAGGCCAAAATACTCCTCGACCACCCCCTCTATCTCCGTTGACGACGACGACGCGAATATCCTGCTCCGGGCCGCGCCCGCGCCGGGATAACCCCTGATATACCACGACGCGCACTTCTTCATCTCCCCGCAGGCGAACCGCTCGCCGTGCACATCACGAAATGTGCGGATATGCTCAAGTACCGTGTCCCTGCGCTCTTCTGTCGACGGGGGGGCATACCTCTCCCCTCTCAGCGCGGCCCTGACCTCCGCGAACACCCACGGGTTCCCGAATGACGCCCGGCCAACCATTATCGCGTCGCAGCCGGTCTCCGACGCCATCTTAAGCGCGGACTCGGCGTCAACCACATCGCCATTGCCAATTACCGGGATAGACACCGCCTTTTTGACGGCCGCTATCCGCTCCCAAAAGGAGTGCCCGGTGAACATCATCGTCTGGGAGCGCGGGTGCAGCGTAACCGCCGCCGCGCCGCTGCCCTCCGCTATCCGCGCGAACTCCTCGTCAATCCATACGTACTTTTCCCAGCCGGAGCGGATTTTTACGGTAACGGGGATGGGCACGGCGCGCGCCATGGCGTTTACAATCCTGCCGAACAGCACGGGGTCTTTAAGCAGCGCCGCGCCGCCGTTGCGCTTTACCACCTTGGCTACCGGGCAGCCGGAGTTCAGGTCAATAAAATCGGGCCTCGCGCTCTCATAGGTAAACCGGGCGGCCTCCGCCAGCCTGTCCGGATCAGAACCAAAAAGCTGCACGCCTATAGGGCGCTCGGACTCGTCGAAACTCATAAGCGCGGCGGTATTTGGGGATTTATAGTGCAACCCGTCGGCGCTGACCATCTCCGACACCGTGATATCCGCGCCATGCCGTTTGCACAGGCGGCGGAAAACCGTGTCGGCGACCCCGGCCATGGGCGCGAGAATAAGGTCGTTTTTTTTGAGGAACGTCATTAAGGAATCCTGACCACAAAAACATTCTTCCAGTTCTTACCGGTCAAATACCACTCGTCCCGCTTCCCGCACCACGCTATCCCGTTAAGCACATTGTCATCAGACCGCGCCGGCCCCTCTATGCGTCGCAGTTCCGAGCAATCGATCACCTTACTGACCCGGCCGCCGTCGAGGGGTATCTCTACGATGATATCCTTAAACCAGATGTTGGCGTAAACATTCCCGCGCACGTACTCCAGCTCGTTGAGGTGCGGCTGCGGGCGCCCGTTTAGCGTGACCGGCAGCTTGCGCGTTACCTCAAACTTGCCGTTGCGCAGGTAGAGCGTGTCCGTCCCGTTGCTCATAATGAAGCCCGCGTCGTTATTCGTCAGCCCCCNCCCCTCGCCGGTGTACTGGTACACGGGCGGCTTCCGCCTGAGCGACGGGTAGTCGTACCGTATCGCGTACCCGTCTTTCCATGTCAGCTGAACCAGCTCGCCGCCGAAAATCGCTATGCCCTCCGCGAAAACGTGGGGGACGGGTATGTTGTTGAGGATGCCGCCGTTACGGGCGTCCACCCGCCGCAGGGTCGACCTGCCCACGAGGCCGGTGCTCTCGTAGAGGACGGAATCAACGAGTATCAGCCCCTGGGTAAACGCGGCCGGGTCGTGTTTGATGATGCGAATGATCTCCGGCTTTACGACCGGGGCCAAATTATCGGTACGCCACTGGGCGGCGGGCGCGCGGGGCAGCGCCAATACAAGGGCCAAGGCAGCAATAAGGGCGCAGATATTAAACCGCAGAGCCGTCAACCGGCAACAGGCCGGAGGGAGATAAGGGGCCGCCATGCGGCCGCCCCGGAAATTACGGTTCAGCAGCACTTATCCTCGTCGCTGTCGCAGCACATTGTACAGTACTTATCGTAGAGGAAAGCGCCGGCCACAACCATTACCACCATCACCATAATAATCTTGATAAACTTGAACATACAACGCCCCTTTCCGTTAATATTATTACCCGCGAAACCGCAATGCGGGATTCCTTATATCAATATAATAGATTGTTCTGCGAAATGCAAACAAAAAAACGACACCCCAAAGTGGGGTGCCGATTTTTTACGGAACGTACATTCCTGCGAAGTGCGCGCCCATTTTCCGGTACTCTAACACCCTGCTAAAGCCAATCTACTTCTTAGGCCTGCGGATCACGTAGTACTCCACGTCTACAGTGCCACCCTTCTTCACGATCTGCGTGGTGCCGGCTTTCCTCATCTTTACGAGTTTCTGCGGCGTATTTGACCTGTCGTACTCGTAGTCGAACCAGCCTAAATCGTCATCACCGTCCAAAAACGCCGCGACATCAAAAGCTATCTCGAACCACTTGTCGGCGCCGTCGCCATCAAAGTCACCCTCATTTATCGTAATCCTGTAGTTCGCCACGATCTCCGCGAGGCCGAACTGGTCTTCTACGCCGCACACGGCGGTGAACCACCCGGCCTCTGTCTCAAAATACGTACCCTTGCCGGGGTGGTAGCTGCTGCCGAAGTTAAAAATCTTCCCCTTTACCCCAGGATTTCCGTTGTACCTGGGAATATCCGTGAAATCCTCGTCGGAGTTGGCGAGGTCGGCGTAGATTTCATCATACCACCAATTCATATCCGCAACGCTCGCCGATATATGCGTGATATTGCTGTTCTCCACCGCTTCCCAGGTAAAACGCACATATGCGTTGCCGTCTAAACCAACGCAAGACACCATAAACACTCCGGCCATAACCGCCGCAAAGCAAGATGAAACAACCTTCTTAAACATAATACTTCCCCTTATTGATTAGAGTTATACAAAAATTGTCATATATCTATAAATATATATGATTACAACACCGGGAGGCAAATTAATTAAAAAAGCCGCNCCGCGCTGTCGCGGTACGGCTTCCGGTACATATTTACTCAAGGTTTTATCCCTGAAGCCTCGAAACTAAGCCTTAACCCTGCGAACGACGTAGAACGTCACGTCCATGGTCGCACCGGCTTTCTCGAACTTCTTGGTAACGACCTTGACTTTGCCCTTACGAATCAGTTTCTGGAGCCTGGGATCGGTATTCGGGTTGTCGTACTCATCGCCGAACCAACCCAGATCATCCTCACCGGCCAAGAACGTACCTACGTCAAAGGCGATTTCGAAGAACTTGTCGGCGCCGTCGGTTGTGGCGGTCGCCTCGTTGATCGTGATCGTGTAGTTGGCAACTATCTCGGCAAGACCGAACTCGTCCTCAACGCCGCATACAGCGGTGTAGGTACCGGCGTCTATTTCAAAATACGTGCTCTTGTTAGGATTATTTTCGGCGTTCTGGGGGGTAAGGAGGCCGTCCGGCAGCATGGCGCTTCCCTGATGCAAAGGAACATCCGTGAAATCCTCGTCTACATTGCCTTCGTCCATATATACTTCATCATACCACCACTGCATATCGTTTTCGCTCGCGGAGATATGCGTGATATTGCCGCTTTCGGCCTGCTCCCAGGTAAACCTGACGCTGGCCTGGCCATCAACAGGGGGGGGGCCGAACACTGCGGTAATCACAACATTGGAAGCGGGCATGAAAAAAGCGGCGCCATCAGGGTTGTACCTGTCGTCCTCGCCGGTCTCTTCGTCTACCCAGAAGTAGGTATTGTAAATAGCGGGCGTAACGTCCCAACGCAGGAACACCTGATTTTCCTGAGGCTCGGCGGATACCGTGATCAGAATATCATGCTGATAGAAGATACCGATGCCGCCATCTTCGGTTATGTATACTTCGTCCTCCTCTTCATCATAGAAATATATCTCACCGTTAACGATCTTGGCGGTGTACCCTTCCGGGTGGCCGTCTTCGTTAATAAACGTAGCGACAACCGTAACGTCGCGGCCGGGCATTATAAATGTCGTGGGCGTTACACCGTCATCATAAAGCGTAACATCGGCGATCCAGCCGTCAAACAGTTTGCCCTCGGGAACCGTCGCGGTTATAACAATCGTGTCGCCCTTATAGACCTTGTTACCGACTACAGGCGTACCGTCGTAGTAGGTCATCGTACCGCCGATGATCTCTACAGTGTACTCTTCATCCGCATCATTAAAATTCGCCGTTACCGTAACATCATTGGCGGGCATTGCAAATGTTATGGAAGGTTTCGTCCGATCAACCGCAGGAAGCGTCAAACCGGTAACAGTCCAATCATCGAATATCTTGCCGTGCGGCACATTCGCCGTTACGGTAACATTGTCGCCCTCATTAAATATGGCGCTGGTACCGCTTTTACCGGAAATCGAAGCCCCGGTAACACTAAGCAAGTACCCTTTGGGGTCTTCAGGATCCGATTCGCAGGACATAGTTAAACAGCTCACAGCAACAACCAAAAGCCCTAACAGAAAAACTTTCTTGAACTTAAGCACAGCAACACTCCTTGATTTAAAGTTATACATCATAATTGTTGTTATCACATCAGATTTTCGGCTGCCGCGAGGGCCGCCACTGCTATTTAAAACTCCTCACGCCATAAGCGGGACGGCTATTACGCCATCCCTGCCTGCTATATTATGGCTAATAATGCTCAACCGTCCGCTGTTACCGGCGACCTCTTGTACCAATCTTCCTGCCCTGAAGCTCCCTTACGATCTCGTTGGCCACAGTCGTGACTTCCTGATCGTTGCGGACCAGAGCGGTGCTCTCGCCGGTAGCTATTACATTGCAGGTTTCAAGGTCGAGTATGCGGGCCCAGATGCTGTTGCCGCGGCCGGCCTTCTCGATGTCGATGATGACCAGATACTCGATTTCGTAGTCGGTGCCGATCTTGCAGAAGCTCCTGTCGTCGAGCAGCTTTCCGCGGCGGCCGAGCCGAGTCTCTTCCTTCTCAACTTCCCTGAAGAACTGGCGCGCGCCGCGGCGGGGGGCCGAGTAGTTCCTGGAGCTGGTCAGGCCGTTTACAATAGCCTCGGCCAGGTCTTCGCCCAGCTTCGCGTTTTCCATCCCGAACACGTAACCGGCTATCTGGTTGCCGCGCGGCGGGGGAGGAGGGGGCGGAGGAGGGGGAGGCGGAGCGGAAGAGGGGCCTGAAACAGCTACGCTGGCGCCGCCGCCGCCGACATTAATCGTAACGGACCTCTTGTTCATGCGCCTGTTCTGTAGCTCGGCAGAGAGGTTGTTCGCCGCAGTCCTGATCTCGGCGGTGTTGCGGATGAGCCCGGTGTACTCGGCATTGCCTATGACCGCGCAGTTGTTGAGGTCGAGGATGCGGGCCCAGACGCTGTTGCCGCGGCCGGCCTTCGCAATGTCGATAACGACCAGAAACTGGACGCCCTCGTCACCGCCGATACGGCAAAAATCCCTGTCGGAGAGGAGATTGTTGCGGCTGCGGGCCTGCGCCCTGTCGGCCGCCCTGAAGAACTCACGCGCGCCGCGGCGGGGCTGCGAGTACCTGCCGCCGGCAACCAGATTGTTAACCACAGCCTCGGCCAGCTCCTCGGCGTTGGCCGAGTTGTCTTCGCCGAATACGTACGCGGCCACAGCATTGCCGCCGCCGGACGACCTCTGCGACGAACCGCCGCCGGAAACCCCAACGGCCTGCGCGAACGCCGCCGAAACACAGAACGCCGAAAAAACCAGCGCTTTAAGCATCACAGACTTGCTCATCTGCAATCCTCCTCATTGTAAGATAAATGTTTATGGTTGTTACTGCTTTTTTTCCCAAAAATCAATTTTTAAATACCCGTTATACCATATAGATTATACATTATGGTTTGACGGCTTTACAAATAATATTGTTACAAAAATAATGACCGACACAACGAGGGGCACCGTCCAGTAGGCCGAATACTCCACAACCCCCGCAGAATCAGCAAAAAAGTCAATAACCAGCCCCGCCGCGTAATTTCCGAAAAAGCCTCCGAATCCGGCTGTAACCACCGCGAAGAGTTGGTGCGCGCCGGTGCGGTCGGCAGCCCCGCAGTGCCGGTCAAGGCAGATTACGATGGTAATCATTATAAATGTGTACACCAGGCCATGCACACTCAGGGCCGTGTAAATAAGCCACGTTTCCGTCCCAAACGCAAACACGGCGAAGCGGAAAATCCCCAGACAAATCCCCGAAAGCAGCACAACCCGCGCCCCGAACCGGCGCAGCAACAGCGCCAGCGCCCCCATGGCGAAGATCTCCGGAACCTGCCCCAAGCTCATAGCCGGCAGGATGTCGCCCTCGGCAAAACCGATCTGCTTGAGGTACAGGGACGCGCCTACATTATAGAAACGGTCGATAAAAGTCCCCGCCGCGCCCACAAACGCGAGCGCCAAAACCTGCGGCTTAAGGATCACCCTGAACGCGTCGACCGGAAAGAACTCGCGTTTGCTGTCCGGCGGCCGGCGGCCGGAGCCCTTGGGTATAGTAAGGCTGTACGCAGCCATGACAAACGCCGTAACCGACGCGATCCGCAGCAGAATCGGCAGCGGGCTCTCCCCCGCCCCCCGCGCCGCGCCCCCCCCATCCTTCAATATTATAAAGCTGAAAAACCACGCCA
This sequence comes from Chitinispirillia bacterium, assembly GCA_009786415.1. Taxonomy (GTDB): domain Bacteria; phylum Fibrobacterota; class Chitinivibrionia; order Chitinivibrionales; family Chitinispirillaceae; genus GUT77. The sequence goes on along the minus strand of WQTH01000025.1, from coordinate 2,539 downwards.
CCGCGATCCACCCGAACGTCCCCCAGACCCGGATATTGCCGAACTTCTCCCGCTCCCCCGGCGAATGGTGGAACGAAATCGCGTTTATGAGGGGAACGGTGGGGTTCATGGCGATATTGTTCAGCACATACATTAAAAGCGCGGGGTAAAACTCCGTCTGGAGCGAAAAAAGGTACATAAACNCCCCGCCTACGACGTTAAGCAGGCACAAAAGCCGCTCGGAACTGATCACCCGGTCGGCCAAAAACGTCATTATTACGGGGGAAACGATGGAACTGACGGCGGCAAGCCCCAGCACAAGCCCCACCTGCGCCCCCGAAAAATGGAGGCATTCGCGCAAATAAAGGCTCAAAACAGGCCCCGTAGCCCCCCAGATGAAGAACTGGATGAACATCAGCAGGCTCAGGCGGGTCTTTGGGTATCTCATGGGCGGCGCGCTTCGTTTAAGAAACAATAAAAATAATTTATTCCTACTACGGCTGTGCATATAATATATTATCATTATATAGTTGCGATTTACCAATATTAAAGGAGCTTTGATTATGTCTAAGGTATTTTATATGCCAGCCCCCGAACTTAACGGCACCTGGGCCGTAGGCGACGCATTGCCGGAGTACAAGGAAGAGGTCTCAATCTTCAAATTTACCGTAGCCGACAACGGCAAATCCGCCTCTTTCGCAGTTTGCGACGACGTAGCGGCCTGCCGGCAAGCGCTCACCGGCCTGCGGCGCGGATGGATGATGGTCGTATGCGAGGCGGCAATGTTCGCCCCGGCCAGCACCAAAACCATCAGCACCACCAGGCAGGGGGCGGTAGACCTGCAAACGGAAGACGGCGTCAAAATCGTCTGGAAGCTGAAAGACAAGGCCGCGATCGAGTTCATGGAGGAGGGCGGCACGGCGGCAGGAGGCATGGCAGCCCCCGTAGCGGTGGAGATGCCGCCGGCGACAGGGACAGGAAGGGTATTCTTCCTCACCGCCCCCGACCTCAACGGCGTATGGGCCGCAGCCAACGAACAGCCGGAATACAAGGAAGACTCCTCAATCTTCAAATTCGCGGAATCGGGAGACGGCAAAACCGCCCTCTTCTCCATCTGCGACGACGTATCGGCATGCCGCCAGGCGCTCGCCGGGCTGAGGCGCGGCTGGATGATGGTTGTATGCGACGCGGCACAGTTCGCCCCGGCCAGCACCAAATCCATAAAAACAACCAAAATGGGCTCCGCGGACAAACAGGCCGACGGAGGGNGGAAAGTGAAAGACAAGGCGGCTATTGAGTTTATTGAGTAGGAATATCAAAGGAGCAAGGGGGAGCATATCCCCCTTACACTTGATCCAAACAACAGGTGATAGCGGGCGTAAATTAACGATTTCTATTGCGTAGAAGCGGTGCTTAGATATCATATATATATGATATAGGTGTTGAGACGCGTGTTGATGTTGACAGGTAGCTTTGGGGAATTTATATGATGGTGTTGATTGTGTTGACAGTAACGCTTTTATTTGTGCACGCCGCCGGGGTGACTATGCCGGGTCGTGTCGCGCTTGCGCGCTACTTGACAAATACATCCATCAATGATATAAATACCTCCCGTTTTTTGTTTAAAGGCCCCTACAAGGCTCATAGATACACGTTGCGCAATAAGATGCCCTTTTTATATCCCCCTGCCCATAAACGGCCTCTATTGGCCTCCTATTGCTTCATTTCTTCAAAGACAGGAACTTATAAATGAATAAGCTTAAAACGCTGTTTTCAGCCATGCTTGTCTGCACATTCTGTACCGCCGCGACATTTGCCCAAGATGTGCAGGATTCCAAACCCGTCTACACCACGGCTGAATTTCGTTCGGAATTAGTGGCGGTCAACTTCGAACCCGACGGCACGAAGCTCACACCGCAATCTTCAACCGCGCTTGACAGCGTAGCCGCCATGGTCAAGCGTAACCAACAGCACCGATACGAGGTACACGGGCATACTTGCCCCGATGATGGAGCTCAAAACCGCTCCATGCAGTTCTCCATCCGGCGCGTTGAGGCTATGGTGAATTACCTGCGGTCAAACGGAGTGCCCACGGCAAACATCACCACCGTAGTCAATCCCCCCGCCGATGCTAAAGCGCAGGGATGTACGCGGGACAGGCGTGTGGAGATAATGCTTGTTGAAACGCGCCAAATCGAAGTTAAGCCGGAGCCTAAACCGGAACCGCCTCCAGTCGTTATACCCGAAACGACGCCAGCCACTCGAACAATTGAAGATGTAATGGACGACGGCAGAAAACGAACCACCCCCGAACCAACAACCATATCGGGGCCAACACCATCTGATATCGCCGCTGAACAGGGCAAGCAGGCAGTGGCTATCTATATGGCCGGGGATGAACCAACTGGCGCACAAGGAGTGCATAACATAATGGGCGGTGAACTCGCGAGGGTTATCAACGGGAGCGATAGATATCTTGCCGTTGACCGCACCGAAGTCATTCTCGACCAACTTGCCAAAGAGCATACATATCAACGTAGCGGCGCGGTGGATGATGACC
>WQTH01000024.1 GCA_009786415.1 Chitinispirillia bacterium | reverse complement strand
GGGGGGGGGGGGGGGGGGGGGCTCCAGCCAAATTTAATTCATTTACGGTAAATATGCCGTATGGCCTACGGAGATCGGGGGGAGGTCTTCCGGTTAAACAGGTCGTACGGTTTTATGAGGTACGGGGGGAGTTCCTCATGTTGCGGCAACGTTTGAAAATACTGCTTTCAAGGTGCCTCTATATTAAATTTAATACAATTTGGTTTAAATGTCAAGGGGGTTATTAAAAAAATTTTATTTATTAGCGTTCCTCCCGTGTTTCGGCGGCGGCGTCAACCCACATTCCGCTCAACCTGTCTCCGTAGAGTTTCATGTCTTCTCTCAGCAGCAGGTAGTTATTTACGGAAAAGAGGGGTATTTCTCTGAAATCTCCCAGGCGGGCGAGCGCGTCCGTATCGTCGGCGAACCACATGGACGCCAAGTGCAGCTGCTCCGTCAGGTTTTCGAGGATATCTTCCGGCACCCAGCCTACCGCGCAGTCGTACAGTCCTCTTACAAGCGCTTTTTCGTAGTTTTCGGCGCTGTTGCCGGCAGCTTCGGCCGCCATACCTGCGGCGCTGAGGCCGGCAGCTGTTTTTTCCGCTGCGGCTTTGGATATGGGGTCATCTTCGCGGTAGATTATTTTGAACGGCTTTGCGAGCTGCGGCGTGTGAACATCTTCCGGGGTTACCGGCGTGTCGAGGTTCGTTGATACGCTGTTTATAGCTTTGCCCTCGGCCCCTATGACGTTTTTCAGCATTTCGGCGCCGTCTACCGTACTGCGCACGAAACTGCGCNCCCTTTCGTCGGTGGACGGTTTGCATGCGAGGAAGTATCTGTCGGACGGCAGTTTGTGAAGCGTGGCCTTATCCCGCAGTTCTGTTCTTGCCACGGCAAGGTCAGACGATTTGTAGAGCGTCATCGCCGAGTATTTTCCCTGCGCGAACGAGGCCATCGCGTTGGGGTCGCCGCCCATTTGCACTATGCATTCCGCGAGCAGCGCCGCGTCCGACAGGGTGTTGGCGTTGGGCAGGAGCCTTGCTTCGTCGTCTTTAGTGCCTCCGGCGTAGTATGGCCCCAGCATAAACGGCCCGCCTATCAGTTTTGGGGTGTTCATCCGGTGGAAAGCGAGCGGGTCGGCCTTGCCCAGGCGTATGCGTATGGTGTTTTCGTCAGCGGCGCTGAAGCCGTTTACGAGCGGATTTTTGCCGTTTACAAACTCTTCGGCGCCCTGCACGTTGCGGAACATGGCAAGCCCCTGCGCCGGGCGGCTTGTTATGAAGCGCGACCATATTTCTATGAAGTCGAGGGCGGTGGCTTTTCTGCCGTTGGCGCGCCGTATTTCGCCTGTAAGCGTGAATTCTAACCGCCTGTGCGTTGAATCGGTTACCATAAAGACGCGCTTGCCGTGCCCGCCGGCGTCAAACGGGTTCAGGCGGAGCAGGCCGGCTACCGCGTCGTCCATAAAGGCGCGCTGCAGGTATATCCGCGCTTTCCCGCCGGCTACCGGCTTCATTACGGGGGGCTCTATGGGGATATCGGGCTTCCTGAGGTGCTCATCTACCTCAATCTGCTCGAACTCTACCCGCCTGAGGCTGTCGGCGAAAGACATCTCCTCGTCTATGCCCCTGTCTGCGGGGGCCGCCGGGCGCGTTACCGCGGCTACCTGATCCGGGGCGGCCTCTTTCCGGGGTACCGCCTTTTCGTCCCCCGGGGAGACGGTTTTGCCGGGGCGGCTCTTGGCAGGGACGCAGGAAGCCACAAATACGGCGCATATGGCCGCAGTAAGTAGCGTTTTTATCGTATTTGCAGTTTTCATAGCATTATCATACCGTTATGGAGCGGCGCCAGGCCATTATTCTACCGTCTGGCGGCACATCTGCTGGGCATCCTCGCATTGCTGAGTGTATGCGTTCATGACCGCTCTCGCGTCTTCCTTCTCCTCGCGCGTCATGGACTCGTATTGGGACTGGAACTTACGGGCCTCCTTGCAGACCTCCCTCATGTAGTTGCAGCGCTCGTTGTCCGGGGCGCTGTTCATGTCAAAAAGGAGTGGCTTGGGGGCGCAGGCCCCTATCGCCAAAGCCAGGCAAAGCGCCGTCGGAAGTTTGTTGGTTTTCATTACATCAATCCCTTTAAAATCAGAAGGTTAGTGCTCCTGCTGCAACCCTTTATTAATCGACCTTACCCGCCGGGGCGTGGGTTTTACGCCCTGCGCGCTTTTAAGGCGGTTTATCGCCTTTGACTTTATCTGCCTTACCCGCTCGCGGGTGATTTTGAACTTCCGCCCGATCTCGTCTAATGTGTAGGCGTTTTCGTGGTCTATGCCGAAATAGAGCTTTATGATCTCGCGCTCGCGCTCGGTAAGGGCGTCGAGCATCTGGCGGATCTCCTCGTGCATGGACATGGCGCGGATGTTCTCGTCGGGGCCGCCGCCGTCCTGAGTGCTTATTATAAGGTCTATCAGCGTGGAGCCGTTGTTGTCCTTAATGGGCGCGTCGAGCGAGACGTGGTTGTTGGAGATGGATATGGTCTCCTGGACCGCGGACTCGGACATGGAGAGCTCGCGGGCGATCTCGGCCGTGTCGGGCGGGCGGTTGAAGCGCTGCTCAAGCTCTATCTGCGTCTTGCTGATCTTGTGGATGGCCCCGGCGCGGTTGAGCGGGAGGCGCATAATGCGCGACTGCTCGGCCAGCGCCTGCAAAATGGCTTGGCGCACCCACCAGACGGCGTAGGAGATGAAGCGGAAGTTCTTCTTCTCGTCGAAGCGCCTGGCGGCCTTCACAAGCCCCATATTGCCCTCGTTTATCAGGTCGCAGAGCGAGAGGCCCTGGTTCTGATAGTTGCGCGCAACGCTCACTACGAAGCGCAGGTTCGCCTTAACGAGGGTGTCGAGCGCCTCGCGGTCATCGTTTTTTATCTTCGTTGCGAGTTCTGCCTCGCGCTCCGACGTTAACGGTTGGAGCTTGCCTATCTCCTTGAGATATAAGGCGAGACTGCCCTCTTCGACGATAGGAATGTTAGGTTTGCTCATAGGCTACCAAATATACCTTATGGGTGATTAAAAATCCAAATGTTTTGTTAATTATTTTAATTACGCATAATAAAGCTGTTTTATTGTTTACCGTTTCAGTGGAATTTCGACGGTCTTACTCTCCACGACCTTTGTGTCGCCGACCAGCACCAGCCTGGCGAAAACGGCCTCCTCCGAGACCGCCGAGCCGTCCCCCCTCAGACCGTCCCAGAGGACGGACGACGGCAGCACATTGCCTCCCGAAAACGTCGTTACGCTGCCGCCGCGCGGGTCTTCAATGCGCAAAACCCACGATTTGACGTGCGGGCCGGCCGAACCGAGCGAAAAGAGATATTTCCCGCCGCCGGCGTCGCGGCAAGAGAGCTCCGCCTGCATATCGCTCTCCGCCAGCACAGCTTCGCTGCGCCCAAACGAGCTGTAGAAAATAGCCGCGTTCTTGTCGTCAAGCCCCTTACTCCACCCGTAACCGCCCAAAACTGCGGCTGAGGAGGCTCTGTTAACGAACGTAATACCAAAATTTACGAAAAACCGGTGGCTCGTCTCCCCGCCCCTCTTCCGGGACATGGTGTACCCCACCGCGCCGGCCGGCAGCTGGCCGAAGTTGTCCCCGGAGGTGCGCAGCATGGTCAAATCAAGGTTTATGCACGCCGTTCCCTCCACAAGACGTACGATACCGCCTTTTATGTAACTGACAAGGGAGAGGTCGTACGGCGTAAAAACCGTCCAGGGCTCCGACATCAACATCCCGGCGGTGCCCACCGCGATATTCAGATCGTTAGCGCCGTCCCGGTCGCTTACCACCAGATTATTAAAACCGAGGTACAGCATCCGGTTTCTCATAATTCCGGGCATATCCATACTGAACGCCGCGTTTACGCCGCCTACAGGCTCGTTTCCCCTGTAATTGACGTCAAACGACACTCCCGACTGAACTAAGTAAACCGGCGCTACAAGGCCGGCGCTTATCTGATAATTGTCCGGCCCCGAATATATGCCGCCCACCGAAACCGCGCTTTTACTCGACCGGTAAGACTGGTTGGCGTACCTGAAATGCCTGTTTGTGCCGGTATTTTCACGGAGAAACTCCCCGCGCGTCATAACCCTGCTTACAGGTATGATAAGCGCCCCGCGGACATCATAGCCGGCGCTGTCCGTCCTCATGTCGAACCCAAGCGTATAGCCTGGGTTGCTGCCGAGCAGCGACGGGTCGTAAAAAACGGCAAAAGGCGCGCCAAGCCGGTTGTACTGCCGGGCAAACGGGCGGGCAAACACAGCCGCAGCCGTTGATAATACCACCAGTACAACAGCAAAAAAGGGACCGGCTAACGGTAATTTTATCACTTCCCGGCCCCCCACATTATTATATGTCGTCCATTATTCGAAGCGGCATCAGCAAAAACAGATCGTCGCTTATTTTATCTTTTTCGTCGTTGTACTCCGGAAAAATCAGACAGGCGCTTATTTGCGTATTCATCTCCAAACGGACGTTTTTGGTACCCACAATGCCAAGAACCTCGCTAAGGAACTGGCCATTTATGCCCATCAGGTGCTCTTCGCCGGTATACTGGACGTCTATGACTTCCCGCGCCTCACCGCCGATCTCCCTGTTCATCACCGTGGCCTCCATAGCCCCCTCCTTGAAACGGAGATGGATAAGGTGGCTCTTCTGGCTCGCCAAAACGGCAACCCTGCGGACGACGTCAAGCAGCGCTACACGGTCAGCTATGACTATTTTGGGGTTGTTTTTCGGGATAACCTTGTTGTAGTCCGGGTACTGCCCCTCTACAAGCCTCGACACCATCGTAAACGCCTGCGTGGAAAACGATACGTACTTGTCGCCTATAACCACCTTCAACTGCTCATCCTGACTCTTGGCATCGGTGATCCTCAGAAGCATTTGCACACTTTTGTGGGAAACGATTTTGCTTATTGTGTCATTTACGGGAAGGTTCATGCCTATAAACGAGTACCCAAGCCTGTGTCCGTCGGTAGCCACCATGCCGGCCTTATCAGACGACAGTTCCCACAAAACCCCCGACAGGAAAATGCGGGTTTCGTCTTTGGCCACGGCAAACGCGCTTTTCTGTATCATGTCCCGCAGGGCGAAAATACCCATATCCAGCTCCACGCCGTTTTCAACGGTCGGAATTCCTGGAAAATCGTCCGGCGCCGCTCCGGCTATCTTATAAAGACCCCTCTCGGTCTCCATAATAAGCACAAGCCCGTCCAAATAGAGCTTAAGCTCACCCTCCGGCAGCTCCTTTACCTGATCGAGGATCTTTCGGGCGTTTACCGTTATCTCCAGATTACCGTCACCCGAAGCCGGCGCCGTCACCCGCAAAGAGTGGTCGGCGTCTGTAGCCATTATCTCCAGCTCGGAATCGGAGTAAGACAGCTTGAAGTTGGAGAGTATGAGCAGCGCGGTTTTGTTAGGGACGACCGGAATGGCCTTCTGCATCGCCTCACACAAATCCTTCTTTTGAATTAATACCGACATATTTCACCATCCCATCAATAGTTTATATTGTAACTGTTTGTTAATCAATAAGTTAAGATGTTTACACCCCTGTTTTTTCAATTTTTCACTACATATACCAACATCTTTTTATAATTAAGTTATTTAAATAACTAATAGTAATAATAAGGGTGTTGATAAGCGTCTATAACTCAGTATCTTATTTAAAATCATCAACTTAACACTGTCTATAAACTGTCACATGTTTTTTTGCCGATGATTGTAATTATGTTAATAACTCAAATTTAATGCTTATCAACACATAACCTACAATATTTTAACAGCCGTTTGTTCAAATATTGTGGATACTATAAAATAATATATTCCACCGCCCTGCGCCACTATTTTAATGAAGAAATAATATGCTCAATATTCCGTGCCGCGGTTCCGTCCTTCTTTATCAGGTTCTCTATGAGCTGTACGGCGTGCAGAACCGTGCTGTGATCCCGGCCGTTAAAGTACATGCCTATAGACTTCAGGGTGTGGTTAGTCATCTGCTTGGATATGTACATGGCTACCTGCCGGCAGAACGCCACCTCCTTGCGCTTGTTCTTTTCGAGTATATTATTGACCGGTATATTATAGTACGCGGCCGTCTTCTCTATTATATGGTCTATGGAAATCCTTGTTTTTTCGGTCTTTATATTGTCCTTAAGCACGGTTTTTGCCAGATCCAGCGTAATATCGCTGTGATTAACCGAGGCGTGGGAGAGCAGCTTTATTACCGCCCCCTCAATCTCCCGTATGTTGGCCGATACGTTTTCGGCGATGTAATTCAATATTTCCGACGAAAGGCTCAGGTTTTCGTCCTCCGCCTTCTTGTTTAGGATGGCTACGCGCGTTTCGAGGTCGGGCGGCTGGATATCCACAGATAATCCGCTCTGAAACCGCGAAATCAGCCGCTCCTCAAGCCCCTTCAGGTCTACGGGGGGACGGTCGGAAGCAAGGACTATCTGCTTGCCGTTCTGGTAGAGCGTATTAAATATATGGAAAAAGACCTCCTGTGTCCCCTCATGGCCGGCAAAGGACTGAACATCGTCTATAAGCAATACGTCGCTTGCCCGAATTTGAGTTGTAAAGCTCTGAACTGTGTTCGTTTTGAGGGATTCTATGTAATTTACGTGGAATTCGTCGGAAGACATATAAGTGACTATACTCCCCTCGATTGTTTCCATCACATAGTTGCCTATGGACTGGATAAGGTGCGTTTTCCCCAACCCAACCCCGCCGTATACCAACAGCGGATTGAACCGCGTCCGCCCCGGAGACTCGGCTACGGCCATGGCGGCGCCGTGGGCGAACTTGCTGTTCGGGCCCACTATGAACTTTTCGAAGGTATAGGACTTGTTCAGCCGTGAATGCGGCCTGTCGGTTTGCATAGTTATAAGAATATAGATTATGCTTTAAAAAAAATCAACAATAACTTACATAAAAACTTAAATTGAAGCTGAATGCCGAAAATATGCTCATAAAACAGTAAAAATGGCGTTTTAACAAAAAATTTATGAAATATATTGATATTTCGGCGTATTGGATAATACAATTAAAGGGTAGGAGTTTTTTAAAATATATCATATTTTATTTATATGATATTAGTATGTGTGTTTATTTTGGCTAATTTTAATTTGATTTATATATATTATTTTGAAGATAATGTCTTGATAATAAACAAGTTAAAAAATGGTGTTTGGCGCACGGAGCAGAAGGGCACCATGTTATACCTGCTAATACAAGCCTGCAACAGTTTTCTGCAGGATATTATGTAATGGAAATTAATTTGATTGAATTTATAGCACAAGTGGCTAAGAAGTGGTACATTCCAATTATTGCTGACAAAATAAAGGCAGAAGGAGCTGATGTTAAATTTGTTGTTACAAGGGAATGATGAAGCAGGTGGTGCCGGCAGGTATCGGATCAGTTGGTATTCCCTGATGTGATACTTAGATATCAAAAATATATGAAGTTATCACTATAAAGTCAATCTGTACCCCCCTGCGGCTACCTGTCCGCAATATTTTTTTCTTTTTTATTGATTTTCATCAATACAATAATGTATATTCTCTACGTTATAGGGTATTTTGGAAAAAATGTACATTAAGGAGTTGTATCATGAAGCGTACGTTTCAGCCTTCCAATCGCAAGAGGGCTAACAAGCATGGGTTTCGGGCCCGGATGTCTACCGCCAACGGCCGCAAGGTGCTTAGTTCCCGGCGGGCGAAGGGGCGCAAGCGCCTGACCGTGTCGGATTTCCTGTAATTCCGCGTGGCTGCGGTTTTGCGGTTCGGCAGGGTTCATAAGATTAAGAAGAGGGGCGAGATATCCCGGTTGTTCCGAGAGGGGCGGCGGTGGGAGTGTCCGGCTTTTGTCCTTATTTACGGGCAAAATGGGCTTGGGCACAACAGATTTGGCGTAATTGTGTCCAAAAGGATCGGAAACGCGGTCGAGCGCAACAGGGTAAAGAGGGTGCTCAGGGAGGCGTACCGCTGCAATATCGAGAACAACCCGCCTTTTTTAGACATCCTTATCAAACCCCGGAGCAGGACAGGCCTTTTTTGGGACGGTAACGAGCAGGGGGGCTATTTCAATAAATGGCAGGAAACCGTAAAAAAAGAGTACGCGGCTGCGCCTCAGGGGTGAGCGGCATCAGCCCGCTCAGGGACTGCATAGGCTCTTCGGTTTACGCGCTGATCCAGAGCTTTAAGACGCTCTTTCTGATGCACGGGGCGGCGTGCAGATTCGAGCCTTCCTGCGCGCGCTACGCCGGGGATGCCGTGAGGATGCTGCCGCCGCATATCGCGGTAATAAAGATTGTGTGGAGGGTTCTGAGATGTAACCCGTTCTCTAAGGGCGGTTACGATCCTGTTATAAAGGTTCAGAAATTATGAAAGGTATTTCCAGGTGAACAAGAATACGTTGCTCGCTTTTGCGTTGATGGTCGTCGTGGTGATTTTTTTCAGCTCGTCGATGTGGAATGACTTCTGGTACGGGACTATCCTCAAGAAGCCGGTGCCTACATACAACCAGCCGCAGCGCCCCGCGCCGGCGCCGTCCGAATCGGGCCAGCCGCAGGCCGGGGGAGAGGCGAAAAGCGCTGCCCCGGGTGGGCAAGCGTTGTCGGCTGCGGGTGGGGACAGCTTATCCGCCGCATCTGGGCCGGACAGTATTGTTGACACTTCCGCGCAGGCTTCGCGGGTTGTTGAGGATACCGTTTTCGTAGAGACAAACAGGATCATTGCTGCGGTCAGCACTAAGGGCGCGCGCATCGTGTCGCTTATTATAAAGGATTACTCCTACGCCGCCGGCCCGCGCAAGGGCGAATTGATAGATATGGTCCCACAGGGGAGCGTTGGCGGGGCGCAGCTTAAAATTAATGATGAGTCTTTTGATGAGACATTCTTTAATGTGGTTAGCGATATAGGCAGTAATGTTGCCGCTGTCAATACCAATGGTGATGTTGCGACAGACAGTGTTGACGGGGCGGATAACAGCGGTATTGCGGATGCACGCAGTCTTTCCCGCAAAATAGTTACGGTCGGCGATGACGGCTATGAGCTTGTGCTTGAGGCGGTATCGTCGGACGGCCAGGCCATACAGAAAGTTTTCACGTTTGTTGATGATACTTACAGGATCGGCTACACAGTACGCGGCAAAAATATTATTGGGCGCAAGATTACCACGGGCTGGACCGGCGGCATTGAGGAGCCGAACGTTGGGGAGGATTTGCCGTTTGGCCAGATGATGGACCGCCGCCGGGCGCACTACTCCGACGGCAAGACCGCGCTGCATTTGGAGATGACGAAAAAGGGCGCGGAGGAGCCGTCCGGCATGTTCCGCTGGGTCGGCATGAGTTCGAAGAACTTCTTTATCGCGCTCGTTGCGCAGGAATTGTCGGACGCGGATTTAAGGATTGAGGGGCGCAACGTTGGGCGCAGTCAGTCTGCCAAGGAGCAGGTGATAGACTACTCAATATATTATCAGGCTCAGGCCGCAGCTAACGAGGTCAACGACTGGATATACGCCGGCCCCAACGGCATAAGGGAACTGGCGCAGCACAAGTTAAAATTTGAGAAATCGCTTTTCCCCGTGTTAAGCTGGGCGCGCCACATTTTTTGGGCCGATTCCTGGTTTCCGCCCCTGGCCGAGATCGTTTTGTGGACGCTCCTATTTTTCTACAGCCTCGTAAGCGATTACGGCGTTGCGATTTTTCTGCTTACGCTTCTGTGCAAGCTGATAACGTTCCCGATGACGCAGAGCAGCGCGAAATCGATGCTGCGCATGAAAGACCTGCAGCCCAAGCTCATGAAGCTGCGCGAGAAGTACAAGAGCAGCCCGCAGAAGATGAACGAGGAGATGATGGCGCTTTACAAGTCGGAGGGCGTCAACCCGTTCAACCCCGGCTGCCTGCCGATGTTTTTGCAGATGCCGATTTTTATCGCGCTCTTTATTGTGCTCAGGAAGGCGATTGAGATGGTGGGCGCGACGTCATTTTTGCTCCCGTGGGTCGGCGACCTCTCCAAACCGGAGGCGCTCTTTTACCTCCCGTTCTCGCTGCCCCTCTACGGCAACAATGTCGCGCTGATGCCCATAATCATGGCGGCGCTCACGTTCTTCCAGCAGAAGGCCGTGATACAGGACCCGAACCAAAAAGCTATAGTCTATATAATGCCGCCAATAATGCTTGTTATGTTTAACAGCTTCCCTGCGGGCGTGGTCTTTTACTGGACGATGTCGAGCGCGCTGAGCCTCGCGCAGCAGAAGTGGCTGCCGCCGAAAATTACGAGGCCGGACGGGACGGTGGCGACGGTCGGCGGAGGCGCGGCTGCGGCGGCGTCAACACACTCATCCGGCGCCGCAACCGCCAGGCGCCACAAAGCGCCCATGAAGAACAAAGGCGGTAAGCGGAAGAAGTAATCACATATGGACACTTCCACTCATCCGATAGCGGCGCTCTCAACCCCTCCGGGCCGGGGAGCTTTGGCGGTAATCCGCCTCACCGGAGAGGGCTCCCAGAGCGTTTTTTCAGCAATTATCCTGGAGGGTAGGCGGTTCAAAAAAGAATTAGCGCGTAGAATCGGACTCTATACTGTATTAAGTGATTGTAATTACAGCAGTTACGGCGAAATTGGAGACGATGGAAAAATCGGCCGAAATCGCCAAAATCCGGGCAATAATGGCCATTTTGTCCAAAATTGCCCAAAACTGCCCTCCGCACGCCAGTCACCGCCGGTTATCAACAATTCGCCTGAGATCATTGCGGGGCCGCCCAGCGGTAGCCCGCCCACGGAAGATATTAACATTACAAATTTTGCGGGGGTGAATGTTCCCGGCCGCCCGCCGTCCAACATTCCCCCGAATATCATCGATGAGGTAACCGCCATAAAATACGACGCCCCGCGCTCGTTCACCGGTGAGGAGATGGTCGAGATTTTTTGCCACGGCGGGACGGCCATCACCGGCCGGATTCTGGACCGGCTGTTCAAAAACGGCGCCCGCCCCGCCGCACGGGGTGAGTTTTCGCGCCGGGCTTTCGTTAATGGAAAAATCTGCCTGCTCAAGGCGGAGAGCATTGCCGGGCTGATAGAGAGCCAGACCGGGATGCGCCTGCAGTCCGCACAGCTGGCGTATCAGGGCAAGCAGTTAGAGTCTTTGGAAATCCTGAAGCGCAGAGTTATTAACATATTATCCGACGTCGAGAGCCGGATAGAGTTCGGCGGGGATGACGATGTGGCGGAATCAACGCTGGGTCAGATATCCGCAAACAGGGTGGAGTTATCCACAATCATCGCGGAATTGGAGGAGGAGCTGCGCCGCGGGGAGAGGGTCAAGGCGTTTGACGAAGGCATAAACATTGCCCTCGCCGGCCCGGCCAACGCCGGCAAATCCAGCCTTTTCAACGAGATACTCGGATACGACCGCTCGATAGTCCACGATACGCCGGGCACTACGAGGGATATTGTCTCGGAGCGGATAACTTTTGAGGGCGTTTCGGTCAAACTGTTCGACAGCGCGGGAATCCGCCGGACGTCGGATATTGTTGAAAAGCAGGGGATTGAGAGGACAATGTCGGCGGTGAGGGGCGCCCACATAGTCATTTGGGTTACATCGGCGGCGGAGCCTCTGGGGGATGAGGAGCGTCAAAGCATACTTGAAGTTATCAACAGTGTGGATAACTCCAACAGGTACAATCATGCTAATGTTGATAACATCGATACGAACAATCCCAATGTGGATAACATCAATGTGGATAATATCGCGGCCCCACTTATCGCTGCCGGGGCGGCCGCCCCAAATCGCCCGCAATGCCGGGTAAACAACAATATCCTCCTGATAATCAACAAGATAGACGTCACATCGTCACCGGAAAAAATACAGTTTTGCAAGGATAACTCCATTAAATGCGTAGAAGCAAGCCTGACGGAAAAAATCAATGTGGATAACCTATTCGATGTTATCAGCGCAGTTATCCACACCGTAACGGGGGAGATTCCCGTCCCCGAAATCATTGTAAACCAAAGGCATAGCGATATCGTAGCCTCAATGATAACCGACCTGCGGGACTGTGTTAATAACTTTGACCGTGAGGAGGTGTCGGCCCATTATTTGAAGGCGGCGCTGGGCCGCCTTGATGAGTTTTTGGGCTGCGTTGCCGGGGACGAAATCCTTGACGGGATCTTCGAAAAGTTCTGCATAGGCAAGTAGTAACCGGCGCTATCTTGACCTTGGCCGGTCGTGCCGCCGGCCGTCATCGCGAGGCCTGTCGTTACCGTTGTTGCTGTGGAACCCTTTCGGTCCGCCGCTAATCTCATGCGCCCTCCCATTGCCGGAACTGCGGGTATTATCCTCATAAGACCTGCTGTTTCTGCGGGATTCCCTTGTATCGCTCTCCCCGCGATGGTTGCCGCTGCGGACCTCTTTTGCATTTCCGGCCTCGTAAACCACGCTATTATTACGGGCTTCCTGCCCCCTGCCGTTATTGCCGCGGGTGTCCATTGTCCCCCCGCGGTTCCCGCGAATTTTCCCGTTATCCCTGACGTCCCTGAACCCGCTGGCCTCATGGGGCCTGCTGTGGATAGTGTTAATATCTCTCGTTTCGTTGGCCTCGCTGATCCGGCCGTTTCTGCCGGACTCTCTCCGTAAGTTATTTGTATTTATAGGGTTATTATCATTTTGCCGGACGCTGGCGGCCTGTGCGCCTTTCCTCTGGCTTACTGTGCTTATGTTGTTGTTATTGCTGTGGGTTACGTCGTTTTTGTGGATATCTTTTCTCGAACCGAAAGCGGCGCTGTTTCTGCTGTTATTATCCTGATACCGGACATTGCCGGCGTGCCCGCTGCGCATATAGCTCTCCGCCCTGCCTATATTCCTGCCGTTCCCGTCGAAGCGCCAGATATATCCGCGGTTATCCCTTCTCACGGTGCCGGTGCACCTGCCGATCCCGTCGTAGTACACGATATTGCCGAAAATATCTATCGCCACCCGGCCGATAATTATGCCGTTCCCGTTATAATACAATATGTTACCATGTATATCCCGCCTCACGCTGCCAATATGCACGCCGCTGCAGTTATAGTAGAGGTCGTTGCCGTGGATATCCACTATTATGGTGTAGGTGTGCCGGGAGTCTAAAAACGGCGGCGTGAACCACGCGGAGGCGAAGGCTGCGTCGATAATGCTGATGGTTACGCCGGATGGGGCGGCGTGGTGCCTGTGGCGGCCGCTTACCGGCGCGGAGAGCGCGAGGGCGAGTGCAATTGTGCAAATGGCGCATATTTTCGTCATAATACATCCTCCATCAAAAAGTTAGCCGGCTATCTGTTATAGAAATTAGACCCTGCCCGCGCGGGGGATGTTACATATAAATTGCGGATAATTCGGAGATTAGAAATCCGCAGAAATATCCTTGTAATCCGCGAAATTTTATTGTATATTGATATAAATGACGCCTATAACGCTTTTTCAGGGGAAAATATTATGCGGCCGGCAGCCAAAATGAAGTGTTTTTTAATGGTTTTACTATCAACGGCGCTGTTTTCCTGTGCCGCCAACAAAGCGCCGAATACGAAAGCCGACTACGCTTTTGAGGCTCCTCCCGATATCCCGTCTCATTCGGAGCCGATGTTGGATCGTTCCCGGGCGCTGTCTGCCTCCGCGCCCTCTCAAATCCGGGGGCAAGCAGAGACGTGGAACGCCGGCAGGATGATGACCTATTCGCTGACGCAGGATTTGGTCGTAAAAAATACGGATGAGACCAAAAAGGCCCTTATTGCCCAAGTAATAACCAATAGAGGGTTTATCGTCGGCGAAAGAGACCGCTCCGTTACGGCGCGGATACCGGTTGAAAACATGGACAGATTCGCAGCCTACGCGCGGACGCTCGGCAAAGTTGAGTACGAGACAAAAAGGGGTACCGATATTACGGACCAGTACCGGGACAACACAGCCCGAATGAACAACCTGAAGCGTGTGCGTGACAGGTACCTGGCGTTGCTTGAGCGGGCGGAGGCTATTTCCGATATTTTAAGCATAGAAAAGGAGTTAGAGCGCATAAGCTCGGAGATAGAGGTATTGGAGGGGAGAATAAGGCATTCGGAGCAAAGCGTTGCCTTTTCAATAATTACCGTAAGTTTCAGGGAAAAAACGACATTAGGCCCCCTCGGCTGGGTATTTTACGGGCTTTACCGCGGGGTAGGGGCGCTGTTTGTATGGGATTGATGTTTCACGTGAAACATTAAAATCAATGGGATAGCGGTAATTGGGGGAGCCGATAAATGAGACCGCCCTTAAACGCGTGGGGAAAAAGTAGGCCATCTCAATCGAAGGTTTGTAAAATGAAATATGCGGCACTTATAATCGGTGTATTAATACTGATTAATGCGGTAATTGTACTCTTTACGTCAAACTTTACTTTGGGGATGGTGCTGCAGGGGTTTGTTGCCGCGGCGATAATCCTTTATGCCTTTTATTTTAAGAGGGTTCCAAAGGTTGGGCATATAATTGTTGGCGCTATATGCGCAATAGCGCTGGTTTTTGCGGTCTTTCTCGCTGTTTACGGCAAGTATGACAATGCCGAATACAATGAGGATGCCGTTATTGTCCTGGGGGCGGCAATACGCGGCGAGGAAGTCGGCCGTACGCTTGCGAGGCGGTTGGACAAGGCGGTTGAATACTACGGCAAGAATCCCGGCGCGGTTATCGCAGTTTGCGGCGGCCAGGGTTTTCAGGAAGACATTACCGAGGCACTGGCTATGGAGCGTTATTTGGCAGTTAGAGGTGTCCCGCTTGAAAAGATCATCAAAGAGGAAAAATCGACCTCTACTTATGAAAACCTCTCTTTTGCGCGTGATGTATTAACCCCCTATTTCCCGCAAGGTTTCTCCGGCGTGTTGATCACCAGCGATTTCCATATTTACAGGGCGTCAAGGCTTGCCCGGTATGCGGGGATTTCTGCAAATCATATCGGAGCGCCAATAGAGTGGTACTCCATACCCGTCAACTATTTACGGGAGATGCTCGCAGTAGCGAAAATGTGGGCAATGCCGCCTACGGGGGGATAATTATGTTGATGATGCACAACTCGCCGGGTGCGGGTATAATATTTAATTGTGTGGCCTATAATCGTGTCGTCAATAAATACATGAAAACTATTGACATACGCCGTTCGTATGTACTATTTTCTATTCAACCGGCGCTGCCGGATTTCGTGAAAACCGGGTTTACGGCAGCTTACATTTTTATCAACAACTCGTCGACAGATGGGTAACAGGAGGGGTGTGTTATGAAAAAGCTTGTTGTGGTGCTTGTTTTTGTGCTTGGGGCGGGCGGGGCTTTTGGTACCTTCGCGCAGTCTAAGAACCAGGCGAAGAGGGACGACGTCATTAAATTTATGAAGGTATCCGGAGTGGATAAACTGGCGGAGCAGATGATGGACATGATGATAGCGCAAATGAAAGGGCGTGTCGTCACCAAAACGCTGCCGGATGCGTATTGGGATAAATTCAGAAAGAGCGTGGATACAAATGAGATGATACAACTCTGTATCCCCGTATATGAAAAGTACTACACCCATGATGAAATAAAGCAGTTGATAAAATTCTATCAATCGCCTGTAGGCCAAAAATCGGTTAAAGTCGCCCCGCAAATTATGGCTGAAGCGATGATGATAGGCCAGCAGTGGGGGGCAAAGATAGGCGGCCAGATAGCTGCGGAGTTATTTGATGACGGTCATTTGGGAAAATAAGTAAAAAATATGGGGATTATCAGTGCCGGTGTTTCACGTGAAACATCGGCTTTTTATTTAAAAATCAAAATCGTTCTTTCCAAATATTATTTTATGCCAATGACACCCTTCGACCTGACAGTAATAGGCGCCGGCCACGCCGGCATTGAGGCCGCCAACATCGCCGCGAAGATGGGCGCGTCCGTGCTGCTCGTTACTAACCATGCCGACCTCATAGGCCAAATGTCCTGCAACCCCGCAATAGGCGGCATTGCCAAGGGGAACCTCGTCAGGGAGATAGACGCGCTGGGCGGGCTTATGGCCTCCCTGATTGATAAGGCCGGCATCCAATTCCGGATGCTGAACGCCAGCAAGGGGAGCGCCGTTTGGGGCCCACGGGCGCAGGCCGACAGGGTGATGTATAGGAATCTGGCGCGCCGGGCGCTTGAGAACCGCCCAAACCTCGCCATCCTGCAGGCTATGGTCACCGGGATAAACGTCTCCGGAGGCAAAGTTACCTCCATAACATTGGATAACGGCGAAAGGGTCGATACAAAAGCGGTGGTTTTGGCTGCCGGTACCTTCCTTAACGGCGTTATGCACGTTGGTCCAAACTCCCGCTCCGGCGGGCGCGCTGGGGAACCGCCGTCGCTTATGCTCACGGAGAGCATACGCGCTCTGGGGATAACGTCCGGGCGCCTGCGGACCTGCACGCCGCCGCGGATAGACGGGCGCACCGTCGACTACGCCAAACTCGCCGCCCAGCGCGGGGACGCAGACCCCTGGCCGTTCTCGTTCTTCACTAAGGGCAAATTGAGCAACAAAATCGTCTGCTGGGCCGCCAGAACCAATGTAAACACGCATCAGCGCATATTGCGGCACATGGAGAAATCGCCGCTGCACACGGAGGGCGCCCAGATTGCCGGGCCCCGCTACTGCCCCTCCATAGAAGAAAAGGTGGTAAGATTTGGAGAACGCGATGGACATACACTATATTTAGAGCCTGAAAGCCTTGACAGTCACGAACTCTACGCCAACGGCCTGTTTACTGAGCTCCCCTGCGATGTTCAGGAGGAGATGGTCAAAAGCGTGTCCGGCTTGGAGGGCGCGCGGATCATGCGCCCCGGCTACGGGATAGAGTACGACTACTTCTCCCCGCTTCAGTTGCGCCCGACGCTTGAGTCGCGGGCGGTGCGGGGGCTCTTCTTCGCCGGACAGGTGAACGGCAGTTCGGGGTACGAGGAGGCGGCGTGCCAGGGGCTTGTGGCGGGGATCAACGCTACGCTGGGGCTGCGCGGGGAGGAGCCGGTTGTGTTGGGCAGGGATACATCCTACATCGGGGTGCTGATTGATGATCTGGTTACTAAGGGTACGGAGGAGCCGTACAGGATGTTCACCTCGCGGGCGGAGTACCGGCTGCTGCTGCGGCAGGATAATTGCGATGAAAGGCTGATGCCGATTGGGCACAGGTTAGGGACGATAACGGACGGGCAGTATGACGAGCGCCGGCGGTTTTGGGACAGGAAGCGGGGGGTTGCGGAGTGGCTTGGCGGGGTTAAGGTTACGCCGGAGGAGTACGGGAGGATAGCGGGGGGGGCAGGTACGGGTGGCAGCCATTCGGTATCCGGATCGCAGGACCCGCTTGCGGCACCGCCCTCAAACGGCAGGGCCCTTTCGCAGACGGAGAGCGCGTCTGACCTTTTGAGGCGTCCTGAAATAGGGATAGAGTGGCTTTTGCGGGGGCTTGAGGCCGTTGGGAAAGGATTTGAAGGTTTTGGCGGCACCGGCGATATCGCTGAAGTTTGCGAGTGTCCGGCTGGTATCCCTGAGAATGCGGACGTACCGGTATCCGCCGATACGGATTGCAGCGGCGGCGTCCCGCCGTCCGCCCCGGATACTGCCCTTGACCGCCATTTGACGCTCGGTGTTGAGTCTGATATAAAGTACGAAGGGTTTGTCAAGAAGCAGCAGAAGGAGGTCGACAGGCTCCGCCGTTACGAGGAGGCGAAGATACCCGACGGGTTCTCGTACGACGGTGTTCCGGGCCTGCTCACGGAGTCGCGGCAGAAGCTGAAGAGGATTTGCCCCGCCACTTTGGGCCAGGCGTCGCGCATCGGCGGGGNGACTCCGGCGGACGTATCGGTTTTAGCGATGTACTTGTTGAAATCGGCGCGGCGGTAATACTATAATAAGCGGGTAGCGGTATGCCGTTCGGTTGGTTTACCGGCGCGAACCGCTTTATGGGTGTCGATAACGGCATCGGGATGGCAACAGAATCAGTTTCACGTGAAACAGCAGGATTGCATGGTATGAGTGAACCGACAGACCCCTTTATGGCGCTCGCCAGGCAGCGTTACGAGTCAAAGATGCTGGGGCGCCTTGGGTTGTCGCCGGAGCCGGAGCAGAGGGATTTGATCGTGGCGTACCTGAGCCTTGTGCTGAGGGATAACGCCGCCGCGGAACTGCTGCCCGATATGGGTGACGACGCGCACCTGTTTCAGCGCCACTTCTGCGACTCGCTGCAGCCTTTGCTGCTGTTCGGGTTCAAGAAGGGGGCGACTGTGCTCGATATAGGTTCGGGCGGCGGGTTCCCGTCGATCCCGATCAGGCTCTTCAGGCCGGATCTGTCGTTTATGCTGGTTGAGTCGTGCAAGAAGAAGGCGGAGTTTCTGGAGGGGGTAAAGGCGGAGCTGGGGCTTGATAACGTGAAGGTGTATTCGGACAGGGCGGAGAGCGTAAAACCGGAAAAAAAGGTCGATTACGTGATAAGCCGCGGTATCGGCACTCTGCAAAAGTTCGCACAGCTCGCGAGGCCTTTTTTGACGAATGACGGCCATATGTATACGTACAAGACGAAGCAGTTTGCCGCGGAGCTTGAGGCCATAACGTCCAACAAGGACAAGGACGGGATAAAGATCCGCGAGATAGCGCAGTATGATTTGGGCAGCCTTGTGCGGGGGCTGAGTTTGGTGTCGCTGGAGTTTGTCTGACAGGCGCCAGAGCGCTCTGCGGATTGTCCGGCAATTAGCCTGAGGATGTTGTTCATACAGGGGNGGTAATGTGGAAAACTGTATATTGTATACTATGATATCGGTGCCAAAAAGATGCTATAACGCTATAAAACGTTGAAAATAGGGGTATTTAGGGGGTAATGGGGTTGTGAACATTATCCACACACGGATGTTGATAACTTGTGCATTGTGTGTGCCGCGTGTCAACGGCGAAGCGGGCGATGGTTAGTCCCGGCAATAAGTTATCAATGTACAGGCAGGCGGATACCGGCGGGTATCGGCAAAAAAGCGAAATGCGGGAAGAGGTGGTCGGCAATGGCAAAAATCATCGCGGTGTGCAACCAGAAGGGCGGGGTGGGCAAGACTACCACAGCCGTCAATCTTGCCGCGTGCCTCGCGGCCGCCGAGCGCCGCTCGCTGATCGTCGATATGGACCCGCAGTCGAACGCCACCATGGGTATAGGTATTTATAAGGACGACATCAACCTGTCGATGTACGAGGTTATTACAGAGCGCGAGCTTAACGGTGCTCCGGCCGGTATCCGCGATATCCGCGTTACCGCTGAGTTTATGAAGTTTTTGGATATTGCGCCCGCTACGCCCGATTTGGCCGCTGCGGAGATTGAGCTCATCAACACGATGGCGCGGGAGAAGAAAATCCGCTCGGCGCTGAAAGCGGTAGAGAATGATTATGACTACATAATAATAGACTCGCCGCCGTCGCTTGGGCTCCTTACCGTGAATGTGCTCACGGCCGCGACGTCGGTGCTTATCCCCATCCAGTGCGAGTACTTCGCGCTTGAGGGGCTGGCGGAGCTTATGAATACCGTACATCTGGTTCAGAAGAACCTCAACCCCGGCTTGGCGATTGAGGGGGCGCTGCTCACGATGTACGACGGCAGGCTCAACCTGTCGCGCGAGGTGGCCTCCGAGGTGCGGTCGTGTTTTTCGGGCAGGGTGTTTGACGTAATGATCTCGCGTAACGTCAAACTGAGCGAATCGCCGTCGTTCGGCAAGCCGATTATCTTCCACGACATAATGTCGCTGGGAGCCAGAAATTACTTAGAGCTGGCAAAGGAAGTGATGCAAAATGAACAACCTGCCTAAAAGCGGTTCAAAACGCAAGCCCGTGCTGGGCCGTGGTCTCTCTACCCTCATCCCGACCATCTCCGAGGACGGGGAGCAGGGCGACGGGGCCGGCAGCGGCGATGTGCAGCTCGTAGATATAAACGCTATAGACCCCAACCCGTATCAGCCGCGCGTAGATTTCGACGAGGAGGAGATAGCCGGCCTGGCGGCAAGTATTCAAAATCAGGGCCTGCTCCAGCCGGTGGTTCTGCGCAAGAAGGGCGACCGCTACGAGATAATCTCCGGCGAGCGCCGTTTCCGCGCCCACAGGCATCTCAAGAGGGACAGCGTTCCGTGTATCGTAAAAACGCAGGTTACGGATAAGGAGATGCTCGAACTTGCGCTTGTTGAGAACATCCAGCGCGAGGAACTCAACGAGATTGAGAAGGCCGCCGCCTACCAGAAGCTGATACAGGAATTCAGCTACACGCACGAGGAACTGGCGGCGCAGGTGGGCAAAAGCAGGGCGGTCATAACGAACAGCATGCGCCTTCTGAACCTGCCCGACGAGATCCTGCAGATGGTGCGGAAGAACGAAATAAGCTCCGGTCACGCCAGGGCGATACTGGCGGTGGAGGGCGCGGAGGCGCAGTTGGAGGCGGCGCGCAAGGTTTTGGAGGACAAGTTGACAGTTAGGGATGTAGAGTATATAGCCCAGCTGGATAAGGCGAAAAAACCGTCAAAATCCGCGCCAAAACCGCAATATCAGCTTCAGGACGCGAATATTGTCCACCAATTGGAGCGGCTGCAGTACAAGTTCGGAACGTCCGTAAAATTAAAAGTTACGGGAGATGATAAAGGGCGCGTGGAAATTGATTATTTTAGTGAGAGCGACCTTGTGAGGATATTTGACCTGCTGTTGAACGAAACAGTGCTTGATGACGTGTCGATAGCCTGACGGATTTTGGGGTTGATTTTGCGGCATTGGTTGCTGATTTTAACATTGATACTGACTTTAATCTTTTGGTTTTGACTTTATGAAGAAGCATAAGAAAAACAGCTACTACTCGTTCATGTTCTTCCCAGAGGGCCAAGGTTCTCCCTTTACCCTCAGGATACACCGTTATACCATGTATCTGACGGTGATGTCTATGGTGCTGATATTCGCCGGTCTGCTGGTGTTGCTGTTCAAGACGGGCGAGATATCGCTGAAACTGCAGTTAGTGCACGATTTGCGGCAGGAAAATCGGCGTTTGCGGGAGCACAGCAAGGATTTGGAGATATCGTCGCAGAAGATAGCGAGCATAGACAGCCTGACCACGTACCTGCACCGCCTCGCGAGCGTTACCGACATTGCCGGCGCGCCCGTCCCTGTCGCCGCGCCCGGCACCGCTTCGCCGGGAGCGTCTATTGTCGACAGAAGCAAGCCCGGCCAGCCGGTGGTTCAAACGGAGGCCGACCGCCCGTCCGACGACCGCCCCGATGTCAAGGCTCCGCCTCCGGTTATACCGCCAGCTTTGGCCGCGCGCCGCGCTACGCCGGCACCGCCCGAGTACATAGAGTCGATACCCAACATCATGCCGGTCGACGGCTGGATAACCAAGCATTTCAGGCGCGACCCGGCCGACGGGCATCATGGTGTGGATATCGCCGCAGCGAGCGGCTCGCCCATCAGAGTTACGGCGAAGGGCGTGGTTGAGGATGTCAGCACCGACAAGTATTTCGGCCTGATTGTGGAGGTTCGCCACGACAACGGTTTCGTAACGCGCTACGGCCACTGCTCGCAGGTGCTGGTGCTGCCCGGTGACAGGGTAAACAGAGGCCAGACAATAGCGCTTGTGGGCAATACCGGCCGCTCAACGGCGCCGCACTTGCACTACGAGGTGATTAAAGCCGGTAAGTATGTGGATCCGATGAGCTTTATAGGGGCGCACAGGCAATAACATTTGTTAACAGGTTTACGTTGAATAAAAATGTTTTTACTCTGATTAAGGAGAGTGGCAAATGGAAAAGAACGGCAAAGGACTCCTGAACATCATAGGTTCGGGCAGTGTGTTCGAAGGCACCATCAATGTACCCCACAGCATACGCATAGACGGGCTGTTTAAGGGTAAGCTCCAAACGGCCGAGTCGGTTACAGTTGGCGACAAGGGCGTGGTGGAGGCCGAGATCAAGGCGCAAAACGCTTTCATCTTCGGCAAGGTGGTTGGGAATATGTACGTAGAAGACAGGGTGGAGATGCACACGTCGGCGGTAGTCATTGGCGACCTGCATGCCAAGGAGCTCGTGATCAAAGAGGGCGCGATCTACCACGGCAGCTGCTCGATGCAGAGGGGCAAAGAGTCCGCCGCTGTTGATAAATCGGGGGCGTAGTACTATAATTATTGTGGAGATTGTTCCTTAATTGACAGGTTATGGTAATCTCAACATTGACATTAATTTTTTAACCGGCCTTGATGGGGGGGTACCGAATGTCGTTTACGATAGTTGACCGGGAAACAGTCCTGCTCATCAAATACAATCAGGAATCCATCTCCGACCTGGAGAACCTGAAGAATGCGCTGATTACGGAGGCGGACTCGGGGAGCTCCCGCGATACCATACTGGAGCTCGCCGGCGGGGCGGTGATGTATTCCAACGAAATCGGCGTTGTGGTTCAGTACCTGAAAAAACTGCCGGGAACGGGGCGGACGCTACGGCTTGTCGCGTCCAATTATGTATGCGAAATGCTCAAAACCATAAATATACACCGAATACCCGGTATGTCCATGTACGGCAGCTTAGACGAGGTCCAGGAACTCTTCCCCGGAGTCGACCTCGGAGCGCCGGCACCGTAAGCGAAACGTTTGCCGCGACCCCGTTTCCCCGCATCCGTGTCAAATCAAAACCAGTTTTAATAATGTCTCATTACCGGCACACTTTTGCTCGACATCAGAACCGCGTCTTCGCCGTCCTGGTAGTATCCATCTCTCATTCCGTCCCGCATGAAACCGCATTTTTCGTACAGGCGTATGGCGGCTGTGTTAGAGGCCCGTACTTCGAGGCAGGCGCGGGCAGCCTCTTTGGCATCGGCCTCGGCGAGGAGGCGGGTTACAAGCAGCGCGCCGAGGCCCTCGTTTCTGTAGTCACGGTGTATGGCTACGTCAAGGATGTGCATTTCGCCGCAGACCAGGTGGGCGCAGGCGAAGCCGACAATACGCCCCTCATCCGGCGTCTGCAACAGGAGGAAGGTGCTCTCGTCGCCGGAGAGCTCCTCGGCGAGGCCGTCGCGGGACCACGGGTTCTGGCTGCAGGTCTGCTCCAGTGCGTAAATCTGTTCAAGATCATCGGAGGCCGCAGGGCGGACAGTTATACTGTGGTGATGCTTCATCTTGTTGTATCACAATCGCTTAGGCTAAGGTTTGTAATGTGATTTGCGTGTGGACAGCGTGTTGATATCCTGTTAAGGCAAAAATATCACAAAAATAGCGCCCACACCGCCCTACCATATAGTAATATATATATTTTGAGAGGAGAAAATAAAATATTTATGAAAATTATCCAACGTAAACAAAAAACGCCGTATCCGCTGATACTCTCCTGCTTTATGCTTGTGCTCGCTTTCCCGCTTGTTCTGCCCGCGCCTGCCGCCCAGGACCCCATATTCGCCTCCGAGGTTTCCGCAAAGGGGCGCCGCGAGCACCTTGTCAAGGTCAACAGGTGGGGGCGGTACATAGTAAAAGCCAAAAGCGCCGAGGGGGTGTCTGTAGAGGTGGTAGACAAGCTGCGCGGGACGTTCGCAAGCGCCGGGCAGGCCGGGGAGAGCGACGGGCAGGTCGAGGTATTTTTGGAGGCCGGGTACTACAAGGTTTTTACGGCGGGGCCGGAGGACGCAAAAGGGCAGGTGTATGTTACCGTGGACAGGTTTGCGCCGGTAAGTCCCGCTGATATTTCAGGTACCGGCGAATCGTCCGCCGGCGCGCCGGCAGATTTGAGGGACAGCAGGGCAGAGGCTGCCAAAACGGAGTACCTTGAACCGTTCAAACAAACGGCGGCGGCCCTTGCCTCCGGCGAGGTGAAGTTTTGGTGGATATTCGTACCGCGCGACACGCTGGTTTACATAGAGGCAATGGGGCGGCATCTCAGTTCAATGGCGGTTTTCAGGGGCGGCGAGTGGCTTGTTAAGGAGACGAAGGGCAACGATGCGTTTGTAAACGCTGCTGCCCCCCAAAAGCCTCTGAACGGGCTGCGCATATATGAACGGTTGGAGCGCGGCAAACACCTTATAGCCGTGTACGGCAACGGAAAGGCGGACCGCTATACCGTTGATGATGACAGCGAGCCGCTTTATATGCAGTGGATGCTCACGCCAGTTGAGCGCAATCAACAGATAACCGCGTCAATCGGCAGCAGCGGGAGAAACAGCTACGTCGTTTCGAGGGATGTCATTATCGAAAGCCTCGACGGGGAGATACTGGTTGTGGAGGGCTATACGCTCATGCGGAATCATATAATGCTTTCCTACCGTGACTCCGCGCACATCTCAAGAACCGGGGCGGTTATTCCGGTAATCGGGTTGCCAAGCTCCTCTTCGGATCTGCTGTATATATGCGGAAAACCCGGCAGCAGATACAGGATGACCACGGTGATTGGTGATTCGGAGGTCGATTTTCGGAATTACTCGCCGCCGGAAGACGGGGTGTATCAGCTCACCACGCTTCATACCGGATTCGGCGGCGGCAATGTGGGGGCATCGGGCCTGCTGGTTGACATGAAAGATTCATCAATAGTAGCGCTTAAAGCCGATACCGTCTCGGCGGCCAGCCCGCTGCGCAGGGAGTTTGTTTTTTCCATGCGCGGCAGAGCGAATTCGTATTTGTGGATTAACGAGGCGGGGACGTATACGGTTGTGCCGGGGGGGGACGCGGCGTTTGACTGGCATATAAGCAAGTTTTTTATAACCGCCCCGCGAGGCTACACCCAGCCGGACGCGGAGAGGGGCCGGCTGGATATTGCGCTTGACAGGGGGCTGTATGTCATAAGAATGAACGCTGTAAACATGGGCAAAGCATCGTTCACTATTTTCGCCGGGTCAGCTAAAAATATCAATCCCGACAAAATTAAAGCATCGGCGCCGAACCCATCCATAACATTCAGGCCGCTCGCTCTCAAAAAGGACCGCACATACCGTTTCTACCCGAATTTCCACAATCCCGAATATATGTCGTTCAACATCGAAAAGTTCCCAAGGGAAAAGTTCCCAGGGCCGGATGATAAAAGTATCGCAGAGATGTATATAAAGGATGAAGCCGCCGAGCGCGAGGAGGCGGGTACGCCAAAAATGGAGCGGTTGAAATTGGGGTCCGCGCTGTATACGGATATTAAAAGGAATGAGCTTAAGACATACGTGTTCACGATCACCGAACCCGGCATATATAAAATAGAGACGACTGGCCGGCTGCACACCAAACTGACGGCCCGCGACCGCTTCAACGGGCTGATGTTTGGGCGGTCTGGCGACGGTGTGGTGCGCAACGCTATGATAACCGAGTATTTTCTGCCGGGAAACTATGTGCTGACAGCCGAATCGATTAACGAATCTGCCGGCAGGATGGGCATTTTGCTGAGCAGCGGCGCCCTGCGCGCCGGCGGGCGCCTTGAGGACGGCGTTGACAGGCGCGTGATGCTTGACGCGCACGAGGCGGTTGTATACGATCTGGCGGTTGGCCGTAAGGACAGATACCGGCTTGAATCTTTCACGCAGTCTTATGAACCGTTTCAGAGGATAAGGTTAGAAGGAGCAGACGGCTGGCCGCTTTTCAGGCACGGCGAATCGGCGCCGCAGGAGGTTGAGCTGGAGAAGGGGTCGTACAAACTCTATTCGCTGCCGCTGACGCACGATAATTTCAGGGTAACGCGGGCGCAGATAATAGAGGGGCCGACCGAGTTTACCGGCAAGGATACGTCTACGGTTTTGTTCGCGGGGATAAGCCGCGGCGCCGACGCGCCGCAGACGATGCGCGTGCGGGTAGACAGCGCCGGCGTGTACGAGATATTCTCGCAGGGCCGGCCGGAGATATTGGCCTGTTTATATGGCGCGGACGGGACAACGGAGATCGCGCGGGGCGCCGGCGGCTATCAGGACTGGAATTTCGTAATATCGGAGCGGCTTGATTCGGGGATGTACAATCTGCAGTTGACGGATGGCGGTTTTTTCCCCCGTGGCCTTTTTCCAAGCTCCCTCGCAACAAAGATATTCATGCGCCGGGTGGAAGATACGCTGATGCAGGCGGTAAAATTAAACGTNCCTGCCGCTGGTAAGGCGGTATCAGCACGTGACACGGCAGCTCACAGCCGCATATCGTATGACGAACGGAAAATTTCATTAACCGGAAAGCAGGCGGTCATCCCCATAGAGCCGTTGTTTGGGGATATATTGATAATAAATGCTGTAAGCGATTCCCGCATCATCGCTGAGCTGGAATCATCTTCAAAGAGCGCGGCGGGGCGGCAGCAGGGCAAAAAAATCAAAATGTCAGTACCGTTTGAAAAGGGCGCGAAATATACGCTGAGGATATGGGCGGAGGACAGAAACAGCGGAGAGGTCAACCTCGTAACAAAAACGGTTGAGTCAATACCGTTAACATACGAGAAAGCGCTAAGCGGAGTTTACGGAACCGCAATAAAAGATTTGGGTAAGACGGCGTATTACAGGATAGACGATATGCCCGCTCCCCCATCCCATTACGAATTGATATCGGCGCCCATCGGGTCAACCGCCCCCGGCCGCGCGTCTGCCGGGAACGCAATCGTCAGGGTATCGGGCGTCAACTCTGCGGGAACCGTATTTAGCGAAGAGGAGGGGTCATTAATCCCCACTGCCGGAAAACGCCTCTGGCTTCAAACATCGTTTCATGCTGAGGACAGATACCGTTTTGTATTGAGCCCGGTGCTTATTACTGATGCCGCAGAGATAGCCGAGCGGAACAAGCGCAAGTTCGAGACCGCCGACAGGTACCGTTTCTCGCGGAATCAGGTAAAATATCCCGAACGTGAAGAGCTGCCGGTGGCAATCCGCGCCAACCGTGAAAAAATCTTCGAGATAGACACTCCGTCGCAGAAGCTGGGCATAGTTTCTATGACTATGATATCGGGCCAGCCGCTTGCGGGTTTATCAACATCGGCACAGCGCGCTGATTTCGTACGGGGCGGTATACCGGTGCTCGGCGGTCAATACATTGGTGAGAGATTATGCTTAACCGCGGTGTTACCCGGTGATACCGGCAGGATAGCAGGATGGAATGCCGAGGCGGATGGATCATTGAGCGATGGGGTCAGCGGTTCGTTTACGATGAGGAATTTTTCTGCCGGGAAAGCGGACACGCTGAGAGTGGGCAGGACGATGTGGCGGGCGAAGGCGTCTTTAGCCGGGGAGTATTACATCCAGCCGGACCGCGCCCGTACGGTTACCGTAAAACTGTCGCCCCACACCGGCTTTGTGTATGTATCGGCGGATGGCATAAGGGATATGTATTACGGCGGGGATAACGGTACTGTCCATACATTGAATCCAGACTGCGGAAAACTGTTTTTGTTCGGGCTCGCAGACGGCGGTGAGGCCGGCGATATTGAGATGGAGATGTACGCGTCATCACCGCCGTCCGCGCGGTCCGATGTGTTGACAACAGGCGGTGAGATCAGTACGAACGTATCTGTTGACACGAAAGAAATCATCAGAATAAAAAATGAAGCGCCGGCCGCCGCCCGCCTCTTCTTTTCGGGAGCGATTGACAACATTGACCGCATAGACCGCTCCGGCCAAATAACGCGAAGCATAAAAGACGGCGCCGCGGTTACAGGCGAAGGCGGCGCCCTGCTTGTAAGCCGTTCACCCGGCGGCAGCAAGATCAGGCTATGCAGGGACGACGGCAGCGCGCTCGGCCTGAACGAGTGCCGCTGGGGCGACACGGTCAAAAAGTGGGACGAGGCGCCTGTAGTTAAGGAGATGTCTAAGCTGACGCTGGCCGACGGTGTAAACTGGTACTCAATCGAGCTAACCGAAGCTGCCCACATAAGCCTGACGGCCCCTGTACCTGCGGCGGCTATAATCGCGGTTGACGGCAGGGTCAGGGACTACGAGGAGTTTTGGGACGGTTTGGAGTGGGACATCCCCCTTGCGCCGGGCAAATTTACCATAGGCCTCAAGCCATTGTCCGGCAAGCCGTTAACCGGCGCTCCGCTGACGGTGGGATTCTACCCGATATCAGCGCTGACGGAGGACAAGCCGCTGTCCCTGCACCTTATGTCAGGCCAGAAGCGCATGGTCCGCTTCGACCTCCCCCAAAAAAGCAGAGTGGGCCTCGGCCTCTCGGCAAGCAAAGGAACCGCGGAGGCCGTTCTCTTAGACGCCTGGGGCAGAAGCACAGGCACGGGCCGCCAAATTTTCACCGAACTGGAAAAAGGGGCCTACCACGTCCTGCTCTCCACCCCGCCCACCGGCCCCGGCTCCGCCACAAAACTGCACCTCTTCGGCCAAACCCCACCCCCAGCCGACCCGCCGGAAGCCCTGATAAAATGGATAACAGGAGGAGGCGCAGGCCCAAGGCCATAAAAATCCACCACATTAGTCTGCGCCGATATTATATTATATATGGATGCTGGTTTTTGCCTGTGCGAAAAGAGGGGGGCGTTGCGGGGGGGCTGTGCCCCCCTGTCAAAAGGGGGCGAAGCCCCCGCCCATAAATAGACTTTGATTTTGATTTTAATGATTTTGACTTTTATTTTGACTTTAAAGCTTTTGACTTTGACTTTAATATTTTGGTACAAACTCTTATGGACAACTCAAAAATCCTGATCGTCGTTCCGACCTAC
Organism: Chitinispirillia bacterium; assembly: GCA_009786415.1. Lineage (GTDB taxonomy): Bacteria > Fibrobacterota > Chitinivibrionia > Chitinivibrionales > Chitinispirillaceae > GUT77. The sequence goes on along the minus strand of WQTH01000024.1, from coordinate 7,623 downwards.
AACGAACGCGAAAACATTACGCTGCTGATCCCCGAGATCAACAAATCCCTCCCCGGCGCCCACATCCTAGTGGTAGACGACTCCTCCCCCGACGGCACCAGCGCCGCCGTAAAGGAACTCTCCGCAAGCACCCCCGGCGTACACGTCCTCGACCGCGCCGCCAAAGAGGGTCTGGGCCGCGCATACATAGCCGGCTTCAGGTGGGCGCTCGAACGCGACTACGAGTACATATTCGAAATGGACGCCGACTTCTCGCACAACCCGGGCTACCTGCCGGATTTCATAGAAGCCGCGCGCGAAAACGACCTCGTGATAGGCTCGCGCTACATCTGCGGCGTAAACGTGGTAAACTGGCCGATGTCGCGCCTGCTTCTGAGCTATTTTGCCAACAAGTTCGCGCGGATAGTTACCGGCCTGCGCATAAAGGACTGCACGGGNGGCTACAAATGTTTCCGCCGCGCCGTCCTAGAGTCGCTCAATTTAGATGTAATAGCGTCTTCCGGCTACTCTTTCCAGATTGAGCTTAACTACTTCGCGTGGAAGAAGGGGTTTAAGATAAAGGAGATCCCGATAGTTTTTACCGACCGGGAGAGGGGCGTTTCGAAGATGTCCACCAAAATAATAAGGGAAGCGGCCCTGCTGGTCTGGAAGCTGCGCGTTAAGCACATAAGCAGCGAGAAGCCCAGGATGACAGAGGATAAACCTGATACTCCGGCAGCGTAGTCTGTGCGTGGGGCTTGCCGGCCGGCAGAGTTTTGAGACATAGGTTGTTTGCCTGACGGATTTTTATATTGATTTTAAATTTGCGGGCTGCCGGAGACGGTTGGCCGCTACAGTAAAGGTTTTGATTTTGCGATATGCCGACAGATAAAAACAGCGATATTCTTATATCAATCGTAATAGTGAACTACAAGGTCCCGCAGTGCCTGATAGAGGCCCTGCATTCGTTGCGCCTTGCCAAATACTACGACCGCAGCGAGGTTATTATTATAGATAATGCCTCCGGCGACAACTCCCGCGAGATTGTCACCTCAAAGTTTGGCGAGGTGCAGTGGATTCAGCTCAGGACGAACATAGGCTTCGGCAAGGCGTGCAACATAGGCGTAGAGGCCGCGCGCGGGCGTTACCTGCTGCTGCTCAACCCCGACACCGTCATCTCATCGAACACGCTTGAAGACGCTGTAGAGTTCATGGAGTCGCNCCCCGGCGCCGGCCTGATGGGCCCCAAAATCCTTAACCCGGACGGCACCCTGCAGCTCAGCTGCCGCCGCTCGGTCCCCACGCCGTCTGTGGCGTTTTACTATTTTGCCGGATTGAGCCATGTTTTTCCCAAGAGCCGCCGCTTCGGGCGGTACCACCTCACATATATGGACGAAGACGAGACCGCGCAGGTGCCGGTTATTTCGGGGTCGTTCATGTTCATGAAGCGTGAGTTGTTCAACGAGATAGGCGGGTTCGACAAGCGGTTCTTCATGTACGGCGAAGACATTGACCTGTGCTACCGCATAAGCAAGGCGGGGCGCGAGGTGTGGTACTGCCCGGAGATAAAAATAGTCCACCGCAAGGGCAAGAGCTCGTCGAAGCGGCGCATACGCTCGCGCGTGGATTTTTACGAGGCTATGATAATCTTCTCGCGCAAGTACCGAGGGGAGCAGAAGACGTATTTCCCGTGGTGGCTGATGTGGCTTGGCGTTGTATTTCAGGCGGTGCTTAACATAGGCTCGATAGTAATGCGCTCGCTCGCGGCTATATTGGTTGACGCGGGGATAATAAACCTGGCGGTGTGGGCGAGCTTTGAGCTGCGGCTCGGCCCGCGGTTTATGTGGGCGTGTTCGACACTCTGGGATGGTAAAGATCAGGAGCTGTTTTTCATTAAACGCGGATTCCCGCACGTATCACTATACGACACGGAGCCGCTCTTGCAGCTGACAGGCGTGCACGCGGCGGTTACCGTTGCCATGATATTCATGTTCCTTTACAACGGCGTTTATTCCGCGCGCCAATACTCAGCCAGAAACCTCTTTTTTTCGGGGATACTCGCATCCGCCCTGATCATATCCGGCGTGTACTTTTTGACGGATTACTACATTGAGGGTATGGCGTGCACCGGCGTCGCGCTCGCTGTCGCCATATTAACCGCGCTCTTCTGGCGCGAGGCGCTGCCGCCAGTATTCAAGGGCCTCAAAAAACTCGTAGTGCCGCCCGAACGCGCGGTAATAGTGGGCCACGGCGAAGAGGTATTGCAATACATAAAAAGCATAAACNCCCGCCGCGGCGGCCCAAAAGTAGCGGGCATAGTGCTTATGGGAGAGGAAGAAAACAGCGGCCACGGAGAAATGGAAGGGTACCCCATACTCGGTGAGATAAACACCCTGACTCAGGCCCTCTCAACCAACAAGGCCGACGTACTGCTGATAGCCGCGTCGAGGCCTAAGTACGCCGAGATAATCAACTTGCTCGTACAGTACAGGAACAGGGGGATAGATATACGGTGGGAGGCTATGGAGTAGGCTATTCCCCGTTTTCAAACCGCAATGTCCCTCTCCCAACCGAACGGAAAGATGTCAGGGGGAATAATTTTGTTACAGCTATAAGGGTTCGAAAGAGCGCCGGCAGCCGGGAGGTTTTGGTAGAGGTAAACGACATAAAGACTGTTTATCCCAAAGACAGGGTTTTAAGTAATCCCCCGAAAAAAGTCAATACCGAACCGCGTTTTTTAGAAAAAAGGCGTAAGTCACTGTTTTTCAATGGGAAATGCGTTGCAGAAATTCCCATCAATCCCCCGCGTCCCTCCCTGCCGTTTTTGGGGCGGTTCAAATAAAATTGCTTTCGAGGTAACAGAATCGTATCCGTCAGGTATTATATTAATATGGGCATCCGGGAGCGGTTCAGGGTTTCGGAGGCCGGCAGGGGCGGTACGGCGGCGGGNGTTTTTGCGGTGAATTTTGGGGCCGCCGGGGTGTTTTATCACTAACATGGTATTTGGTCGGTATATATGGACAAAGAGAACGGCATCAAACGCGTAGATGCTGAGGAGCTTTTCGACAAATTCTGGCCGATGGTGCTCAGGCGCTGCCGGGAGATGCTTGGTGACGCCGAAAACGCCGCCGACATCGCCCAGGAGGTATTCGTTATCGTGCTCGAAAAGCAGGACAGCCTCCACGCGGGCCATCCTGGGGCGCTTTTGTGGAGGATGGCGACGAACCACTGCCTGAAGGCGATGAAGAGTTACGCGAGCCGCTACGGCGCGCCGGACGGGGATTCGCTTTTGGAGCGGATAGCCTCGGCGGAGGATGTCGAATCGGAGGTTGTGAGCCGCGGCGTGCTGCGCAAGCTCTTCAGGCAGCACCCCGAATCGAGCCGCACGATTGCCGTGCTGCACCTTGTGGACGGTATGACGCTGGAGGAGACGGCGCGGATGGTGAATATGTCGGTAAGCGGGGTGCGCAAAAGGCTGCGGGCGTTGAAGAAGACGTTGGCGGAGTTAGAGGGGGTGTGAGTCGTGGTTTGGAGTGTGAAGTAATGTCAATAATGTTAAAGTGTAATTTATTGGGAGGGATAGTCAGGTTTATGGGTATGATTTTACGGGTAAAGATGCCATGCGGGGTCGGCCGTTTCCGGTTAAATCTATTGGAGGATGTATGAAAGGTAACAGTGTACCTGAGTGGAAGTTGGAGATGTATCTTGTAGGCGCGCTGCCGGCGGACGAGATTGCCGCAATAGCCGCGCTTGAGCGGTCTGACGATGAGCTGCGCGGGCGGATATCGGAGATTCGGGCGAGCGACGCGGAGATCAGGGCGGAGTACCCGGCGGCTGCGCTTGCCCGCAAGGCATTGGCTGCGCTGCCTGCCGGTGCGGGCGGTGTCGTCGGCGTAAACAGTGCAGGGGGCATTGGTGTTGTTGAGCGGATAATGGGCGCGTTCTCCGGCGGTATGCCCCGGTGGGCGGTCCCCGCGTTTGTCTGCGGGGCGGTGTTGATAGCTGTCCCTGTGTATCTGGCCTTTACGGAGATTGCGGGCGGGCGTATACAGGGCGGTTTCGAAACGGCGGCCGGTATCAAAGGCGGTGCGGACGGTATGGAAGATGCGCTTGCCATGTTCCAGAATACCCGTACAAAAGGCGCGGTTGGCGCGGAGGCGCCGTCACCCAGCCTCGAAGTCTGGCGCAAGGCGGGCGATATCGCCGAGATGCTCCCGCAGGAAGCGTCTGCGAGCGCGGGGGATATTGTCCAGCTGCGCTATGTGGTGCCGGAATCCTGCTACGGCGCGCTTGTAAGCGTGGACGGGCGCGGGGTGCTTACGGTCCACCTGTCGGGCAGCGACGGCCATGCCGTGCAGCTTACGGCGGGCCGGCCGGTCGCGCTTAACACATCGTACAAGCTCGACGATGCGCCGGCGTTTGAGGCGTTCTACCTTATAACGTCGCCGGAGAGTTTTGAACTTGAGGCCGTGCGGCGCAGGCTGATGAACGCGAAGCACCCGATTGACGGCCCGCACGCCCTGTCGCCGCCGGAGATGCGGGTAACGGCGTTTACGCTGATAAAATCTGACGGGAAGGGCATAAATTGAGAATACGCGGCGCGTTAAGGACCATTCTCGTGATACTGCTTGCGGTATCGGCGTCATCGGCAGACCAGGCCGAGGTGCGCCGCTACCTGCTCTCAGCCGGTGCGAACAACGGCGGGCGTGAGCGCGTTTTGCTGCAGTACGCCGTAAGCGACGCCAGAGCGTTTGCGTCTGTGCTTACGGATATGGGCGGGGTGGACAAAAACAGCGCGTTCGTGCTGTCCAACCCAAGCAGCGGGGAGCTCCTTTACGGCATTGCCCAGCTTAACAGGCTGATAACCAAACACAAGGCCGCCTCGCCTGACGTGAGGAGCGAGGTATTCGTCTACTACAGCGGGCACGCCGACGGCATCGGGTTAAAATTAGGCAGCGAGACGCTCTCGTGGTCGGATTTCCGCAGCGCCGTAAACGGGATAAACGCCGATGTGCGCGTGGCCATACTTGACGCGTGCGGGTCGGGGGCCATAACTCGTACGAAGGGCGGCGTGGCCCTGCCGGCATTCATGTCTGACGCGAGCTATAACATGAAGGGCTACGCTTTCCTCACGTCAAGCAACGAAAATGAGGCGAGCCAGGAGAGCGACCGGCTGAAGGGCAGCTTCTTTACGCACGCGCTTCTGAGCGGGATGCGCGGCGCGGCGGACCTTACGGGCGACGGGATTGTGACCATCAACGAGGCGTACCAGTTCGCGTTCAACGAGACGCTGCAGAACACGCAGAACACAAGCGGCGGTACGCAGCACCCCAGCCGCGACATGAACCTCGCCGGCACGGGGGATATTGTGATGACCGATCTGCGCGAGACGAGCGCCATACTGTCGCTCGGCCCCGACATGGAGGGCCGGTTCTTCATAAGGGACGAAAAAGGCAACCTCTTCGCCGAGCTTGGCAAGGCCCGCGGGCGCGCAATAGACCTCGGCATACCCCCCGGCAAATACACGGTGCGCACCGCAGCGCCGTCCGGCAGATGGGCGGCCAACAGCATCGTTATAGCCGAGGGGCAGAAAATCACTCTTACAATGAACGAGATGACCGCAATGCCGCGCAGTATTCGGACTGTCAGCCGCGGTAACGCACCTGATGGGGTTTCCGACAGCGCTAATGTTTATTACTACGATGAGGAAGATGATGGTTTTGACGGTGACAGTGATGCCGAACCGGAAGACCTCCCTGATTCCCTCGCGTTGGCGGCGGAGCTGCCGCCGTCTTTTACGCAGAGCGATATACCGGTATCGGTGATAGTAATCAACCCCATGCTCGATTCTGCCTGTAACTCGCCGTACCGGTTCAACTCCCGCGTATTCATTACCGGAAGCGGCAAGCCTGAGCGCGGGCTTCAGCTTTCCCTGCTTTTAAGCGACGCGCGGGCGGAGTATTGCGGTACGCAGATATCGCTTCTCGCCAACAGCGCGCGCCGCTATATGAACGGTACACAGGCCGCTGCGGCGGTAAACATCGCCATGAGCAGCGGCAATCTGGTGCAGGTAGCCCCCATAAACCTCGCCGCCGCAGAGATCAACGGGGTGCAGGTCGGCGCAATGAACCTCGTGCACCGCAGCGTGAGCTGCGCGCAGGCCGGCATCATCAACTTTGCGGAGAGCGTGGGGTACGTACAGGCCGGCGCGGTCAATATCGCCGACAGCGTGGGGTACGTGCAGCTGGGCGCGGTCAACTTCGCTTCCGATATCGACGGCTCGCAGATAGGGGTGATCAACTTTGCCGGAAGGGTTAAGCGGCCTGTCGGCATTATCAACATCGCCGGATACAGCGAGCGCACGCCCATCGGCCTTATAAACATCGTCGGCAACGGATTTTTTGACGCGACGTATTATGTGGAAACAACGGGGGATATGGGCTTTATGCTGCGCGCCGGTACGCCGTGGCTTTATTCGATGGCCGAGTACAATCAGCCCATAGGGGGCTTCGAGATGTGGCCGAGATGGCTTGGTTTTGGGATGGGCACGAACTTCGGCATGAAGCCGCCGATAACCGTAAGTTTAGACGCGGTGTGGGCGACCATCTACTACGACTACTATCTGACCCACCAGTTTGACTGGGACCCGGATGTTGTAGACGCGCTGCGGTTGACCCACGGCGAGCTTTGGTTCACCGACGGCCTGCTGAAATCCCGCCTCGGCATAAACGGCGTGCTCACGCCGTTTATGACGCTGACAGCCGGCATAAGCGTAAACACGCTGATAGAAGGCGGCGCGCGGAAGTGGTGGAAAAACAACCCCGGAGATCAGGAAACGGATGCAAGCAGCGGAGGCTACATAAACAGGGAACCCAACTCCTACAGGGCGCGGGTATGGCAGGGGTTCTACGCGGGCATTACGCTGGGTACGGTTGGTGTTGCGGGTAGATAAATGGAAATATTTTGGTGATACCGGTAATGCCGGTGCGGAAATAAAACGCTATAAAGAATCTAAAGGACGTGTACCAGAGGATTCTAGACTTGCTCCGTCTGATGCTACTCGCGTACAAATACACTCATTCCCTGAAAGAGGTGAGAAATGGCGAAGATAAATCGAGATTATATACTCTATACCGTATTACCCATTGCAATACCTATTGTGATAGGTACATTATACGTATCTATCCATACTGCCAACAGAAATGAGTTATTAAGGGAAAACGGCGAATATATTGAGGCGGTTATCTATAAATTCGATAGCTATGGCAAAGGCGGTCGCCATAAAATGATTTGTTACAAATATATTGTAGGTGACACCGAATATGAAAGTTGGGGAAAATGGTACCCCCGTAGCGATACGTTGTTTTGGGGTGATACTATTGTAATTATTTATAACAAAGAAAATCCTGCCCACAGTAAAACCAAACGTGATTTTGAATCGCCTTTATGGAGACAGTAAGGGCTTAGCGGGAGTGTTCCAAGAAGTGTGTAAACTACCATCAGGGTGTTAAAGTTCCTGCTACTATTGGAGTGCTACAGAACATCCTCTTCCTTTAAGGTTTTGCTAATCCAGTATTTGTACCCATCTTTTGCGGTAATTTGCCGGCATTTTGATTTTAAGAATTTTACTATCATTTTGTAATA
>WQTH01000023.1 GCA_009786415.1 Chitinispirillia bacterium | reverse complement strand
TTGGTTTCAACAAAAGTTATTATGGGGGGTCGTGCCCCGGTTGTATGGATTTGAGGCTGCAAACAGGCAAGATTACCGAAAGCTACGCAACGGTAAACGTGGGCAGGGCAGCGAACGACGGCAGTAAAAATTGGACGATAGGCGGTTTGGCCGGAACTAACGGCGGTGAGATTGCCGATTGTTATGCCATTGGGCGTATCTTGATAGCGTATACACCTAATATAAAGCTGCCTAATATAACGCCGACTGACAGAAGTGGCATCGTTTTAAACACATCAATCCCCGATGAACCAACAGACCCTGTAATAAATTTTGCCGCCGGCGGGTTAGTTGGCCGCACAGGCAATCCGGCGGACGGCGTCTCCATAGAGCGGAGCTATTCCGCAGTATATATACCGTCGGCGTATAGCATCGAATACGGCGAAAGCTGGGGCGGTCTGGTGGGGTACAGATATATACCCCCATACAGCACCGGACCCGCCGCCCCCGAAGGAGATCCCTTTACAACGAGCTACTGGGATACCAAGCTCTCCGCCAGCCAAATGGGCGGCGTAGGGAGGACCACTGAGGAGATGTACCAACAGAGCACGTTTCAGGGCTGGGACTTCGCGGGGATATGGCGGATAAAAGAGGGCGAGAGCTATCCATACTTAGCGTGGCAGAACGGCCCCGCCTCCTCAATATCATGGAACCGCACAGCCGGCGCCGTCAGCAAAAACAAGCTCGCCCCGGCGGTAACTGTCCGCGGCAAAATAATAAATATCAAAACGTCATCCGCCAATGATATACAGGTACGCCTGATTGACATGAAGGGAAGAACGGTAACGCGCTTCAGCACCACCGGCGGCGCCGCGAACTTCTCCGCCTCCAAAATCTCGGCGGGGCGGTACCTTGTGGATATGCGGGAGATAAAGACAGGCAAGCGGTTCACGTCGGCGGTTATTTTGCGGTAATGGAAGTTCAAAAGGGATTATATTAATAATGGGGGCGCAGGCGGGGTGCCGCGTATCCCTTGTACACAATTCGATGGAGGTTTTAGAATGTCAATATTTAAAGGTATGTCCAAATTGGCGCGGTGCTGTCTGGCCGTGATCGCGGCGGTATCAATGACGGCAGCGGCGCAGAATATTATGGAAATATCCTCATGCGCGGACCTCCAGAAAATCGGAAAACTCGCACACGCAGACTACCCCCTTAGCGGCAACTACGTACTGACCGGCGATATTGACCTGTCCGGCTGCCTGAATACGGAGACTGATATAGGAGCGGGGCGGCAGGACAATAAGATGGGGTGGGCGCCTGTCGGGCAGTCGGTCGTCTGGTATGGGACAATGCCTATGCTTGTTAACGGGACCCCTCTAACCCCACCCAGACCCCACGACAGCACGCTGTTTGCCGGCGCGTTCAGGGGCACGTTCGACGGAAACGGGCATACGATAAGGGGGCTTTACGTCAACCGGAAGTATAAAATGATTGAGGATGTCGACGCGTCCGTTCTGTCGGGCGGCCTCTTCGGCTCGCTCGACGGCGCGGAAATAAAAAACCTGACCATCGAGGCCGACACGGTCGCTGTCGCGGAGGAAGGCGGGCCGCGCAGGGCCGGCGCAGGCATTCTGGCGGGGTTCAGCAGGGCTTCCGCTATTACGAATGTCCATGTTCGCGGAACTGTCGCCGTCACAACCTCATCCTATATGCGCGATTCCTCATTTTACGACGTAAGCGCTGGCGGGTTGGTGGGGCAAACCGGCGGGCTGGACTCGTGGCATGCCTGGCCGGACAATATCACCGGCAGCAGCGCGGCGGTAACGGTAATTTCACTATGTGCGGTCCCCGTCTCCAAAATCGGCGGGTTAGTGGGGATTGGCCTGTATTCGGTGATCAGTGGGTCTTACGCAAAGACGGAGATAATCGGCACAGGCGTATCCGCGGGCGGGTTGATTGGTGAAAACCGCAGCGGCACAATCACTAAAAGCGGCGCGGCGGCATCGATGGAGAACTATTCAATCGTAAACTTCCGGAATTTGGGAGGGTTGGCGGGCGGCAACATCGTAAGCGGGATACATCCCCCCTACTGTGAATGCACTGCAATTCACTCAACGCCCGGCGTTATCACACAGAGCTATTCCACTGTAAAACTGTATAGGATCTTCAACAACAGCGTGATGATGGGCGGTCTGGCCGGGTATGACGAAGCCGGCGTAATCGAGAACTGCTACTCTACCGGAACAATTGTAAGCGAAGAGATGCCCCTCTCCCCCCCTGTTGGGAGCGGGAAATCCATGGGCACGGACGGCATGAATGTTATTATTGGCGGGCTGGTGGGTTACACCCGTTATTGGTGGCCGCAAATACCTATTACCGGCCCGGCGAGGTCTATAGAGCGAAGCTACGCCGCCATAGCGATAAGCGGTTACGCATCCATCCAGCACGGGCTGGTAGGTTACACTAATAAAGAGAAGACCGCCGAGCAACCGCTTTCGGGCAAAACCGCCGCCTCATCCGACGACATTTTGCCGGATATATTGGCATACAACACATGCTACTGGAACATGGATATCTCCGACGGCGACGAACGCTACGGTATCATCAAAACCACCGCCGAGATGTACCGCCAAGCCACGTTTGCCGGCTGGGACTTCAACGATATCTGGCGGATAAAAGAGGGTGAGGGCTATCCCTACTTAGCGTGGCAGGACGACGGCGCCTCGTCAATATCATGGAACCGCACCGCAAAGGGGGCTGGGAATGGCATTTTTGCCCCGTCGGTGACGGTCCGCGGGCGGACGTTGAGCGTTAAGGCGCCCCCTGCCGCGGAGTTGCAGGTCAGGCTGATGGACGTGCGGGGCCGTACGCTGGCCCGTTTCGCCCCGGCCGGCGGCGTGGGCAGTTTTTCGCTCACTCAGGTCGCTGCGGGGCGTTATTTTGTAGACGTGAGGGATGTCCGGACGGGCCGGCGGGCCGTTTCTGCGGTCGTTTTGCGGTAAAACAGGGTTCCGGCGGCGTTTTCGCGGGGGGATGGGGGCCTCCTCCTGCGGCCGCCCAGGGGCTTGCCTTTTCGGGCGGGGGNGGAGGGATTTTGGGGGATATTGCCCCCGTTTCGGGCGGCCATGAAATTTTTTTAAAAAAAGTATTGACATTGGCCTGCAAATATATTATCTTATTATTTCAACGCGAGAGTAGCTCAGTGGTAGAGCTCTACCTTGCCAAGGTAGACGTCGCGGGTTCGACCCCCGTCTCTCGCTCCAATTTGGACTCTACGGCGGTCTGCCGGCTCAACCGGAAGGCGGCCCGTCCCCGCAGATATGGGTTTCTTTTTTGGAAGAAACCCTCTTTTTTTGGCGGCATAGCCAAGTGGTAAGGCAGCGGTCTGCAAAACCGTTATTCTCCAGTTCAAATCTGGATGCCGCCTTTTTTTAAGAATTTTCGTTTTGGTGTTGCTTTTCCCGTCCCATTATATTATGTTTAAGAGGGTAGGCGGTACATTCTTACAGGTTATTGACGTAAAGCGGAGGGTGTTTACGGTATGGCTGAATTGGGTTCGTACAGGAACGTTTTTGACGACAAAAAAGAGTTTAACAAGCTGCACGACCTGATTTTGAGCGCCGTGCAGGAGTTTTCGGTTTACCGTGAGGGGAGCCTGACGTACGGCGAGATCATGTTCGTCATGGAGTGCATCCTCGACAATATGCGCGGCNCCTCCGAGAAGGAGGCGGCCAACCATGTCATAAAGGGGCTCGACTCGCCGTCGTTCACCACGCTTATGTCCATCAGCTCAAGGTTAGTGGAGACGATGGTGAAGCGCGGGATAATAAGCTCGTCCGACGAGGCGTATGTTTTGCACGGGGACCGTTAGCCCATGGACATAAAGTTTCCGTATACTATAAGGGTGAAGCTCCCGAGCGATCTGGAGGTCATACCTCCCATACGCAAGTTCATATCGGAGATCCTTTTAGTGTCCGGGTTCAGCGCCAAGTTCGCGTTCAGGTCCGAGATAATCGTGGATGCCATCTGCAACAACGCGATCACCCACGGCAGCGGCTGCGACGCCGAAAACGAGATCGAGGTGAGCTGCGAGGTGCACTCCGACCGTTTTGAGGTGGTGGTAAAGGACAGGGGCGGTTCGGCAAGCAACATTGAGCGGCTCAAGGAGGCGGTGCGGGCCGGCAAGAAGGGCGGCAAGGGCGGGGCGCTTGCCGAGGATTACGACACGTCGGGCATGGGGCTTGAGATAGTAAAGCTGCTGTCGGAGACCATAGAGCTGAGCGTAGACGAAAACAACTTAACTTCAATTCACGTGGTACGTAAGCGCGAGGATGTCAGCCCGTCGCCGTAGCGCGGGCCGGCATCAGGGGGATGGGGATGGATAAGAGCAAACTGACAATGGAGATTTCGTCCGACGAGAGCTGCGCCGAGGTCGCCGTGCTCAAGGTGTCGGGCCATTTGGACTTCTCCGGCATCACCATGCTTTTGAGCTTTTTCGACAGGATCGCCGCCGAGGAGCGCAGCTACGTTATAGTCGACATGACGGGCGTGGAGGCGATGTGCTCGGCAGCGCTGGGCGAGTTTATGGGGTACCGCCAGCGTTTCATCGAGCGCGGGGGGAATCTGGTGTTCGCGGGGCTTGCCGGAAGCGTGCGGTCCAAGCTCACGCTTCTTGGCGCCAACAAGATATTTTCGTTTTATCAGGACGTGCGCGGCGCGATGAACGCCTACCGGTGGGATTACAAAAAGCAGAGCAAGTCCGTAACCATCGCGTTCCCGTCGTACCTCAAGTTCGTGCCGCCTGTGCGCCAGTTCGCGTCGCGCCTCGCCAAGCAGAACGGCTACAGCGCCAAAGACGCGTTCCGCATCGAGACCATAGTAGACGAGGTCTGCAACAACGCTGTGGAGCACGGTCAGGGCGGCGCGGGCAGCGAGGTCGAGATGCGCGTCTCTATCAACAAAGAGAAGATAGCGCTTAGCGTGAGCAACCGCAGCGACCCCGACAAGGTCTCGGTGCTCAAAGAGCTCATAAAGCCCGCGATGCCGAACCATGTAGGCGACGATGACAAGCGGGGCAGGGGCCTGGCGCTTATAAAAATGCTGTCGAACGAATTGGATGTAGAAATAACGGAGCGCGGTACAAGCGTGCATGTAACAAAATTAAGAGAGGAAAGATAATGGAGACTCAGATCCAGCTGACCTGTGACGAGGTACCCGGTAAGACCGACGCGAGGATAGTGCGGTTCGTCGGAGACTTGGACGCCACGAACGTAGATCTCATAACGGAGCAGATCTTCAACTATTTCAGTGACGGCCTTGTGAAGCTCGTAGCCGACTTCAAGCAGCTGCGCTACGTAAACAGCACCGGCCTTGGCGTCTTGCTGCATTTCAACAAGACGGCCCGCGAGAAGGGCGGCTGTTTCAAGATCGTCAACCTGAACGAGGATGTCTACGAGATCATAGAGATCATAGGCGCCGCCTCGCTGCTTGACATTTACGATGAGATGGACGAGGCTATCGCCGCGCTGGCGTAAGACGGGCGGCAGTTGTATTGTTACCGTATGCGATGATGGCGCGGCGTATGTCCGCGCCTTATTATTAATAGAATAGCGAGGTTATTTGATGATGATCCGTAAAGTTGCCGTCGCGCTGGCGTGCGCCTGCGCCGTTGTGTTCTCCCTCACCTGCCAGAACGCTGAGCAGGCAAAGGCCAAAGACCCGTTGGTTCGGGTGGGCAAGGTTACCATTGCTCAGGGGTCTTTCGATCTCTTCCGCAACAAGATAATGCGCATTTACCCCGTGCCCCTGCCGTACTACTTTCCGGGGCAGCGCCGGCCCGAAACCTTTATGGCCGAGGNGGAGGCTATATGGCAGCACGTCAAGTCCGATTCGCTGCGTAACAGCGTAAAGTCGAGCTTGGACTGGAAGTGGAAAGAGCTGTACTTTATGTCAGCGCCCTTCTTCGACCTGCTTAACGAGAATTTGGGGTTCTCCGACGCCGAGCTTGAGGCGCGCTACAAGAAAGACCCGGAAGAGTACCGCGCCGTTACCCAGACGGAAGATGGGAAAGACAGCAGCTTCATCCCGCCGTTCGACCGCGTAAAGAGGATGGTGGCCGACAAGGTCTTTTACGAGAAGTACCCGCCCGACTCCGCCTTCATAGCCGGTATTGATATGCACGACCACGATCACGATGAAAACTCCATACGCAACTACTGGCTCTACCACGTGCGCTCCAATCCGGGCGAGTTCTTTATGCGCCAGTTCTTCTTCGAGAGGAACGGGGCGGTTTACGAGAGCGAGGATCAGATATACAGCGGCGACGGGAGCAAGTCCATACAGTCCGACGATATCGACATCATTCGCTCGTGGGTTCCGTCAAACCGCCGGAATATGCGCATGAAAGACCTTATAGAGTGGCTCTACAAGTGGCAGATATTCGCCGAGGAGGCGAAGAAGCGCGGCCTGACGAATACCCATGAGATGAAGGAGACGCTGGGCTGGGTGCTGCGCGTTGAGCACGCCGCAGCCTACCTGCGCGGCGAGGTTGAGGCGAAGTTTGCAGTGCCGGAGATGGATCAGGCTACCCGTGACTTCGCGGAACTGGTAGTGTTTGATCAGATGGGGCGCGTTGGCGAGCTGAACTCTATGATGGTGCAGTCTGAGGTGGACAACATCCTGAAGGCGAGGGTAACGGTAGCGGTAGACAGCGCTATATACCTGATTCGCAAAAGCGTTGGCGTCAGCTGGCTGCAGGAGGAGTACAAGGACGAGCGCGGCTCCGACCCCGTAAAGCTCTTCGCGAAGGCCGATTCGCTCAGGGAGGCCGCGGCATCTGGGGAGATGGAGCACACCGAGGCCGCCAAGGCGGCTATGGAGGCCGAAAATCTGTTCCGCACGGTAGCCATGGAGTTTGCTTTTACCGCCGAGGGGCGCAGGGCGATGACGGAGATGGCCAAGATGCTTGTAGACAGGTACAGCAACGGCCCGCGCCCTGAGAGGTTTTTGCTGAATCAGGCGATAGGCTACTACCGCAGGTCGCAGGTTCTTGATACCGATATAGACGCCCTGTGCAACAGCCACTTCATGGTAGGCTTTACGTACGATGAGCTTTTAGGCCAGAGTTCCCTCGCCGAGGCGAACTACAAGTGGATTTTGCGCAATGCCTCAGGCTGTTCGCTGGCGTCCGACGCCGAGTTTATGCTGCTGCACCTTGGCGAGACTATGACGAGCATAGAGGAGATACGCGGGCAGTCCATAAGGCAGGGCAGGAAGGTTGACGACGATGAGGATGACGCCGTCGAAAACGTCGGCGAGAATACGGCGGGCTAAAATTTAACGCCGGCAGACGGCGGGTGTCCTGATTGATAAGGGTCAGGATGCACGCGCTGCCGGGAATCTTTATTGACATATTGACGGGCGGCATATACCGGAGGGTGTGAAAATGAACATCATAAAAAAATTTGCATTGGTTTTGATGCTGGCCGCGGCGGTTGCGGCGGCTAAGGATACGCTCTCGTTCGCCGGTGTAGGCGACATACTGGTAGGGCGCAACTGGCCCGACGCGACACCCGTCCTGCCGCCGGAAGACGGGGCTTCGGTATTTAAAGACGCTAAGGATATTCTGCGCGGCGTAGATGTCGCTTTCGGAAACCTTGAGGGCGTGTTCCTTGATTCCGGCGGGACGCCCAAGCAGTGCTCCAACCCCAGCATGTGCCACAACTTCAGGATGCCGGAGCGGTACGTAAAACATTTTGTAGACGCTGGTTTCGACCTGCTCAATGTGGCCAATAACCATTCAGGCGACTTCGGCGACGCCGGCCGCAAGACCACCGCGCGGGTTTTGCAGGAGGCCGGGATCGGGTTTGCCGGGTTTGTGGGTACGCACGAGACCTATGTTTTGGAAAAAGGCGGCATACGCTACGGGCTGGTGGGGTTTGCGCCGAACATCGGGACTGTGAGCATCCACGACATACCGAGGGCGCAGCAGCTTGTCAGAGAGCTAAAGGCTAAATCCGACATCGTGATAGTAAGCTCGCATATGGGGGCGGAGGGTGCGAAGCACGCGAACATTACGCGCAAGCCCGAAACCTTTGTGGGCGAGAACCGAGGCAACCCGTACGAATTCGCCAGGCAGATGATAGACGCCGGCGCGGACATATTCTTCGGCCACGGCCCGCACGTGGTAAGGGCGATGGACCTCTACAAGGGGAAATTCATAGTATACAGCCTTGGGAACTTCGCCACCACCACCGGCATGAACATAAACGGCACAGCCGGCTACGCGCCAATAGTAACCATAAGGACCGACAGGCACGGGAATTTCATAGACGGCCAGATACACTCCTTCATACAGAGCGGCGTGAGCGGTGAGCGCCGCCCGTTTGCCGACCCGACCGGGGCTTGCATAAAGGAATTCAAAAGGCTGACGGAAGCGGATATCCCGGAGGTCGGGCTCACTATAGGCAATGACGGAAAGATCAGGCTGAAATAAGCGGGCGCCGATGCAGAATATTGAGCTGAAATTCCCGGAGTACGAATTCTCGTCGATCCTCGGCTGGTCTATCAGCAGGTACGAACTGTTTGACAAGTGCAAACGGCAGTACTTCTATCAATATTATCCCAAATACGTAAAGGATGTCCCGCAGTACAAAATATCAAAGCTCAAGGCCCTGACCNCCCTCCCCATGGAGGTAGGTACCGCCGTACACGACTGTATGGAGGCGCTTCTGGCGCGGCTGCAAAAATCCGACAGCAGCATCAACGAAGAGAAATTTTTCAAATACGCGGACGACAAGCTGCGCGAATACATATCCACAAAAACGTTCATCGAGACATACTACAAGCAGACGGACACGCTCGACGCGGCGGCCGCCTCCGAAAAGGTTCGCGCCTGCCTCGACAACTTCATCAACAAAAGCCCGCGCTTCGGCTGGTTATGCATGGAGGCGATAACCAACAAGACAGGATGGATGATAGAGCCGCCGGGGTACGGCGAGACGCGCCTCAACGGGATGAAAGCGTACTGCAAGATGGACTTCCTGTTCCCCGTGGGCGACTACGTTTACATATTGGACTGGAAGACCGGCGCGAAGGATCACGCCAAACACACCGCGCAGCTGATGGGCTACGCCGCCGCCGCCAACAGCAACTTCTCGATCCCCTGGAACCGCATAATCCCCACAATAGTCTACTTATACCCTGAATACGACGAACTCGAAATAGTGTTCAAAGGTGAGGAGGAGCTGACCGGGTTCTTTGAGACGATTAAGGCGCAGACGGAAGAGATGCAGTCCTTTTGCAAAGACGCAGATAAAAACATCCCGAAAGACATATCCGAATTCACCCCAAGCCCAATGCCGGCGCTGTGCCGAAATTGCAAGTTTCAGGAACTGTGCGGTCTCACCGGTTAGGGTCCAGCGCGTCCCGCAGGCCGTCCCCTACAAAATTGAATGCCATTATCGTTATGAAGATGAATACGCCGGGGAGTAATATCCATGGGTGTAATTGGATTTGCGACAGGTTCATCGCAGCGCTTAACAGGTTGCCCCATGAGGCGTGGGGGTCCTGTATACCCAAACCTATAAGGCTTAGTGCCGATTCGCCTATTATGTAGGCGGGTATTGAGAGCGTCATTGATACTATGGCGTATGACATTGTTTGCGGGAGTATGTGGCGGACGATTATCCTCAAGTGGCTTGCGCCTGAAGCTTTTGCCGCGGTAACGTAGTCACGTTGGCCGATTGAGAGCGACATCCCGCGGATAACGCGCGCGAATCCCGCCCACCCCACTAAGCTCATTATTATCACTATCAAAAAATAGACCTGCACGCTCGATATCTTAATCGGGAACGCGCTGCGCAGCGCCAGCATCAAAAAGAATGACGGCACCAGCATGAAACACTCAGCGAACCGCATCAGCACCCAGTCCAATTTCCCGCCAAAGTACCCCGCCGCCCCGCCTATCAGAAAGCCCAGAAAGAACGTGATCATCACCCCAAAGAACCCTACGGACAGCGACACGCGCGACCCGTAGATAATGCGCGAGAACAGGTCTCTGCCAACAGCATCGGCGCCCATCAGGTAGACCCTCGCGTCGGGCGGGTTTCCTTTCAGCCCGAACAGGTGGTACTCGATCGGCACAAATCCCCACAGCCTGACCTTGTCGCCCTTTGCGAATAGCGTCAGTTTATACGGCTTTGATTTATCCTCAACGTATACGCGCTCGAAGANCTCGTTGAATTCGAATGATTTGGGGTAGACTACGGGTATGAGCGTAAATTTCCCCTCGTGCGAAAAGTGCAGCTTTGACGGCGGCTGGTACGATTTGCTCCTGTCTGAGTTGTCGTAGTGGTACGGCGCTATGAATTCGGCGAAGGCCATGACGAAATAGAGGACGCAGAGGATTACAAGCCCCGGCAGGGCGAGCGGGTGCCCGAAGAACTTTTCCTGCGCGCGTTTGTCTACAAACAATTTCATTGTTACAATCCGTTAATGGGCGCATCCCAGAGGGATGCTGAAAATTTTTTGGACGTATTTTCTGCCGGTCGGCGCACCCCTTAAGGATGCAAAACCACGGCATTTATCAAGTGATACACCCCATCATGCTAATACTACCTTCTTACCCGCGGGTCCGCTATGACGAGCAGGATGTCCGCTATCAGATTGCCTGCTATCAGCATCAGTCCGCCCAACAGCAAACTGCCCATTACGAGGAACGTGTCCTGCGTTTGTACGGCACTGAGCATAAGGCTGCCTAACCCCGGCCAGTTCATTATTATCTCCAGCAGCGCGGCGCCGCTGAGCAATGCCGCGAACTCAAATCCGAATAGTGTTATCAGCGGATTGATTGCATTTCGCAGGGCGTGGTGGTAGATTACCCGGTTTTCCGGCAGCCCCTTTGCGCGCGCCGTAGTTACATACTGTTTACGCAGTTCCTCAAGCATATTCCCCCGGCTTATTCTCTGCAGGCCCGCCAGCGCGGTTATCGTCAGTACGGTTACGGGGATGACCATATGCAGCGCCCTGTCGGTGAGCTTTCCGAAAAAGGTCAGTTGATCGTGGTTTGCCGAGACCATGCCGCTTGTGGGTATCAGCGAGATTATTGGCAGGTCTCTGCCCAGATATACGAAGAACATCAGCAGCAGCGCGACGAAGAACGTTGGCAGCGACATCCCCAGATACGAGATGACCGACATTATCCTGTCGCCCCATGAGTATTGCCTGACGGCGGCGTAGATGCCCAGGGGGATAGCTACGAGCCACGTTATGAGTATGGATATGAACGAGAGTATGAACGTGTTGAAGAGCCGCTCGGTTATTACCGCCGAAACATCCGCCTGCCGCGAGAAGGAGTAACCGAGGTCTCCCTGCACGGCGCGGGCGAGCCAGTAGCCGTATTGGACTATTACGGGCTTGTCGAAGTGGTATTTGGCCTCCACCTCTTTTACGGTCTCTTCGCTTATGCGCGGGTCGAAGCGGTATTGGGCCAGAATGTCGCCCGGCGCGAGGTCGATGAACAGGAACGTGATAAATGACATTAG
The DNA here is from genome assembly GCA_009786415.1 of Chitinispirillia bacterium. Classification (GTDB taxonomy): domain Bacteria; phylum Fibrobacterota; class Chitinivibrionia; order Chitinivibrionales; family Chitinispirillaceae; genus GUT77. The sequence continues at coordinate 25,016 of WQTH01000023.1, read as the reverse complement.
CAGGAGCTGCGGTATTGATACCATCAGGCGGCGGAGTAATTCATCTCTCATAATCAAAACCCTGTAGGGGCGGCCGTTCCCGGCCGCCCGCAGCGCTTGCTATTGCGGTATACGTCAAAATCAATACGGTACGGATCTTGACTTTTAATCATGTTAATCCCTTAATTATGTAAATAAGGGTTCGAATAATTACCTGCACACCTCTGTTTTGGTGCTTATTTCTCTCCACAGTACTCTGGACGCCTCGTTAAGCGCGTTTTGGCATGCCCGCTCCATAGATGTCCACGAGGCTTTTGGGCCTGTGAAGTTCAGGTTAGCGTCGGTTTTGCCGGTTTTTGCGTTTAGCAGGCTGGCCCTTACCTGCGCGTAGCAGTAAGAGAAGTTTTTGTCCTGCGATGTCATGTGGTCCCTCACGTCTATTGTGAGGACGTATTGTGCGCTCTCTTTGCTATCCGCCACGCGGCAGCCGCTCTGGGAGAATATGGTTTGCAGGGCGGGTATTACTATGTCGACCTCGCTGTTGCCAATAGTTTCCTTGCCGGTGATGAATACCGAAGCGGATTCGCCCAAACTTGTTTCGAGGGCGGCTATGCTTTTGCGCAGCTGCGCGGTCTGGTCGAGCAGGCGCTTTACATCGCCCTTGAAGTCTACCGCTACCAGCAGGTCGTAGTGGTTGCCGCTCTCCTCTATGTTCCTTTTGGACTCCTCAATCCTTTCGAGCGCGCTGCGCTTGCGGTCGGTGGAGGCGTGCTGCTGCGCGAGCTTGAACTCGTTTTCGGCGCGCTGGAGGTAGAACTCGATGCGCGACACGTAGTAGGCGGCAAGGTCGGACTTTTTGGCCCTTGCGAGGGCGTGAATCCTGTTTGTAGCCTGGTCGTGGAAGCTGATTNCCTCCACTCTGGCGAGCTCGGCGTTTGTGGTGGCCTGTATGATCTGGCCGTAGTCTTTCCTTATGGTCTCGCCTACATTTGCGCCGGTACGCGTTTGGGCGCTTTGCGTATGCGCGGTGGACGTGGCCTGTATTCGGACCGATATGCCCTCGGCCAGCTTGTTCTGCGCCTCGCGCTCCACGCGCTTGCGCACCTCCTCCTGCTTGTCGTTGGGCCCTATGGAGCCTACGGAGTAGCCAACGTACCACTCGGCCGCCGGGTAGGCCGCCGCGCGCCGCGCGTCGTCTATCCACGAGGGGAGCATGCCCTGACCCTGGCTGCGGGCGGGCAGCGGCGACAGAAGTAAGGCCGCCGTCAGAACCATTATCGCTGTAAAGTAAGTTTTTTTCATTGTAGCCGATTTCCTGATATTGTTTTGCTTATGATTTATTCCGCCAAACATAAGGGCACGGATAAGGCCCGTGCCCTTATGTGACGTTAAATGCCATTGTCTTGTTAACTCTATATTACTTCTTGTACTTAGACTCGTACTCCCTGATGTTCGCGTCGAGCTTGGACATCATCTCGTCCTTCTTTACGCGCAGCTCAAACTCCTCATCGCGGGCCATGGCATCCTGAAGGGCGGCCTTGAAGAGCGACGGGTTGAGGACTATGAGCGAATAGACCTTGTAGCGCCCGTTCTCTTTATTGAACTGGACGATAGTCGTGTGGACGTTCGAGCCGCGTACGTGCTGGTCGGTGATCTGGCGCACTGCCTCTTCCCAAATCTTCTTGGCCTCGCCGCTTACGTTCTGGGCGTAAGACTCGCTCAGGCGCTGGACGTGCACATCTATGGACTTGGCAACCTCGGTGCGGGCCTCATCGGATGATACATTGCGCGAGACCATCTCGTCGGTAGACTCGCCGATGCCGATGCCAGCGGGGATGCCCTCGGCTTCCAGCTTCCGCTTGAGGTCTTCCAGCTCGGTAGCCGGCGTTGTAACCGTCTCGTAACCGCCCTGAGATGCGACCTGGGCCGCGCTGGCCTTCTTGCCGCCGCAGGAATTCATGAGGGACGCCGCCGCGACCGCCGCGACGAGCACCGTAAACCTGACCTTCTTTGTAAGCGCGAACATATTGACGCTCCTTTTTTGTTGGTATGTTGTTAATTAATAATGAGTTATCACCGTAAACCGCACTCCCCGGCCCCAACTGCGCCAGTGCCGGGGGAATATACAGTATACATTATGGTTAGATGGGTGTGCAATAAAAAATGTTACAAAAAAATAAAAATTAATCCGCAACCCTGTATATGCCCCCGCCTGCCCCCTGCCGGCGCACATCCCGGAGGCACCGTATAGTGCAGACGTCGCCCGTGGGGCTGTCTAACGCCAGCCCATAACTAATTATTGCCGTCCGCCCCGCAGCCTCCGTTGCGTTAAATTATTGGTACCTGTATGGAACCCGTCTATTTTATCAACACCCGCGCCGACCGGTTCCACGCTCCGCTGTTAGCCCTTACTATATACATCCCGCGCGGTAGGCTGCTCAGGCGCAGGGTGTGGGTGCCGGCGGAGAGGTCGAACGAACGTACTTTGGAACCGTTGAGGGAGTAGATGGCGGCCTTGCCGCGGTCGGGCAGGTTAAGGTGTAGCGTGTTGCCACTATGGCGTATGGATAAGGCTGATGCCGATTTGGCGGGTTGCTTTGGGTTAGTCACAAAAACAGCCTCTTTACTCAATGTGCCTATTTCGGTTCCGTGTACAGTTACGTAAACCTCACCGTTATAGACCATAGATGTACCACTATTCAAAGATGTTGTGGATATCTGCTCAAATTCCTCTCCGTTGTCGGTGAAATATATGCCGTCTTTACCGGCCATTACGAAGCGGGTTCCGTCGTGAATGATTGTATGGCCACGTTCCGGTGTCCCACCGCCCCAATAGCACTTGGTGTAAAGTTCAAGAATTTTCCAATCCATACCTTTTTCATATCTTGCCAAGCCTGCCCCCAGCAATAGAAAAATGCCGTTCCCATAGGCTATTGAGTGTACATCCCGACAAATCGGCATACATACAGGATCATTGGGCCGCCAGCACCAACTGCACGTGGCATAAGCTAACTCTGGACCTTGTGCTTTATTCGGATCTGTTTCCCAAGTGATACCATCAGTAGAAGTTGGTAAAAAACAGTCATCATATCCGGTCATGAATAATCCATCCCCGTAGACAAGAAGGTTATTAACATGTAAATCGACGAAGTATGTATCCTGTTGTTGTTCAATCCATACAATACCATCATTAGTAGTAAAAAAAGAGAGGTTGTTGCTACCACGTAATCTATCAGCCATCGCCAAATATTTTCCATCCCCCCAAACGATAGACCTAATCGGTCCATATTCTCCGGAATGCCTGATTGTCCACACCTCCCCATCCATAGAAGTAACAATCGTCCCGCTGTCTCCTCCTGCAACAAACATCCCATCTCCCCAAATTACGGAGTAGAGGCCATTCTCTGTCCCGGAGCTTCTCTCCGTCCACTCTATTCCGTCTGGCGATGATAGTATTACTCCATCGTTCCCGACAGCAATAAACGTCCCATTCCCTGCTGCCACGGCGTTCAGGTGTTTTGGACCGTCGTAGCGCTGTGTCCAAGTCCATGTGTCTTGGGCTGATATTTGTACTGGTACGATAAAAATCAACGCCAACGTAATTAGAAACACGGTACTGGTATTTACAAATCGTCTTTTAATAGGCATAGTAAGCCCCCTTTTCTGTTAAGTTCTAAATATAATATAGATTATTTAACGCAGGGGGGCAGAATTATTTACCTGCCCACCGAAATTATCTTTTATTGTCCCAAACCTGAAGTCAGGTTTTAAAATAATGCCGCGTGGTGGCCGTGGGCGGGCCGCCTCAATGCGGCGCCGGGGNTTGAAATCAAAAAATTATGTTTGGATAGACATCTTCCCCTGCCATATATTATTTTATTCTGTTGCAGTAATCAACCCGTACCACAGATAACCCTGTTTTCAGGAGGATTTTGCCATGAATCTCGACGATGCGGTCCGAAAGGTGCCCGATTTCCCCAAGCCGGGGATACTTTTTTACGACATTACGAGCATTTTCACCAATCCGGCGGCGTTTAAGTTCGTTGTGGACTCGATGCTGGCCCACTACAGTGGGGTGGATGTGGACGGGGTGATAGCCATAGAGAGCCGCGGGTTCCTCTTGGGGTCGTGCTTCGCCGTGAGCCGGGGGGTGCCGTTGGTGCTGGCGCGGAAGAAGGGGAAGCTGCCGGGCAAGACCGTGGCCATGAGCTACGACCTTGAGTACGGGTCGGCGACATTGGAGATCCACGAGGAGGATCTGGCGCTGAGCAGGCGGTGGCTGATTATAGACGATTTGATAGCGACCGGCGGGACGCTCGCGGCGGTGGCAAAGATGATAGAGGTGCGGGGCGGCGAGGTTTTGGGGATATTCTCGATTATAGGGCTGCCGTTCCTTAATTATAAGAATAAGATAGGCAAGTACAAACCTAAGACGTTAATCGATTACGACAGCGAATCATGCAAAACAGAATAGCGGACATTCTCGCGTCTGCCGGCGCCGGGGCCGAGGTGGTGATAAATGGCTGGGTCCGTACGCGGCGGGACGGCAAGGGGTTCTCGTTTTTTGAGGTGAACGACGGCTCCTGCCTCTCCGGCATTCAGGCGGTTGTGCCCGGCACGCTTGGCAACTACGAGTCGCAGCTGGCGCATGTTACCACCGGCAGCAGCGTACGGGTCAGGGGGACGCTTGTCGATTCTCCGGGGCAGGGGCAGAAGTACGAATTGCAGGCGTCGGAGGTATTTGTATACGGCATGGCGCCGTCCGACTATCCCTTACAGAAGAAGAAGCACAGTTTGGAGTATCTGCGGGAGATAGCGCATTTGCGTCCGCGGACAAATACCATAGGCGCGGTGGCCCGGCTGAGAAACTCGCTGTCTTACGCCGTCCACAGTTTTTTTCAGGAGCGCGGATTCTTCTACGTCCACACGCCCATAATCACGGCGAGCGACTGCGAGGGCGCGGGGGAGATGTTTCGGGTATCTACGCTTGATATTGATAATCCGCCGAGGGTTGAGGGCGGGGGGATTGATTATGGGAAGGATTTCTTCGGCAAGCCCGCTAATCTTACCGTAAGCGGGCAGCTTGAGGGCGAGACCTACGCTATGGCGATGGGGCGTATATACACGTTCGGCCCGACATTCAGGGCGGAGAATTCCAATACCGCGCGCCACTTGGCCGAATTTTGGATGATTGAGCCGGAGGCCGCTTTTTTCCGGCTTAAGGATGATATGGACCTGGCCGAGGATTTCATCCGCTGCCTCTGTAAACACGCGCTTGATAACAACAAGGACGACCTCGAATTCTTCAACCGGCGCGTCAGCCCCACCGTAATAAGCAACATAGAAAGCGCGGCGTCGCAGTCGTTCGAGCGGATCACTTATACCGAGGCGATAGATAAGCTCTTGTCGAGCGGGAACCAATTCCAGTACCCGGTATCGTGGGGCGTTGATATACAGTCTGAGCATGAGCGTTACCTGACGGAGGTGATTTTTAAGAAACCGGTGATTGTATACGATTATCCCAAAGAGATCAAGGCGTTCTATATGCGGCTTAATGATGACGGCAAGACCGTAGGCGCTATGGATATTCTGGTGCCGGGGATCGGCGAGCTTGTTGGCGGGTCGGAGCGCGAGGACCGTGTTGACGTATTGATATCGAGGATGCGCGATTTCGGCCTTGACGAGAGCAAGTATTGGTGGTACCTGGACCTTCGCAAGTACGGCGGCGCGCCGCACGCTGGGTTTGGGCTTGGTTTTGAGAGGATGATGCTGTTTGTTACGGGACTGCAGAACATCAGGGACGTTATACCATACCCGCGTTATCCCGGAAACGCTGAATTTTAGGAGAGTGTAAGATGCGTAAAATTGTAACATCACCGCGCGGTATGTTGAAGGCTGTTGCCGCCGCGATTACGGTAATGGTTATTGCCGCGCCGGTGCGGGCGCAGGAGGAGCCGGCGGGGAGGTCGTCGGGATTGATGCACATCCTGTCAGACGCGTACGTACTGCCGGGACTTTACGCCGCCTACAACGTGCGCGACGGGTACCGCAAGTACGACGGCGTAGACCAGCGCCAGCTCGTAGAGCGCAGCAACCTCTTCACGTTCGGCTTGTCGGGCGGTAAACGCTTTGAGCTTAAAAATCCGCGTTTGAGGCTCCAAACTACGTTAGAGACAGGCTACGGCATCGCTTTGGAGGAGGAGTACGACGAGTACCCCACGAACATAGGCGACATTGCGGCCACGCTGAACTCCCATTACTGGGTGACCGGCGTTCAGGCTGATATTCAGCGCCTCTTCCCGTCCTACGCGCGCACCTATTTCATATCCGCCGGCGCGGGTGTCTACCTCACCTGCTTTTACGAAACGGTAAACGAGAAATGGTCGGGAGATAAAATAGATGAGAGCGACGGCGGAACCTGGACATTCTCGCCCGGCGTAAACATAGGCGCCGGCATGGAGTACAAAATCGCCCCCAACCGGGCGCTGTCGGTAAGCTACAACCTGCGGATCCTTATGTCAACAAATTACGACGGCGCCGAGTGGTTTTTCCCGATGGGGGNGAATTATACCGAGTTCTTCTATTCGCATATGCTGCAGGTGCAGTTTTTGATACCGGCGCGGGATAAAAGGGTGACGGTCAACGAGCGTTAACATACACGTTAGAAAAATACAGGCATAGTCCGCAGATAATATGCCTGCGGTTGATTACAGATACGCAGACATGATCCGCGAACAGAGAGCAGTCGCCGCGACCTCCGTCCTTAATCTTGTAGACGAGATGGCGACCGTCAATAATCCGCGCGATTCCAATAATTTGGATTCATTTTCGGATATGCCGCCCGGCGGGCCGATGAGGCAGCTCAATTTTTTATATGGGGATATATCCGCATCGCTCAATTTTTTGCCGTGCTGATCCGCAATGATCAACGGCTTATCGCACGTGTCGATTATTTTGTCCAATGATATGGGGTCATCAAGTACCGGGATGTACGGATAGAGGCATTGCTTCATAGATACAATCATCTTTGCCGTAAATCTCTGCGATGATTTATCCCACGCCTCCCACCACGGCTTGCGGCAATGGTCCATGATTAACGGTACGATACGGCAGACCCCTAACGCCGCCGCGTGTTCGAGAATCGTCTCGAAATGCTCTTTGTCGGGGAGTCCTGCCAATAGTGTCAATTCGGGTATGATCCCTGGGGCGGTGGTTTTATTCAGGATATTGCACGTGATTGATTGTTTTTGGATATCAGCGCATTGACACTCGTATATAGTGCCGTTACCGTCTGTAATCCGTATAGGCTGGCCGGTTGTTATCCTCAATACGGATACGGCGTGGTTCACCTCGCCGCTGTCGAGCGTAATTGTACCGCCGGTGATATTATTGCTGTAAAACAGGTGGTGATCGCTGTCTCTCATCGCAGATTATCCTTTAAGTGAGATTCTATCAGTACGGATAATTCCTTAATATCAACGTCAACGCCCAACTCTTTTAAATTTGTACAGAACCGGGCGTGTCCCCTGCCTTGACGGTAATCGGGTTCTTTTGGCGGATGGCGCAGGTACCGGTCCATCAGCGTCAAGTCGTTGGAGACCATCAGGCTTGACTGGTAGTAGAACAGCGGCGGCCTTGTCCCCATATAGAGCGAGCTGCCGAGTATCTTCTTGCCGTTGACCGCCAGATCGCTGATCCCCGCGCGGATAACGTTATCAATACCAATCTTTCCCAGCGCGTTAATGATGGGATCATGCACCCGCCAGAAAACATCAAGCGCGCTTTCACGCACGCTTTTTTTATCGCCGGTTACTATGATGACCAGCACGCCCTGCGATAGTACAACCGTCCCTCCGCCGCCTCTCCGCTCGACAATCGCTGTCCCGTCCGCCTCGCACCTGTCAACGAATACCTCTTTATCGCCGCGGTATGACGGTCCGTGCACTATTTCTGTATCCTGCTGTTCGTAGACGTATACAAACGGCTTTTCCAACAGCGCGCTGCGGATAAAAACGTCATCGTTCTTCCGCAGCCGTCCCGGAAATATGGGGGGGGNGTCCGGCATAGTTTACCCGTCAGCAGTTTTCGGCGATATCGAGCAGCAGCTTTTCCGAATCGGCCCAGCCGAGGCAGGGGTCTGTTATCGACTTTCCGTAAACGTCCTCATCCGCCTTTTGCGCGCCCTCTTCCAAATAGCTTTCGATCATCAGCCCGCGTACCATTTGCGCCAGTTTTGTGTCGTGCTTTCTGCTGCGCAGTATCTCCATGGCGATTCTTTTTTGTTCCGCGAATCGCTTTCCGGAGTTGTCGTGGTTTGTGTCCACGAAGATTGTCGGGTTTGACAGGTTGCGCTTTGTGTATGTTTCCGCCGCGCGGAACAGGTCTTCGTGGTGGTAGTTGGGGCACGGTTCGCCGTGGCTGTTGACCGCCCCGCGCAGTATCAGGTGCGCGTGCGGGTTGCCTTCGGTTTGCACCTCGTATCCGTTGAATGAGAATACGTGGGTGATTTGCGCGGCCAGCACAGAGTTGAGGGCCACGTTTACATCGCCGCTGGTCGGGTTTTTCATTCCCACGGGTATGTCGAGGCCGCTTGCCGTAAGGCGGTGCTGCTGGTTTTCTACCGAGCGCGCGCCAACGGCTACGTAGCAGAGCAGGTCGTCGAGATACGGGTGGTTGTCGGGGTAGAGCATCTCGTCTGCGGCGCTGAGGCCCGACTGGTTGAACGAGCGCACGTGCATCCGCCGTATCGCCGCTATGCCAACGGCGATGTTGGGCTCTTTCAGGTGGTCGGGCTGGTGCGCCATGCCCTTGTAGCCCTGACCGGTGGTGCGCGGCTTGTTGGTGTAAATACGCGGGATGAGGATAAGCTTGTCTTTGACCCGCGCCTGCACGTCGGCGAGGCGGTAGACGTACTCGCATACGGCGTCTTCGTCGTGCGCCGAGCAGGGGCCTATTACCACTATAAAACGGCTGTCCTTCTTCTCAAATACCGCCTTGATCTCCCTGTCCCGCTCGTTTTTTTTGTCGAGCAGGTGTTTGGGAACCGGCACTAAGTCCTTGATTTCAGCCGGAGTGAGCAGCTTTCTTATTTCCTTGAAACTCATACTAGGTTCCTAACCCGTGTCAGGTTAAATTTTGTACCATGATAGAGTGTAAATATATGTTATGCCCTGAGCGGATGCCAATTTTTTCTGCGGGCTGCGGATAAAAAAACGCTGCCGCCCCCAAATTGGGAGCGGCAGCGCCGTTTTGCTTTCAGGTATGCCGGTGCTGCCGGTTAGAAATTGATGTTGTACCCCAGCGTCAGGTAGACGGCTGTTACCTCCTCGTCCGTGAGGCCGGAGCCTGCGCGGAGGCTTACAAAATAGGTGTCCATGAACTCCAGCGCCACCCCGTAGAACAGGCCGACGTCGAGGCGTGAGAGGCCCTCTTTGGAAAAAGAGCTCTCTTTGTAAGGCAAGTTTAATCCGGAAACTTCTATCTTTTGATCCCCAAACAGGCCCAGGGCGACATACGGGCCGATCTCAACCCGCACGGCGTAAGACCCAAAATCCCGCTTGAACGTGAATGGAATGGGAACGTCAAGATAATAGGCGTCTACCCTGTAAGTACCGCGGAAAAGGCTATTATATGTAATTGACACCTCACCGCCTTTTGTGGTGAACAGAAAGTTGGGGCAGATACCGAACAGGTAATTGTCGCCGGCGATATCCATTTCGGAGATGGGGATGTTTAGCGAGATTCCGGCGTGGACGCCGCCGCCGTTGGTGAACCTGCCCTTGCGAGTCCATGTAAGCGTATTGTCAAACGTGCTGTAGGGCATGGTCATGGTGTTTGTATTGTATCCGAGCCGCAAACCTATGCTCGATACCTGCGCCTCGGCCTTTGCCCCAATACCGCCAAACGCGACAATCCCGGCCGCCGCTGCCGCTATCAAGAACTTCTTCCCTGCAAAAAATTTAATCATAACCGTTCCTTTCGAACGATAAGGTGTTAAAAGAGTAGATATAGATACCATAAACTGTCAAAACGCCGCGAATCCGCGCATTTAGGGGGCGTGGCAACCGCCGGGCCAGCTTGCGCAAAATCCTATCAGCTGCCCATAATATAAATTGCCGCGCACTTATCACGCAAGAATTATTTTGCGTTTATTTCCGGCGCCGCCACTCTACCGCAAATGCAGCGGCCTCGGCTCCGTCTGACCGTTTAGGCCGGGGAGCATGCCGTTTGCCGTTGTCCAGCCTTCGGCGGCGGTAAAGCGCCATCCTATGGTTCCGTCGGCCGCTATGTCGGCTGCCGAGATGTCTTCGCCGCTCATATCCCCTTTGCCCTTGTCGTTCCACGCGGTGCCCCCGTCGTTATTTATCATTTCGGCGAAGGCGACATTGTTTGAGAGCAGCGGGTTATCGCCGTAAGTAACACCGGTTACGCGTCCCACAAAGATGTTAGCTTTTACTTCCGGATTCAGCGCGGCACTGTAGGTTACGCTGCTGGCTGCGCCTACCCATCCCGATATGCCGCCGCCCACATCATTGCTACTTATCGCGCCGGTGGAGTAGCAGTAGATTATGCGGCTGTTGTTATCAATCCATCCCGCAATGCCTCCGGCTGCGACGCCGGCGGTTACGGTGCCGGTGGCATAGCTGTTTTCAATGCTGCTGCCGTTGCTGATCTGTCCAGCAATACCGCCGATATAACGGCCGGTACTGCTGACGGCTGCGGTGGAGTAGGTCTTTGTAATTATGCCGTTGTTATCAACAGTACCCGCGATACCGCCGACCATATTTCCTGTACCGCTGACCGTGCCGGAGGAATAGCAGTTGGAGATGGTGCCGCTTATAAAGTTTCCCACTAAGGCGCCGACATAGTTGTTGCCGTTGATATTCACTTTGTCAAGCCCCAGATTTACCNCCCGGCCATTGTTGATACGGCCGAACAGGCCGTAATAGCGAAAGTCGTCTTCGTCTGGAGTGTTTATGGTCAGATTGTTTATAACATATCCGCCACCGTCAAATGTTCCGGAAAATTCATAGATGAGAGTCCCTATAGCGGTCCAGTTATCATACGATGACAGATCGACACTGCGGGCGAGTTTTATGGTTTTGCCGGAAAAATTGTCAAATCGCGGCGTACCCGGCTTGTTTACCCAGGTTCCGTTGACGATCTCCGCCAGCCCCGCAAGGTCTTCGGCAGCGGTTATGGTAAAATTTGTTTCATTATGATTGGCGGCAAGGGCATTAATGTACCACCGGGTACCGGGCGTGAAGTAGGCCAGATGCGCCGGCAAGTCTATTATATCATTTATGCCGGGGAGATATCCGTTTGTTATCCACCAGTCGCCGGTAAACCGGTTTCCGATCGTGGCGTCGAGCGTAACCTCTTTGGCGGTAATGTCATCTCCGTCTTTTTGATCCGCGCCTTTGTTGTTCCACGCGGCCACGCCTGAATTATTTATCATTTCCGAATATGCGGCGTTGTCTGAGAGGGTGCCTTCGACGGCGCCGGCTACGCGCCCAATGTTTGCGCCGGTTCCTTTTACCTGAAGGTTCAGCGCGGCGCTTTTTGACAGATTGCTGTTGCCGTCAATGCGGCCTGCCACACCGCCTACGTCATTGATGCCGCTGACCGTGCCTGTGGAATAGCAGTTTGTCATACTGCTGTTGGTAATAAGGTATCCCGCCACGCCGCCTACGGAACCGCCGGTGCCTGCGACCGTCGCGGTGGAATAGCAATTGGCCAGGCTGCTGTAGCTACCGGCCACGCCGCCCGTAATGCCGCCAACAGAACTGACACCGCTGACCGTGCCGGTAGAGTAGCTTTTGTTTATGCCGCTGTTGTTGCGGATATGCCCCGCCACGCCGCCTACGTTTTCACGGCCGCTGACCGCGCCGGCAGAGTTGCTTTGAGTGATGCTGCTATAGTCGGCAATGCTTCCGGCAATGCCGCCCGCATTGTCGCGGCCTCGGATATTTACGCCGGTAAGTTTGACTCTTTCCACTTTCCCGCTCCTGATGCAGCCGAACAGGCCCTGGTAATCCGCGCCGGAACGGTTTATGCTGAGGTTGCTTATGGCGTACCCGTTGCCGTTGAACGTTCCGGAAAAGACATTGTTTGTGTCTGCGGCGTAATCCCCAATGGGCGTCCAATTGCCGAACGAAGAGAGGTTTATGTTACTGCTGAGCAGGATAATTTTGCCGGAGAAATCGTATCTGGCCGGGGTGCCGTCCCACGTTCCGTTCACAATCTGCGCCAGACCGGCCAAATCTGCGACGGTGGAAATGAAGAACGTTGCAGCGTCGGGGGAAGCGGTATACCAGCCGGTGCCGGGCATATTCGGTGTAATGGCAGTGTCGCCGCCGCCGGGGATCGTGTCGGAGGGGGTGTCGCCCCCCCCAGGGCCGACCGGATTTGAAGGCTCCTTGGAGCATCCGGCCAGAATAAGAAAAGCGGCGGCTAAAACCGGCGCGGCCAACCTCAATACGGCAAGTTTTTTGAAGAACGGTACGGCCATCTTTCTCCCCTTTTAAAAATTTTCACTATGGATTTATGGTGAATCCTACATATAGAGAATACATTCCGGTTAGACCTCCGCGCAACGGAAATCGTTACAAAAATATCGCACCCGCATTTTTTCGCGCATTTTGGGCGGCGCATAATCTATATTTACGATAAGGATAAATTGACGTAAAAATACCGGTTTGTGCGTACGGAAGAGCGTTCGCGCGCTGTTTTCAGGAGGGAGCTGTGTAATATGGCCGAAGCGTTGGACACCCAGAGGCTGCGGGAGCTTAAAACCCGCGTAGATAACCTGCGGAGGTATCTTTGACATCGACAACCGGAAAAACCAGATAGCGCAGCTTGAGTCGCGTGCGGCGCAGAACGGCTTTTGGGACGATGCCGCTGCGGCGCAAAAAGTGCTCAAGAGCGTCAAAGACCTCAAAAAGATAGTCGACCCGTGGGTAAAAGCAGACGGCGACGTGAGCGATATGGCCGAATTCTTCGCCATGGCGACCGAGGAGGGGGACAGGGACACGCTTTTGGCCCTTAACGGGCAGGCGGATGACCTTGAGAAGGATATCGTCCGCATGGAGTTCATCCGCAAGCTGAGCGGCGAGGATGACGTTGCGGACGCGGTGGTAACGATACACAGCGGTGCGGGCGGCACGGAGTCCTGCGATTGGGCGGATATGCTGTTTCGGATGTATGTGCGGTATATGGAGCGGCAGGGGTATTCGTACAATATACTGGAAAGCTCGCCGGGCGACGAGGCGGGGCTTAAGAGCGCGACGATTGAGGTTAAGGGCGAGTACGCCTACGGGCACCTTAAGGCCGAGACCGGGGTGCACAGGCTGGTGCGCATATCACCGTTTGACTCGAACGCGCGCCGGCACACGTCGTTTTCGTCGGTTTACGCATACCCTATAATGGACGAGATAGCCGATTACGTGCTGGATGAGAAGGATATACGGGTGGACACCTACCGTTCGAGCGGCGCGGGCGGCCAGCACATCAACAAGACCGACAGCGCGGTGCGGATGACGCATATGCCCACGGGGATAGTGGTGGCGTGCCAGAGCGAGCGCTCGCAGATCCAGAACCGCGATACCGCGATGAAACTGCTAAAAGCGCGCGTACGGCAGCATTACAGGGAGATTGAGGAGCGTGAGCGGGAGTCCAAGCTCTCCGAAAAGAAGAAAATCGAGTGGGGCAGCCAGATACGTTCCTACGTCCTGCACCCGTATAATATGGTAAAGGATCACCGCACAGAGGCCGAAACAAGCAACACGCAGGCGGTGCTGGATGGTGACATCGATATGTTTATTGAAGCGTATCTGCTGTTAAATTAAATGGTTACGCTGTTTTTAGATTTGTTGATACTTTTGTTGTCGCTGTATTTGCTCATACGTTTGTTTATCAATGCGCGGGAGGCGTTTTTGAAGAAGAGATACCCGAAAGTTCAGTGCAGCCGCTGCGGCAACTGCTGCCGCATCCCCGAAATCCCCATAACCCACAAGGACTTAGGGCGTTTGGTAAAGGCCACGGGCAAGCCTGCCGGCCAGATAGTGCGCTTCTGCCCCGACTCTGAGATGGAGTTCGACGCCGAATCTGGCCTGTGGATCGCGTTCAAAAGCGGCAAAAAAGCGATGGTATTGCGAAAGAAATCAGAGCGTTGCATGTTCCAGACAAATGACTGCGCCTGCGCCGCCTACGAAGCCCGCCCCCAAACCTGCCGCACTTTCCCCTACAGCGTTGAATTTGAAGACGTTAAGTGCCTGACAGTCTGTGATATAAGCCTGAACGGCGTGCTTGACTGCAACGCCGCCAAATGCTCTAAAATAGATATCGACAAGTTATTAACAGAGGTGTGTAAGGAGAACCGGGAAGACAAGGAGTATCATAGACTTATCAAGTCCTGGAACAAATCATCCCCAAGTGGCAATACGGCAGATTTTTTGAGTTATATCGGGTTTTGATATGGACGAAAAAAAACTATACTTAATAGACGGCTACGCCTTCGCCTACCGCGCCTACTACGCCCTGATCCGCAGCCCGCTGGTCAACTCAAAGGGGTTCCCGACCGGCGCCGTATACGGCTTCGCCAACTACCTGCTCCGCCTGCTCGACGCCTACAGCTGCCCATATCTCGCGGTTGCGATGGACAGCCGCACCCCAACTTTCCGCCACAGGGCCTACGAACCCTACAAAGCCAACCGCGAAGCGATGCCCGACGACCTGAAGCTCCAAATGCCGGTAATAGGCGAGCTTTTGGATGCGTTCAACATCCCTGTAGTCCGCCAGGACGGTTTTGAGGCCGACGATGTAATAGCCACGCTGACCCGCCGGGCCGTTTCCGACGGTTTTGACGTGTTTTTGGTGACAAAAGACAAGGATCTGATGCAGCTTGTAGGCAAAAATGTGCGTATGCTGGCTCCGGAGAGCGCAGGTGTGTTTAATATCATGGGCCCGTCCGAGGTATCCGAAAAGATGGGTGTACGCCCTGACCAGATTTTGGACTATCTCTCGATGGTAGGCGACGCCTCCGACAACATCCCCGGCGTGCCCGGCATAGGCCCCAAGAACGCCGTCAAGATTTTGGAGACGCTCACGGTCGACCGGATCATTGAGGACCCGTCCCTCCTCGAATCCCCAAAGATGGTCAGCAGGTTCACGGAGTTCAGGGAGCAGCTCATCCTCTCCAAAAAGCTCGCGACCTTGCGTTTTGACGTCGAGCTTGATTTTGGTATGGATCACCTCGCGTACCGCCCGGTAGATATGCCGCGCAGCCATAAGTTATTGAAAGAGCTTGAGTTTACGTCGATGCTGAAGCACCCGCTGCTCGGCGGCGGGGTCAAGTTCGAGCCGGCGGTTCAGAGTGTGGACAACTTGGGACAGCTGCGCGGTATCGTCAATAAAATCAAGGAGATAGGCGAGGTTGCGATAGATATGGCGGCGGATGGGGCATTGTCGCGCGCGGCTGTTTTGACGGGGATCACGCTGGCGGTCGGGCCGTCGGAGGCGTTTCACGTGCCGCTGGGCGGCGGCGAAGATATTAACAATAGCGATAATGGCTTTATTGACAATGACTTATTCGGTAGCAGCGGCGAGGCGGGTTTAGGCGGGACAGACAGGGCGGAGGCGCTGAAAATACTGGCTGAAGTCATTGAATCTGAACAAGTTAAGAAGATAGGGCACGACTTGAAGTTCTGTACGCAGGTATTGAGGTGCGAGGGGCTTGTTTTGCAAGGGGTTACGTTTGATACGCTGCTCGCGGCGTACACTGTTGACCCCGGTAAGCGGCAAAATGAGCTGTCGGATTTGGTCCGCGACTATCTTGGGCTGGATATAAAGGCCGTAAAGGGCGGGCGCAGAGGGCAGCCCGTTCCCGGCGTACCGTCATCAAATGAATACGCCGCTTGCGCGATACTTTTGCTCAGGGACAAATTTCAGCCGCTTATTGACGAAAAAAATTGCCGGAACCTCTTTAATGACATAGAGTTACCCCTTTCGCCGGTGCTTGTGGACATGGAGTGGGACGGGGTGCTGGTGGATACTGAGCTATTGTCTTCATTATCAA
Source organism: Chitinispirillia bacterium (assembly GCA_009786415.1). Taxonomy (GTDB): domain Bacteria; phylum Fibrobacterota; class Chitinivibrionia; order Chitinivibrionales; family Chitinispirillaceae; genus GUT77. The sequence continues at coordinate 8,962 of WQTH01000023.1, read as the reverse complement.
GGGAATACGGGGATGAGCTGGCGCGGATTACCGGCGAGATTTACGCGCTTGCCGGCGGCGAGGAGTTTAACCTGAACTCGCCTAAGCAGGTCGCGGCGGTGCTGTTTGACAAGCTTGGCCTGCACGCGGGCAAGGGGACTAAAAGCGGGTCGAAATCCACCAGCGTGGACGTCCTTGAAAAATTGGCCGATGATCACCCGATTGCCGGTAAGATATTGGAGTACCGGGAGAAACAGAAGCTGCTGTCTACGTATGTTGACGCGCTTTTGCACCAGATATTGCCCGGTACGGGCCGCGTCCACACCTCCTTCAATCAGGCGGTAACCGCTACCGGGCGCTTGTCAAGTACGAATCCCAACCTGCAGAACATCCCCATACGCACCGAGAGCGGCCGTAAGATCCGTGAGGCGTTTATCGCGCCGCCGGGCTGCGTTGTCGTATCGGCGGACTATTCGCAAATTGAACTGCGCATACTTGCGCATCTGTCAAGCGACTCGGTTTTGGTGCAGGCGTTTATTGACGACAGGGATATTCACACGCAAACGGCCGCGTCGGTTTATAATATGTTTCCTGAAATGGTAACGCCTGAGATGCGCCGCGCCGCGAAAACAATCAATTTCGGGCTGATGTACGGCATGGGCCCCATAAATCTCTCAAAGCAGCTTGGCGTCTCGTTTGCAGATGCGAAACGTTTTATAGAGGCGTATTTTGACCAGTTCCCGTCTATAAGAAAGTATATTGATTCATCCATGCAGAGCGCGCACGATTTGGGGTACGCCGAAACGCTTTTGGGGCGCAAGCGGTACCTGCCTGAAATTAATTCGAGCAACAGGATGATACGCGAAGCGGCTGAGCGTACGGCGATAAATACCCCCGTGCAGGGGACGGCGGCTGATATCATAAAGATAGCGATGATACGTGTGCACGGTAAGATGGGGCAGTGGCCGGGTGCGAAGATGCTTTTGCAGGTACACGACGAGCTTGTTTTTGAGGTCCCGGAGGGGATAGCAGTAGATTTCGCGCGGTGGGTGAGCGGGGAGATGGGGTCGGCTTATCAGCTGAAAGTGCCTTTGAAGGTGGAGGCGGGCGTTGGGCGGCACTGGGGGGCGGCGCATTAATAAGGGTCGGGATAAATCCTTAAAAGGTCGGGACAAATTGTCAAAAAGTCGGGTTGTGCTGGCGAAAGGTCGGCATAGGTCGGTAAAAAGTCGGTATGAGTGTGATAAAAAGGTCGGGACAAACTAAGCGGCAAGGGGCGTTTTTTAATGCAAAAGTCTAACATCGTAATCACCGTCCCCGAAGGACTGTGCGTGTACCTCAAGGCGGAGGTCGAAGCTCTCGGACTGCCGGTAAAGTCCGTAACGCCAACGAGTTTGTCGACCGAGGGGACCTCTCTTGACGCGATGATGCTCAATCTGCACATCCGCACCGGCCACCACGTGCTCTTCCAGATAGCCGCTTTCCGCTGCCGCGATTCCGATGAGCTTTACAAGGAGCTTTCAAAGATACTCTGGGAGACGATAATCCCCTCAAGCGAGTACCTCTCCGTAGTCTCCAATGTGCGCAATCCCACCATAAAGGACACACGCTTTCCGAACCTGCGCTGCAAGGACGCGATTGTGGACCGGATTCAGGCGAGAAAGGGGCGCCGCCCGGACTCCGGCCCCGACCAGACCGGCGCGGTTGTGAGCCTGTACTGGCGGGATGAGCGCTGCGTTGTCTATTTGGACACCAGCGGAGAGTCGTTATCGAGGCGCGGGTACCGGCGCATCCCCCTTGGCGCGCCGATGCAGGAGACGCTGGCTGCGGGCGTTGTGGCCGCTATGGAACTCAAGCCCGGCGAGCACTTCGTGAACCCGATGTGCGGCAGCGGCACGATGGCCATAGAGGCCGCGCTGGCGGCAAGTTGCAGGGTTCCCGGATTAACGCGCCAGAACTTCGGGTTCATGCACGTAATGGGGTTTGACCTGAGGGCGTGGGAGGAGATGAAGAAGGCTGCCAAAACAAAGGTCTTAAAGACCCTGCCGTCTCAGATAATAGCCACGGACACAAGCGAAAAGGCCATAGATGCTGCCCGCAAAAACGCCATGACCGCGGGCGTAGAGCAGTTGATAAGCTTCGAGGTATGCGACTACGGGGCCACCCCCGTCCCGCCGGCCCCAGGCGTAGTAGTCCTTAACCCCGGCTATGGCATGAGGATGGGCGAGGAATCCGAGCTGGTAGAGACATATCGAGGCATAGGCGCGTTTTTCAAACAAAAATGCAAAGGTCACAAAGGGGCGGTTTTTACCGCGAATACGGCGCTGGCGGGGCAGGTGGGGCTGAAGGCCAAAAGGAAAATACCGTTTGTCAACGGGAAGATTGAATGCAAATTGTATGTTTATGATTTGTATTGATTTCGGCGGATGTTATGATTACAGGCGTTGCGGTCGGCCGAGGGCGGCCGCCCTCGCAAAATTTTGATGTTTTGATTTTGATTTTATCACTGCCCTGTTGTATTTTAAGTTTATGGATATCATAAAAGAATTGCTGGCCCCGATCCCTATCCCCGCGCTCATCCTGACCGCTTTCGGCCTCATTTTCGGCTGGATGCTGTCGCGTTTCCTGCGTATGCCCCCCGGTTTTAACCATACTCAGGAGGTCCGCGAGGAAATTCGGTACAGGATTCTTGGCGAAAGATTGGCTAACGAGGCTGCGGAGGCTGCCGAACTGGCTAAAACGGAGGGTAAGAAACCAGCGGATGGCGCCGCAACGGAGACCGCTCCCCCCGCTCCGCCGGCCCCTGCTGCCGAGGGCGATGCCGCCAATAAGGGTTGAGAAAGGCAGTTTGGAGTTTTAGACGTTAGCTCCACGCCCCAAACTATCAACCCGCTAATCCAGCTGGAAGTACGAATTTGCTTTCACCCACTCTTTGTCCATGTTGTTGAACAGGCGCACCAAATCCAAACCGTCTAATTTCAGGGTTTCCCAGGCGTTGTCGCTTATCATGGGGATTTTGTTGTCTCCGCCGTTGCCGTAACCCATTGCCCTTGCGAAGATATCGGCGCAGTGGACGATTGCCGTGAGGGTGTCGCCGCTGTCGCGCGTGGGGATGTGGTGCGACGAGACGGCCCGCAGTATGCCGGGCGGCAGGTGCCACTGTTCCACGAGCATCCCTCCGGCCTCCTGATGGTTGATGCCCAGCAGTTTGCATTCTGAGTCGTAGAAGAGCGTTTTTGTCTTGTCGGCGCAGTCGATTACGCGCATGAAGTCGTCTGGCACGAGCTGGAACATTATCATCTTGCCGAGGTCGTGAACCAGCCCCGCCACGAAGCATTCGTCCTTGTTCTCGTAGCCTATGGCCTGTGCGAGGCACTGGGCGGCTACGGCGCACCCCAGCGAGTGCTTGCGGAACTCCTGCGCCCCGAATTTGCCATCGCCGGCATCCATTTTGAATATTTCGAGAACCGAGGCGGTGAGTACGATGTTTTTGACCGTTGAGAAGCCCAGCAGCACGACTGCGTGGTTGACGCTGCCTATGCGCCCCGGAAAACCGTAGAACGGTGAGTTGACGAGCTTAAGTACAGTGGACGCCAATACCTGATCAGTACGTATCGCCCGCCCCAGCTCGTCGGCGTTGGTTGCCGGATTTTGGAGCATTTGGGTGATTTTAGCGATCACAGCCGGCTGCGTTTGCAGGCTGTTTATGGATTGGAGCCGCATTCTGATATCGTTTTGCAGAGGTGTTTTCATGGCGCTACGCTACGCTCTCCTGTTTTTGGATTTTGTGCTTGCAGACCGCGTCGAAAATCTTTCTCATGCGCGTGTTGTCGAGCGTACCGAGGAACTTGTCGTAGAGGTCGCTTTTTATTTTGACGGGTGACGGGGTCTCGGCTTTTACGCTCGTTTCGGAGTCGTCCTCGCCCTCTACCGATATCTCGGAGATGCCCCAATTACGCAGGCGCCGCCCCAAAGCCGGGGTGATGGGCGCGCCCTTGTTGACAAGGGTGTTGCCAGATGGGCTGACAATGTCGGCGGCGGCGATGCAGCCGGGCTCGATGAAGTCGGTGGATATTTTGCGCATAGCCTGTTCGCTCCTGAAAAGTAATATACGATATGGCAAGGGGGAATTGGTGATTTTTATTGGGAATTATATTATATGGCCGATTATGCCGTGCCAATATGCTATGATGCGGGCCGGTGTGATGGGTTATGCACCCCGGCGGGGGTGCACAGCCCGGCAGCGGATATCTGCCCGCAAATAACACGTATCTTATTGTTAATCAGCGTCTTGCGTCTTTTTGGCCGACGGGTAAACCTTTCCAAGCGTCAAACCCGCGTAGAACGCCGGCCAGGTCCGCAGGTTCCGGCTGCCCGCCGTCCAGTCGTTGTAGGCGCTGTTCTTGCCCAACGGGTTTTTGCCCCAGTCTAACCACCGGTTGAGCCCCCAGCCCCCAAATCCGCCCTCTACCATCGTATTTACGCTCACGCCCGCCGTTACCGCCAAAACAGACGTGAAGGCGTAGTTTATTCCAAGGCGCAGGCTTATCATGTCGTCGCTGCGCCAATCGTCAAGCCACTCGTCGTCAATCCGGCCATCGGTATCCAAGTGCCTTAGCGGCCTCCGGTCGGTGTAGGTGTAGGTGTCGTAATCGCTGCCGTAATGGACGTCTGACCAGGCGAGGTCGAGATTGATGAACAGCGGCGTATCGAAAGGGAAACGTGAGCCGACGCCAAGCCCCCACTGCTTTGGCCACAGCCCGAAATCGCCTATGGGCTGCGTGTAGTCGAATGTGGTGTAAAAACGCGGCGTACCCGTGCGCAGCGTAGCGCCCATGCCGCCGTCGGACTCGCCGTAGAACGTGGCGTAGAAGATGCCGTTTCCGATGATGTTTACAAGCCCTATGGGCGTATCCTCGCTGTACCCGGCGATGTTGACCACGCCGATCTGGCGCTTGACTTTTCCGGCGATATTGACCGCGCCGGCCTGAACGTACCCGGCCTCCGAAGCGATGTTGACCGCTCCCGCCTGAAGGTACCCTACATAGTTGGCGACATTGACCGGCCCCGCCTGAAAGTACCCCACCTTATTCGCCGCATTGACGGATCCCGCCTGAAAATATCCGACGCTGTCCGCGATGTTCAGAGGCCCGCCCTGAAAGTATCCGATTTTTGTGGCGATGTTAACCGTACCGCCCTGCAGGTATTCGACATTTTGCGCCATATTTACAACGCCGCCCTGAATATACCCGACACGGTTTGCTATGTTCAGGGCGCCGCCTTGTATGTATTCGACACTATCCGCCATATTGACGATACCGGCCTGAATGATTCCGCACCCTTTAGAGAACGGGTGAAAATCAATACCCGTTCCCGACCCCACCGCTACGCTCAGGCCTATGATGTTCATGTTAAGCGCGTAGCCGGCGCTGCATGGGGCGTTCACCGCTGTTGTATTTGATTGCGATGCTGCCGGTTGCGCGGATGTATCCGCTGACGCCTCTGTTGACGTACGGGAATCGGATAAAGACGGCGATGAGGCAGCCGTTCGTACCGGGGGATCCCTGAGGTCGTTGGGCCCCGCCGCGCTGCCGTCATCACCGTCAAGATCTTCGCCGTCATCCTCAAACCCGTCATAAACATTGCCGCGCCGTGTCGTACGTTCCGCCAGAGGCATGGCCGTCATATCGTTCATTGTAAGCGTGGTCTTTTTGCCCTCGGATATGACGACGTTGTCAGCTACCCACCTGCGCGACGGCGCCTCCATCTGCACGGTGTATTTGCCGGGGGTTATGCCCAGGTCAATCGCCCGCCCGCGCATCTTGCGCAGCTCGGCGAACAGGTTGCCGTTCTCGTCCCTAATGAAAAACCGCCCCTCGATATCCTCGTTAAGCGACAGGATCGCGCTCGTTACGCGCAGGTCCGTCATCACTATATCGCCGGTCCCCGCCAGATTCATATCGCGGCTGGGGTGCTGCGTGCCGGCGGATGTGTTCTGCGTGTTCTGCAGCGTTTCGTTGAACGCGTACTGGTACGCCTCGTTGATGGTTACGCGCCCGTCGCCCGTCAAATCCGCCGCGCCGCGCATACCGCTCAAAAGCGCGTGCGTAAAGTAGCTGCCCTTTATGCGGTCGCTCTCCTGGCTGACTTCGTTTTCGTTGCTTGACGTGAGGAAAGCGTACCCCTTCATGTCTGAACTGGCGTCTGACAAAAACGCCGGGCGCGCAATGCCGCCCTTTGTGCGCGTTATGGCCCCCGACCCGCAGGCGTCAAGCACCGCGACGCGCACCTCGGCGTTGATGCCGTTGACCGCGTTCCTGAAGTCGGCCCACGGGAGCGTCTCGCTGCCCAGCTTCAGCCCGTCTATATCCGCATGTCCGCTGTAGTAGACGAATACCTCGTTTTTAACCTCCGCGCCGCCGTCCTTATTTCCGGCAATGAGCCTGTTCAGGTTCTCTATGCCGCCTATGAGCTCGCGGCTGTTCGGGTTGGCGAGGATGAGCGCGTTGTTCTTCTCTACGCCGCCCATCTCTATAAGCACAGACGCGAACGCTTTGGCGTCTGTAACCGCGTAGCGCAGCATAACCCGCTCCTTGCCGCCGTTGTTCGCGCCGGCGGAGAGCAGATAGCGGCGTACCTGCACCTTATCGCCGGATGCGGCCGCAGCCGACGAGGCAACCGTCAGCGCCAACATCACCACCGGAATGATTTTTATCCCGATGCCGCAAAGAATTCTGCCGATAACCCGATTTGCGTATGTCAATTTACACTCCAGTCGTTAGATTTTTCATTGTTATTATTTGCACCGCCAGATACCTGCCCGCAATACACCGCGAACCACATCCTCACCATGTCATATATCGATAACATCGCGTCAACCCGTACCTTTCCGCACCTGCGCCGGTTCCGTTATTGAGCGGCCGGGGCGGCTGCCCCCGCAGGGCGTTTTTGTTTGTAAGAGACCCGTCATAATTTTATCTCCGCGTTACTTTCTTAAAGTGAAGGCCGTAACCTGTTTTTGCGGCAAAGCGAGGTCACGCCCGTCGCCGATGGGGTGATTAACCCCCAAAAGCGTCCGCTTTACCGATTCAAGTTCAAAATCGTTAGACGCGGTAATCAGATAAAACGCTTCATACGTAGGCGCGTCGTCGAGCTGGTAGGCGTCGTCAAGCGCGACGGGACGCCCTGATATAAGCCGCGCCGCGCCGCCGTTGTCGTCCGACAGGTGCACCGTAAGCACGCCGCGCCCGTCCATGCTGATAAGCGCCCCGTAGCAAGGCCCCGGCACGATGTACCGCAGCTGCACGATATCCCCCGCCCGCACCGCCGCTTCCGGAGCGAGCTTCTCGGCATCGCCGCCGGTTTTGCGCCAAACCTCAAGCGCCGGCTCCGATACTATTACGCCCTTGGGACGGTCCTCATAGACATCGCCCTGCGCGACGCGGCTGTCCGTTGGCAGAATTCCTCCCAGCGGCAGCAGAAGCAGCAGCGCGACGCAGGCAAAAATGGGGAACGCCCACCGCATCATCCCCCCGTATACCGCAGCAGCGGGCGCCCCCGCCGCCCTCGCCCTGCCCGCCAGCGCAGTCTCGGCCTTGCGCGCCATCCACTCAGGCGGATACTTCGCCAAAGCCTGCGCGTCGCTCTCCCTAAGCGCCGCGATACGCCCGCGCAGCGCCTCATCACTCCGCTCCATAGCCCCGATAGCCTCAAGCTCATCATCCGGCAGCTCGCCGAGAATGTAGCGCTCCAGCTTCCAGTCAGGGACATAATTATTCTTCATACTACCCCCTCCCATATTTTTTACCGCAAACTCCGCATTTGCGGCTGTTCCCTGCTTACACCCTTTCCAGCTCAATAAGCGTTTCCCTTAAAGCCCGCAGCCGCTTGCGCACCCCGCTCACCGACATATTCACTTCGACCGCGGTCTCTTCAAGCGTCATGCCGTCTACAAGATGCAGCGCCGCGATGGTGCGGCTCGATTCCGGATGCCCGCCGAATAGCTTGCGCAGCACGCCGCGGCTCATGTGCCGCTCCTCCTCGTTGCCGGCGCAGGCGATGCGCGCCAAAAGCGACTCTCCGTCTGCCGCCTCCGCCCGCCCTGCGCGGCTCCGAATCACGTTCAGGCAGTGGTTGGTCGCCATACGCCAGAGCAAGCTCGACGGATACTCTTCCCGCAGAGAGTCCTGCCGGTCAAGCACCTTCATAAATATCTCCTGCGCGGCATCGGCGGCGCTGTCGGCATCGCAAAGCATCTGCTGGCAGCGCCTAAGCACCATCGGCCAGTATTTCCTGAAAAGCTCGCCCGCATCCACGCGCCGGACGCCTGTCGTCGTGTTCATAACTCTTAAACACCTGTGGGGTTGATTTTTGTTACCGAAAATGTAAAAATATAAAAAGGGGGTGGCATCGGGGGGATTTTTTGGCGCTTTTGGTGATTAACGAACCCGTATATTATTGAAGACGCGAGGAGGCGAAGCGCAGGCTTCTAAATACCAAACCCGTACTAATGAATAGCATGGAGGGTATAATCGTGCCGCTGAACAGTAAGGGGCACGGCAAAACTGTGTCGGGACCATCGATGAACAAATCTATGAAAGTTGAGCCCGCAGGACAAGCTGGTATATAGCTGGCCGATATTGGGGGCTATTTGTATAATTTGATGGCACGGTTCCGGGCAGGATTGGGGGGATATGCAGATTCTAGTATCCGGGGGGATGCGGGGACGGTGGTAGAAGATGCTGAAAAATTTTGATTCTGCTGATGCCATGTTTTATATTATAAGTGATTCATTTATAACCGGAAACGCGCAAGCTCATCCACAAACCGACAGGCGGCCATAAAGCACCATGCCACTAACTTGGGACGACATACAGGCCAACGCCATCGCGTTTTCCAAGCGATGGAAAGACGCGAAAAATGAGGAGGCGGAGGCGCAGAGCTTCTTAGTTGACTTTTTGCGCGTCTTTGGCGTAACCGACCC